>JBGALP010000107.1:0-15682 GCA_044223805.1 Agriterribacter sp.
GTCTTGAACGCAATGCTGATGTAGTAAGTATGGCATCTTATGCACCCTTGTTTGCACATACTGATGGCTGGCAATGGACGCCAGATCTGATTTGGGTTAACAACCTGGAGTCGTATGGCACACCTGACTATCATGTACAAAAATTATTTTCAATCAATAAAGGTATCAATGTAATACCCGTTACTTTAGCAAATGATGTGGTAGCAGGGCAGGATAGTCTATATGCTTCGGCAGTTATTGATGCTAGTGTAAAGGAAATAATTATTAAAATTGTAAATGCTTCCGCCAACGAACAACCTGCTGTTTTTAATCTCGAAGGAATAAAAAAAATACCTTCAACAGGCATGGCTATTGTACTTAAAAACAATGACCTCAACAGCATTAACTCCTTTGAAAAGCCCAAAGAGGTATTTCCTGAAGAAACATCTTTTACGGCAAAAGGCAAAACAATAACATATACACTTCCTCCATATTCTTTTAACGTGCTAAAAATTAAAATGTAATGCTTACTAAATTATTCCCGGCCTTGGGTTTTTGCATGCTTGTATCCACCACTCTTTTCTGCCAGCAATCAGATAGCTTGAAAATTGTACAGCCGGGAGCCAGCCTGCAGTTAGTATCAAACCAATTTTCTTTTACAGAAGGCCCGGCGGTTGATAAAAAGGGAAATATATTTTTTACTGATCAACCCAACAATAAAATATGGGAATACAGTGTGGATGGAAAACTCTCTGTTTTTATGGATAAAACCGGGAGATCGAATGGAATGTACTTCGACAGCAAAGGTAATTTGATTACATGTGCTGATGAAAATAATGAAATATGGTCTGTTGATAAGCATAAGAAAGTAACCATATTGATGAAGCGCTTTAAGGGACTTCGTTTTAATGGACCAAATGATTTGTGGATTGATAAAAGTGGAGGCATTTTTTTTACTGATCCTTATTATCAGCGGGACTATTGGAAACATAACAAACCGGAAATAGACGGACAAAAAGTGTATTATCTTCCTAAAGGCAAAAAAGAACCTATTGTAGTTGATGATCATTTAAAACAGCCCAACGGTATAGTTGGTACTCCCGATGGAAAATATTTATATGTTGCAGATATAGGAGATGGCAAAACATATAGATACGATATTAACGCAAACGGAGCGCTTACTAACAGGCAACTTTTTGTTGCACAGGGTTCTGATGGTATAACGCTTGACAATGAAGGCAATGTTTATATTACGGGCCAAGGCGTAACAGTTTACAAAAGCAATGGAGATAAAATTGGTAACATTGCCGTGCCTGCAGGCTGGACTGCTAACGTATGTTTTGGTGGTAAGGATAAAAGAACATTGTTTATTACCGCATCACAATCAGTATTTACACTGCAGATGCAGGTACAAGGAGTAGAATAATAAAAGGCATTCTTTTCACAGAATGCCTTGCAGGAAATTGATATTATAATACAGATATTATTTTATGCCACAGAGGTAAAGATATTCCTTCATGGTAATTTTGCCATTCATCAGGTAAACATATAATACATCAATGTCTACCTTTTCCTTTTGCAGCTTATGTACCATTTCCTTGTCAAAATTCAATTCTTTAATAATTGTTTCCATGTTATAAAGATTTTAATGTTCTGCGGTTGCCGCCGCAATTAGTTTTAATTCTGAACATGTTAGCATACACACATTCCTTCCATCCTGGAGCAATCAAAAAATGTAAATGGCTTTGAGCAATTTGTTGAGCGGGTAATCTTATTATTACTGCATGCAGGCGATCTGTATTAACAAACGATATTTACATCCTGGTATTGTGTAAATCTTACGCAAAGATAAGCGTAATAGCATATCCGATCAAGAATAAATGTTAAAACATTGAATTTTGGAAGAATTATTATTGATAATCAGTTGATTAAAAATAAAACATCCAGATTTTTTAACTCTATATAGATTTTATACTGGAAAAACGTATACATCCCAATGTTAGCAGAAACTGCGCAGAACAATAAGTAATCATTACGAGCACAGGCAGCATATCGAAAGGGTATACAAAGCGATTGATGGCTAATATGGAATCGGATAGTACAAACTGGAATGCCCCAAAGAAGAATAAGGCTGCTGCTTTTTTTTCAATCTTCCAAAACAGATTAAAAGCCGCAACCCACACTGAGCAAATGATTGCGCCATATATAAAAACGGGTAGTTTTAATGCATCAAGAAAATCATTTAATAAACCTACTAACAGTAACCAGTACACTAATACAGGTATGGCAAATAAAGGTTGAAACTCAATCAGTCCCCTGGGGCCTTTCATCCGCAGCAAATAAACAATATAAAACAGGTGGGCAACTAAAAAACAAACTAATCCCCAAATAAAAAAACCATCATACATCAGAACAATATCACCTGACCAGGAAAATATCAGCCCTCCCCAAAAGAATTTAGAAAACGAATCACGCAAACCAGTTTCTGCAAACACTATTGCTATTAACAGTGGCATCAATGCTGGCTTTGTAATGTGTGCCAACAATATATTATTGGTGTACACAAAATAGATATTTAAAAGTGCAGCAAGGCAATAAGCAAAAGATAACAGGAAGGTTATTCTTTTCATTCAGGGTTCTTTAAATCAAGATAAACCTTTCTACCAAAGAAACGCGATAACGAATCCATGGTTTTAGTAGAGTCTGCTAAAGATCCTTTAATAGTGGTGTAAATTTTAAAAGTAACTGAGTCTTCTGTACTAAGAGATACCCGGTAACCCATCTTAATTAAATCGTTGTATCTGTATTCTGCTCTTTGCCTTTTTGCAGTTTCAATAATAACATTATATGAAGAATCATTTGAGGTATTTTGAGCTGGGGTTACAGCAACAACGGTAGTATCTTTTTGTGTAGGTTTCGCTGCAGGGTCTACAGGGCGTGGGTTTAAAACAGGTTCAATAGTCTCGGTTGATTCTTTTGTTGTATCTGAAGCATTGCTGTTCTGCCATTGCTGAAAAAAATACCAACCAATCCAGCCAATAATAAACAGCCCTGCCGCAAAAGCAAGTATTACCAATAATTTTCGCAAGGTATTTCCCGGGTTCGATGCACTGTTGTACGATTCTTCAAAATGTATTTCAGCAGAATTATCTTCTATTTTAGATTTAGCTACACTGGTTACTTCTGTATTGAGGGGAGCAAACACTTCATGGCCTTGCATAAAGTCAAGATTACCATAATCGTTGAGGAGCAATGTGCCTAATCCTTCAATATAAAATTGCTTGCTTACATTTAATAATTGCTTGCCAATGTTCAGGTAATCTTCAAGGTCTGATGCAGCAAGCGGTCTTATTTTTTTAGTCTGCACAGAAATATAATCAATCAGTCCTGCATCTTCTGATGTTTTTTTACTGGGTGAAAAACGGATACTGTTGTCCGGAACTTTTATTTTACCTTTCTCACCTTCAAAAGGATTTTCATAAAAATTATCCAGCGTAAATTCTCCAATACCCTGCAATTGCATTTTTTTATTTTGATGGAGGTATTGTACCAGAAAATGTGTGATCTTCAAAATCCTGCTTTTTATTCAATAAATAAGCAGCAAGTTACAAAAACTAATATTTCAAACAGTTTTAGAGATTATCTGAAACAAGAGCACAGACTGCTTTTGTACTTCTTGCCCTTTCATTTAAACGAAATATTATATTTGCGCCTTAATTATATGGCATGCTAAGTGATGAGGAAAAGGCTTTTTTGAACTATTGGAAAACTAACAGGGAAAAAGAAAAGAAAACCTGGAGGCAACTATTGATCGGTCTTCCGCTGGGATTGATCTTTACATTACCTATATTGATCAATCTTTTATCTGGCTGGCACAAAAGAGCTACTATGGAAGCCAACGCGGAGGCGAGTCCCGGCGTATTAATCAGTGCGATACTTGTTATTGCCGCATTTTACGCCATTTTTAATAAACGGCATAAGTGGGATTTAAACGAACAGCGATATAACGAACTAAAACTGAAGGAAAAAAAACAGATTAAACCAGAGAATAATGCAACGTTTTGAGTTTGTATCGTATCATTGCTATAAAGTGATCAATTAATTATGAAAAAAATTATCTTGTATTGTGCTGCTGTTTCGATGCTTTTTATGTTTTATTCCTGTGCAAAGAACAGCGTAGGCTGTCCTTACCAGAATTTGAATCCCAAGGCTCCGGATAGTCAGGTAGTTAAAGTAAAACAATATCTTGACAGTAAAGGTATCAATGCGCTGAAAGACTCATCAGGACTTTATTATATTGTTCAAACGCCCGGTTCTGGAGTAACTCCCGAAGTTTGTTCAAACATGAATGTATATTATACTGGCTCGTTAACCAATGATAGTGTTTTTGATAAAACCAACGGCGTCCCTATTAATATAACCCTTGGGGCGCTTATTGCGGGCTGGCAAAAGGGGCTTCCTCATATTAAATCAGGGGGTAAAATAAGGTTATTTATACCACCATATTTAGGTTATGGCAATACTGATGTTACCAGAAAAGATCAAAACACAGGTGCAACTGTTGTCATAATCCCTGCTAATTCTATACTTATATTTGATGTTGAATTGTTGAGTGTCCAATAACCTCTCAGGTAGCACTAAATACGAATAAACTACTGTAAAGGCTTTAATGCAAAGGGTATGCATTAAAGCCTTTATCTTTATGTAAACTTTTTTATTGCCACACGAAGCTATATCCGCATTTGACATGTTTAAAATAGGGGTTGGCCCATCCAGTTCGCACACCCTTGGGCCATGGCGGGCTGCACAAGCCTTCGCGGCAAAACTTCAGCAACTTGATCAGTTAAAAAATGTAATTCATATACAGGTGTTATTGTACGGTTCTCTTGCAAAAACAGGAAAAGGTCATGGAACAGATATTGCTGTCCAATTAGGATTATGTGGAGAAGATCCGGTAACCTGCGCAGTAGAAAGCATTACAGACCGGGTTAATTTGATTGCTTCTTCAAAAAAAATGTTGCTTTATGGATCAAAAGAAGTTGATTTTGACCCCTATGGCGATATTGTGTTCCTGATGAATGAATCGTTGCCTTACCACCCAAATGCTTTAACTTTTTTAGCCGATTTTATTGATGGAGATAAAATGGCAGAAACGTATTATTCAACCGGGGGCGGCTTTATAAAACAGGAAGGAGCACCTTCTTCTTCAAAAAATATTGTTCAACTGCCATTCCCCATCAATACCGCTTCAGATCTCTTGCATTGGTGTATGAAAACAGGTCTAAGTATACATGAAGTCGTGATGGAAAATGAAAATGCCTGGCGTAATGAATCACTAACGAAAGAAGGTATGCTGCATATTTATAAAACCATGAGCGAATGTGTATACAGGGGTTGTCATGAAGAAGGAATTTTGCCTGGCGGATTATTTGTGAAACGCAGAGCGGCGGCTTTATGTAAAAAACTTTTACCTGAATCATCTTATACTGATTTTGAAACATGGAAACTGGCTATAAAAAAGAAAGGCGATAATTTTCGATATATACTGGATTGGGTAAGTTGTTTTGCGCTTGCGGTAAACGAACAAAATGCATCTTTTGGACGAGTGGTAACATCCCCAACCAATGGCGCGGCAGGCGTTATACCGGCAGTGCTGCTATATTATGTTATTTTTTGTAATGGAGATAAGGAAGATAACATTATCCAGTTTCTGCTCACCGCATCTGAAATAGGGAGTATTTTCAAAAAAGGGGCTACCATATCTGCGGCTATGGGTGGTTGTCAGGCTGAAATTGGAGTGTCATCTGCAATGGCTGCGGGAGCGTTAACTGAATGCGCTGGTGGAACACAGCGACAAGCTTTGATGGCCGCTGAAATAGCTATGGAGCATCACCTGGGATTAACCTGCGATCCTATTGCAGGGTTGGTACAGGTTCCCTGCATAGAAAGAAATACAATGGGAGCCATTAAAGCTATTACAGCATCGCAACTGGCGTTACAAAGCACACCGGATTTTGCAAAAGTATCGTTAGATGCTGTGGTTAAAACCATGTGGGATACGGCAGTTGATATGAATCACAAGTATAAAGAAACCGCTGAAGGTGGGCTTGCAATTAATATTCCGCTTGGCTTAAGTGAATGCTGATACCTATTTATTTTTCTCCAACTTTTCCATATTTTTTATAATATCCTATTACGTCGGCAATTACGTCACTATATGATAATATGCCCGAAGGTTGGCGATTGCGCTCAAGATATTTGCCATATAGCCAGTTTATATAAGGCTCAACAGGGTTTTCAAATTTTTTATAAAATGCCCTGATCATTCCAATATCATTTTTTACTGAAGGTTCAAGCTGTTCAAAAATTTGTTTCGCATATACAGAATCTGATCTGCGTAAATTCCGGTTGGCGTATATAAAAATATCAAGGTAGGCTGAATACATAAAAACATTGTCTCCTGAAGCCGTTGCAGTAATATAACCAGCAAAGTTGGCTTCATTTTCCTTGGCATATCCTAATTGATGTCCAACTTCATGACAGATCACGAATGGCTGTAAAAAATCTGGTATAGTAGTATTGATCTGCGCTTCACCCGTAAATGGATTATAATATCCTGAAAAGCCCAGGTAATTGCCGATAGTGCCAAAAAAGGATGGCTTAATAGAAGCATACCTGTACCGCAGGAATGGATATGTTACAGCAGCCTCCTGATAGTATCGGTGTGTTTTTGCAAACATTTCCTTTGTAGTGGGAACAGGTAGATGTTGAGTTATTACTTCCTTTTTACAGTTGTTCACTTTTTGGGCAAGTAAAATATTAATTTGAATCAACTCATCTTTAGTATACTCGCTGCCGGTAATACCCATTTGTGAAGCAATAGCTTTTCTGTCGTAGTTCAATCCCCATAAAATATTAAACGCGATGTACAGTACCAGTAATTGAATAATCAACCTGTAAAAGTGAAGCCAGATTTTTGCTATTGAAAGCGTTTTTTTTCTGATAAGTATTACGCTCTTTATTATGCGCCAAATGAAAAAAATAATAACGAATGCATACAAAAGATCGCCAATACTAAAGGGTATCCATCCCGCAATAAACCGCAGTAAATTGCTGATAAATGGATATGCCAAAGTTGAATAATAAGATTCCACCATCCCGGCATTGAGGGCAAATAATAATATTCCCAGGGCAATACAAACCAATATTATTATAACCTTGCTTTTTCTCCCTTTAAACATCAGGTTCATAAAAGAGATTTATTTAAATCCATTGCAATGATAAGGCTTTACCTAATGTATTCGCCATAGCTATGGGTAACAAAATCAATTGATTTTTGTTAATAGTGGCAATCAGGTATTTTATTAAATGGCAATCAGGTTAAAACCTCAATAAAACTTCTGCTACATAATTATTAAAATGACAACCAGGCATCTAGCTTTTTTGTTTAAGTATTTTCTGCAATTTTTTTTTAAAGTAAAAGTGCTACAATATAAAATTTCCGCAATAAGTAATATTTTTTATCGCTTATACAATTAACCCATGTACCCTTGAAATATAGTTTTGCAATATATCAATTGGCTACCATAGCAGCAGCAATAGCTTTTTTTGTGCCGCTCGGCATTATTATCTCAAAAAAAATGCTTCGCAATAATTTGATTGTATGGTTTGCTGCTTACTGGGGCTGGTCTGGTATCATAAATTTTATTTTTGTCAGCAACATCATACAAAATAATCAAATCATCTACTCTATAGAAAGAGTATTCAATCTCGCCGATGCTCCGCTAATAATCTTTGTTTTGTATAAAACAACATATGTGGAAGCGGTAAAGGAAAGTTTAAAAAAGATACTAGTCCCCTTTTTATTATTTGAGTTGATTTATACAACTATCACCAGGCTACAGGGCGTTTCAGAAAGTATAATTGTTGCAACAGGGGTTATTATTGTTTTGTATTACATTATCTGGATCATTGTTTTTCATATGAATGGAGTTAAGCACAGTAGCTTTCAACATGCCATGCAATTTATTTATTACGCGCTGCTTTTTGAATATGGAGTGTCTATCATCACTTTTGTATATAGTTATATTATGCCTGATAAGGCGTCTGCAAAAGATAATTTCCTGATATTTCACATTGGCACTATAATTACCATTGCTTCAGCATCGTACGGCATACTTATTTATAAAGAAAAACTTCCTGAAAAAAAGAAAAAAAGGCGTATAGTGGAGCGGGAAGCAGAAATAAGATTTCTGTAAATTTTTGAGATTTGTGCATATAGAATTTGGATGACATTATCAGGGAAATAGCTTCACAACCGTAGAATCACCTTTGTCTTCTGGCCTGTCGCCTTTTTGTTTTTTCTTTTTAAGATTTTCCGGATCGAATTCGGTTCTGAAAGAAATACTACCACCGGCACGATTTCGCTTACCCGTGGTAGAGAGTGCATCAAAGTTGCTGCGATAAAAACAGCTTACACGGAACTTGCCATCGGGAGTAATTTTATATTCCGCTGTTACATCAGGAAGAAATAAAAAGTTAGTGTTTTGTGCGTTTAATGCTGCCTGTGACCCGCTGCTGATAAAATTGAAGTCGCTTCCAAATGTAATTACCAGCTTATCATTGAGCAATGATTTTATAAACTGCAGGCTTATATTATCACGGGTAAGGTTTACTGTATTACCTAATCCTGCGCCGGTACCTGTGGGATCAATGGAAGCACGGGTATAATTAAAATTTACGCTGAGCGAAGGATCCTTGAAAATCCCATACAGTAAGGTTTTGAGTGAGCTGCTAAGATAGCCGGATACATATTCTGAAATAGTGTTAAATGCAAAAGTTGTGGCATCTGTTTGTTGCACGTTATACTGACCAATAGGAGCAAAGCTCTTAAACACAATGAGATAGGCTACCTGTTTGTTTTTTTCATTATCATCATTATTGATGCGTTGCAGATCGCCCAACAAACGTTGGCTGTTTTTTACATCACTGTTGCTGGGTAATGATATATCAAAAAGTATATCAGGCTTCACAAGAGAACCAGTAAGCGTACACAATACATCCACATCCGTTCTCTCTCCTTTAAGTCTGCTTACTTCGGGGTCTGTAGTTTGTCCCTGTTCTGCATACAAGGAACTTAATTTTACATCAGTGGCGGCATATTTAGCTTTAAGGTTAATTTCCGCATTATAAGGGTCGCCATCCCATCTTATATAACTGCCTTCATCAGGCATCAGCACAAATGGCTTTTTAAAAATTTCCTGAAAACTAAACCTGTAATATCCTCTGGCAATACTATACTTACCATCAATAGTAAAAGGAGAATTTGTTCCGGTATGCATACGTAAATTACCACTTCCGGTTGCTTCAATAATATCACCGGTAACTTCATCAAGCACCATATACATGCGGGTAAGATTGTTGGCAGTAAGGTTAAGATCAATATTCATGTCGGAAGAAAGTCCGCCCAGTGAATCCAGGTTCATTTCCCTACCATATTGTTTCCAGATAATATAATCAGCGTTGGCGCTTTCTTTTGATGAAGATGAAGTGATATAAATGCTTGAGCTATCAACCGGTTCTCCGGTAACAGACATCCTCATATCGGTATCTGGTCCACGCAACCTGAAATTCGCTCTGCCTATTGCCTTCCCGTAAAATGTGCTATTGTCATTACGGGTAGTATTCAGCATTAGCAGTCGGTTAGTATTGATAGAGATATTGTAAACGAAATCATCAAAATTATGATGTTCCAGGTCACCCGTAAGAATAGCTGTGTTCATTGCATTTTTACCAGTTACAGCTAACGTATCGTGCATAGTAATGGTTCCAAAATCAATTTTGCCGGGTGAAAAGGTAAATACCGCGCTATCGAATTTATAAGTACATTGAGTATACAAAACTTTTAGTCCACCATTCTTTACACTTACTGCGCCCACATAATCAGGGTTGTTTATATTTCCAACCATCCGCAGGTTACCAGTAGCTAGTCCCTTAATGTTACTAAAAATTGAACCAAGATATTTTTCTAAAAAATGGATGCTGGTGTTATCAAAATTAGCATTGGCATTTATCTGCTGGTTCAACGAATCTACAACATCATATGAGCCGGCAATGCTGAATTTATAATTGGGATTGTACGAAATGGCTTCATAATTTGCCTTCTTGTTTTTATCATCCCAGGCTCCTGTTATGTCAACCTGGCCAATAGAATCATTCTCTAACCGGAACTGCTCTGCTTTAAGATCAGCGGAAATATACATATTGCGAAAGGCATCTTCAAAAGTAACTGTGCCGGTAGCTATACCCTCCATACGAGGTTGCTTGGCAATAAAAGGCATGAAGTCGCCGATATTAATTTTCTTTAGTTCTATTACTATATCATCCCATGTACCTACATCAGAGTGACGGGTAACAACAGATATCTGTTGATCTCCATTAGTGAAATTTACGTTTTTGGCATCCACATAGGTTTTACTTAAGGTTAACTCACCACCTTCCTTTATTTTCCAGGTTTTTTCATTTAAAACAATGCTCGACGGATCAAGATGTATTTTAACACCGTCTACAAGATTAGTGATTTGTGCCGAAAGCCGTGCATCGTTAATAGTTTGAGTAGCAGCGGTACTTATACTGAGTTGAGAAACATTGTTAGATGAGGCTATGGATATTTTGCTTCCCGGAAACTGAAGGCTGTCATTAACAATCGTATTTCCTATAACGCCTGTTAATTTAAGACTATCCATATTACCCAACCCGGTTAGCCTGAAATCCTGTACACCTACGTTCTTATAAGCTGCATAAGGAATCATAGCACTAATGGCCATGAGATTTGTTTCAGAATTAAGAGACCCTACAACAGTACTGTTATTAAAACCTTTAAAAGAAGGATTAATTAAAGTGAGATATTGATCAATATTTTTTACATCAAGCTGAAAAAGAAAGTTCTGATTTTTGATTGTTTTTTTAGGCGGCGGTACATAGGCAGGGTAGTACTTATTCAAAAATTGCTTAACCACATCAGGCAACTCATGAATATTAAAGTCGCCCATTAAAAACGCGGATGCTTCGGTATTACGTAACTGTAATATTTTTTGTTTATCAATTACGTGTGAGCTTAATGTTAAGGTATCAAATACAAATGTTTGCTGATCTCTGGTAACGGCCACATCATATAGAGCTACATTGCCTATAAAATTATCAATATTATCACCATTGAAGTTCATGTCAAACTTGCCTATAACATTCAGATCCGCATTGGCAAAACCTAATGTTTTAAGATTGCTTCTTTGTATATCCGCAAAAAAATTGAATTCAGGCTTTTCTCCATTAAAATCAATATCGCCATTCAGGGCAACAATTACATTAGGGTCATTAACATTTACAGTTCCCTTAAAAAGCTTTTTTTGCATCTGGCCTTTTACCGTAATATTCTGATAATTGTATTGATTATACTGAAGCTGAGAGAATTTTCCATCAAGCGCAACATCCAGGGTTTTGAAATTGAAACCGGAACCTTTAATGTTGCCGTTAAAAGAAACTAATCCCAGTTCGTCTACTTCAACCAATCTTCCCACATCAAATTTATCAGTTGTTATTTTCCCGGAATAAACAGGAGCGCCTTTATGAGGAATTTTCATGTTTACATCAGAAGTAATGGAACCAAGGTTAGTTTGAATAGTACCGTAGGTTACAAAATCACGGAGAAAACCAGTAAAATTCCCTTTAAACTGCAGGTAGCTGATCTCGCTTAATTTTGGCGCATCAACATCTTTAAGCGATGGCGCCATTGCTACCAAATCGCTATAGGTAGTACGAAAATCATTTGCTTTAAAATCAATGTAGGTTGAATCAAGGTCAGGTAAGCCAATCATTTTAATATTCCCATTCAGCCTGGTGTCTTTACCCGACTCCATTACAAAATCTTTTGCATTCAGGTTATCAACAGTTCCCTTTACATTGCCGTCAATTTTAATCAACCTGTTCCATGTTGAAAGTTCGGGGGCAAAGTAGGCGATGTCCTTACTGTATACCGTACTGTTTTTGAAATGTCCTTCCAGGGTTACATTACTTATAAAATCGCTCATGTCATCATCAAAATCATCATAACGCATGGCGTAATAATTGGTAAGATGACTCGTGGGCGTTTTAATATCCAGCTTGTCAAAAATCATAGCGCCGGGTTGCATCCTGAATTTTGAACTGAGTGAAGTAACGGTAAAGCCTGAACGCTCTCTTGTGCTGAATTTTATATCTGCCCGTAGTGTATCCTTTTTAAGTGCTACCTGTTTAAAGGTTCCATTAACAGCGTAAAAATGAATATGCCCGTCATCAAAATAATCATATGGCTTTCGTTGCAACTTCCTGTCGCTTTTAAATGCACCATTTGTAATGCTCATATCAGTTATTGCCAATTCCCAGCCATCCTGGTTAAAGGGAGCAGGCAATGAATCCATCCTTTTTTTAATCGCTGCCAGTTGAGGATTTTTAGGTCTTCTTGCCGGATAGTCATAGATACTGAATAATGGATCGTCTATATGCAATTCCTTAATATGCACCAGTTTCTTTTGCAGGTTTATCTCATCTGCTTTAAGTGAAAGCTCTTTTAAACTTACGGTCATATCCTGTCCACGCCATTCATCTATCTGTTGAAAACTTACATTCTTCAAATTCATCTCATCGAGGAGTAAGGCAAATTGTTTTTTCTTTTTGGTGGTGGAAGGACTTGAAAAATAATTAACCAAAAACTGGTAGTTCCATACAGCGTCGGTTCTATGCAAATGCACATTAGCATTTTCAATGCTCATGGTTTTGATCTCTGCCCGGTCCTTCAAAAAAAACCAATCTGTAATGCTTACGCCAATTTTTCCCGCGTATAAAAGGGTATCTTTTTTATTTTGATCCTGTATATATACGCCTTCAAGGTTCAGTTTGTTAAACAAGGTAAAATCTACATGCTGTATAGAAACCGTAGTTTCAAGATCTTTTGAGAGGCGGGAGGCAACTGTATTTACCAAAAAATTCTGTACAGGAGTAGTGTTAATTAAAATAGCTGTCAATACTATAAGAAACAGTAAAGACAGCACTATAATCCTTAATATTTTGAATACAGTTTTCAGGCTGGGGTATTAATTTGTAAAAATAACAAAACCAAACCGATACGCAAATTCAATGCCATGCTAAAAGCCAATTTTTGCTTTTTTAAAACAAGATATTTTCCCCATTTTACATTATCGTTAACTTACCTCAAATTGTTGTTATGAAATGCATGTTTTTAATAGCTGTGGTTGTATTATTCCCTTTTTTCACGAGAGCTCAATCAAACGTTGAAAAAAGCGGCAAAGACAGGATAGTACTGGTAATACATGGAGGCGCAGGAACTATATTAAAAAGCCAGATGACAACTGAAAAAGAGAAAGCATACACCAACGCTTTAAATGAAGCGCTGCAAAAAGGATACACTATTCTTAACAATGGAGGAACCTCAGTGGACGCCGTAGAAGCGGCTATAAAAGTGCTGGAAGACAATCCTTTGTTTAACGCAGGTAAAGGTGCGGTGTTTACTAATGAAGGAAAGAACGAACTGGACGCTTCTATTATGGATGGTAAAACGCTGGCAGCCGGAGCTGTGGCGGGTATTACAACAGTTAAAAACCCCGTAAGCGCTGCGCGGGCTGTAATGGAAAAAAGCAATCATGTAATGATGGCCGGAGCAGGCGCTGATAAGTTTGCTAAACAGGCGGGGTTGCAAATAGTTGATCCTTCTTATTTCTACACCGAGGAAAGATGGAAGGCTTTGCAGGAGGTAAAAAAAGAAGATTCCTTAAAAACAGAACTGGATCATTCAGGCAAAAAGACTTCAGGTGTATTTGAACATGTCAATAAAGATTCGAAATTCGGTACTGTTGGCGCTGTTGCACTTGATCAATACGGTAACCTTGCAGCCGCGACAAGCACTGGAGGAATGACTAATAAGAGATTTGGAAGGGTAGGGGATTCACCTGTTATAGGTGCTGGCACTTATGCGAATAATGGTACCTGCGCGATAAGTTGTACAGGCTGGGGTGAATTTTATATAAGGCTTGTAATGGCTAAAACAGTTAGTGATATGATGGAATTCGGAAAAATGAGTTTGCAGTCTGCAGCCACTGAAATGATTATGAAGCGGCTCCCGGCACTTGGTGGTGATGGCGGATTAATAGGTGTAGACAAAAAGGGTAATATTGCCATGTTGTTTAATACAGAAGGTATGTACAGGGGATATATAAAAGCAGATGGAAAAGCAGCAACAATGATCTATAAGAATGAATAGCTAAAACAATTTGCCGGGGAAAAAATAGCCGGCGCTGATAGTGATCATTCGGGGGCGTATACGGGGTGCGAGATCATCATTTACAATACTGCCCAGTCCCAAACTATAACCTCCGGTAATCATCCAGTTGTTTTGTAAACGATAGCCCACTTTTGCTACCAGGTTCATTTCAAACCTTCCATAGGCAGTATAAGCAAACCGCATAGACCGCGTGCTTTCTTTTCCATTTAAAAAAGTTCTTTTTTCGCTTCCGGAAATAGCCGCTGAAACAGAAGGACCAAAAAGAAAGAATAATCCATTGCCGTCTGCTTTGGCATCAAACTGTAAAAAAGCAGGTATTTCAATATAGTGAATTACCAGCCGGTTGCGGGAAACCGAATCCTGTAAAGCATTATTCAGATTAAGCGTAACCCCTTTTAAACTGTATAACAATTGCGGGGCAAAAAAAAACTGTTTATCAAAAGGAACTTTTAGCATGGTACCTATATGAAACCCATAGCCAGGTTTTACATCAACATGAGGTCCGCTTTTGATTTTTACGCTTGCATTTATTTGCTGTAATCCCCCCGTAACGCCGTATGAAACCTGGGCAGAAGAGAAAAGACCGCTACAAATAAGAAGGGATAAGAGTTCAATTTTGAATTTCATAAAGGTTAAACCCGAAATTTTGTGCGCAAATGTAATGGTAAGGAGCGTGCCAACACAAAGAAAGCGTAACTATTATTGCACATGTTTTTGGCCCATCATGTCATTAAATGCGGCAGACTGCCCTTTTTCTATCGAAAGGCTTTGCCACTGTTCTTTCCTGATCATTTTACCAATGTATATAATTTGGCCTACATGATGAGGATAATGTGCGAGTTGCCTGTTAATGGCATCTATCACAATAAGCGGTTCGTTGCGGATATAAATTGTTTTCAACAGGTCATTTTCACTTAATTTTTTTAAAGCGCTTAAAAAGCAATCCCATCCTTTTTCCCAAATTTCAAGCAACGCTTGCTTACTATAGGGTTGTGCTTTAAATTCAGTATCTCTGTTGCGCCATGGCTTTTCGCCATCCTCAGTTAAAAAATTAGTCCACCTGCTCAGCATATTGCCACTCATGTGCTGTATAATAACAGAAAGGCTGTTTGATGCCTGGTTAGGCGTATAATAAAAGTCTTTTTCTTCAAGTTGCGCAAAGGTTTTATCTGCAAGTTGTTTGTAGTAACTAACTCTGCTGATAGTTGATGCCAGGAATGTGTTACCCAAAGTGTCCATAAAAAACAGTATATAAAACAGGTGAATACAGATATGCAATACAAAAGTATCTATCTTCATTTAATAAACCATTATGCAGCAAACATGAAAATATCCTCAACTCTTATTGTACTCGCATTAACATGTCTTATT
>JBGALP010000108.1:0-15556 GCA_044223805.1 Agriterribacter sp.
GTGGGTGTGGTATTACCATCAAGATAAATATTTATTACTGGTCCTTCTAAATCATCTAATCCCCCGTAATAAAAGTAAGGCGCCCACATGCGGGTAATTGCTCCAGGTCCGTTGTGTTCCATTACCACCCATACTTCATTTCCGTTAACTGTTTCCTTTCTTATAAAACCAATACCATCACTATCCGCAAACCAACCTGCCGAATCTTTAGTCACTGACTCACGATTATAGCTACTCGCTTGTAAAGATTGATAAGCTGGTGAAGGAAATCTTGCCAGCAATGCCCTGTCGGCCATTTCGTGCAATAGCGACGAAAAGTTAACCTGCGCCTTAAGAAAGTGGCTACAGCAAACTATTACTATAAAAAAAGACAACTTCTTTAAACACGCCTTAGAAATACATTTTTTTTTCAATGTCGCTTTTTTAAGATGAACCCAAATCGAATAATTACAATAACACGCTATTGTTTTTTGACTGAAAGAATCAGCCCCTGACCCGCTATAATTTTTATGTTCTCCAGGGAGCTTATAGTGCGCCCTTCCTGGTATCCAGCTATTGAAGGCACTGTAATTTTTACATTGCTTTTATTCATATGCAATTTATCCCAATCAATCAGCAGATCTGCCACCTGCTCGTCTGCCGACCAGTTCGCTAATACTATAATGGCTTCCTGCTCCTGCTGATAGGTTGTTTCTTTTATCCATGTATTACTGATAGTAACAGGGTTCTCTTTATTCCAGTATCCTTTCATTACACTTTTTTGAATTCCTACTTCATCCCAAAATTTCCATACAGCTGCAGGATTGCAACCGCCCCAGCCGAGCCTCGAACTCATGCCATATATCATTCCCTTGTAAAAATTTCCACAATGCTGCAACATCTCACCGTATAGCCCAAGCGGTATTCCCGAAATTTCCACAAACCAATAATCATCCGCCTCCTTATCATACTGATATCCCTCCCCCAGCCACAGACTGTTTACAGCAGTAAAAAGTTCCATGTATTGGTTTGCAGGGCTGTTTAACCCGTAGGGAATTTCAAAATTGTTTCCTGAATGAAAATCAATTAAACAACTATCAGCAGCATTGTCCATTACTTTTCTTACGCGCTTCATAATTTCCCTGTCATAGCCAACACCGTCGAGATAGAGCCCTTTCATCCCTGTATGCTTCACCAGCCAACTTAGTCCTTCAAGATAATAATTGTGCCACCTTGATAATCCTGTGGTGCGGATAGAAATATCCATTTCACCATTATCCAATGCGTTGTGCCACGCAGGATCATAGCCTTTTATAAGATGTTCTGTTAGCCATGCAGCACCAGTTGGTGCATTAGAAATATCAGGCTTATCTGAAAACTGGTCTGCTAATTGTATTCCGTAACCGCGGGTGAAAATTTCATTGCCAAAACTTAATAGTGGCCAAAGTTCAGGTGTATTAGTAACGCTAAGTTCCCGCACTGTATAGTAAAGTTTAGAACGGACCCCCTTATGCCTTGCCTGCTCAATAAAAGATTTGAGAGGCGGTGTTGCGGCAAATGGATAGTTGATATAGGGATTAAGTTTATTTCCCTGGTGGATATTAATAATATTAGCGCCTCCTTTTTCAACGGCCGTCATCCATTTATCAACAGGAAGATTGTCGGTTTGAAAATAGCGCTGGTTCCAGTGGCTATTATCAAGTGGTTTTAGCGGCGTAATCAATAATCCAAAATTAAAATGCAGTTTTTGCCCGGCAGTTACTGTTTTAGCTCCTGTGAATGCCTGCATTACAACATCGTCTCCCCGCTCTTCAATTAAACAGCCACCTAACCCGTCATTGCTCCAGTCTTTATAAGGTCCTGTTTCATCAAACCCATATAATTTCCAATCGGCCACCTCATGCTTCAGCTTGCACTGCATACCGGCATTGGCGTCTCCCATCCAAATCATATTATTGGCCTTATCAGCTTCCCATTTCCATTCCCATTTAGCGGGACGTACTCCGCCTTTTTTACCCATACCCATCATATAGGTTGCAGTAGATTTGGCATAAGGAACCATAAGCCGGATATCATCAAAACTAATATCCCGTTTAGCGTTAACCGTTATATAGTAATTTACGTAACCATCGCACTCCATTTTTGCCAAAACCTCCATATCAGCTACATCACTGGTTTGTTGTGTTTTCCACGAAACCGCCCCTGCTTCACGCTCCGTTATCACTTGTTTTTTGCGCTTCCATTGTATTTCCTTTCCATTTGCCAATATATTAAACTGAATGGCTGAACCAAGAATTTTTTTGGGTGATCCATTGGTTGTGGTATTATCTGCACTAAATGTACTGGTGATAGCCGCAGGAAAACCTGTTCTGTCAAAAGTGAGCGAACGACCCAGGATGTTTATAGTTTGGCCTTTAATGGTTACCGGAGTATAGGGTTTAAACACGCTATCATTCAGCCCTATGTCAGAATCAAGCCAGTTTAATCTCGCCAGTCGTACCAAATCATCATAACCGCGATTGGCAATTATTTCACTTTTAATAGTAACATGAACGTTTACACTTTCTGCTGCATACTTTCCGTCACTAACGTCTATGGTTCCGGTATATTCACCGGGCACAACGGTAGCCGGCATGTCTATACCTATCCACAGTGGCTGAATGTTATTTTTAAGTACGGATACTTTTTTTGTAAAGGATTTACCGAGCCAGTCTTTACCGCCCATGTTAAAACAGCGCATGGCGCCTGATGGAATTTCGTTTCCCCTGGCATCTTTTAATCCGGAAAATTTCAACTGAACATGCGTTATGTTTTTAGTGATGGCAAAAATGCCTAACTGAAAAACGTAAAATTCGTTGCGCATGGCCATACCCGAAAAACTATTCAATACGCCTTCTTTTATCCATCTATAGGGAAGCGCATCCGTCATGCGTATAGGAAATTTCCGGTCTTCTGTAAATACCAGGAAATCCTTTCCCCTATGCCGGGCTATCAGATCTTTTGTTTCCTGCGCAGTAGCAGGCACTTCCATCGGAAAAAAACTGTGCTCATCGCTTACTGATTCAAACCGGAGTACGGTTGCTTCCGGCATAGCTGCAACATCCAGGATGCTTTTTACATTTGCCGAAAGCCCGTTTTTGATCAACCATTCCTGGTCACAACTATTGGTAGCAGGCTGATACATAACGGTAGGCAACCAGCTATTGCCTGTATTTTTTGACGGAAGATAATATAGATAATAGCTACCCTTACCGGTAACCGGTTGAAAAATAATATCACCATATTCGGCAGACACAGTGGCTTTAAAAATATTACTGACCCTTCGCCCTGTTGCAGCATCAATTAATATAAGCTCTTTTTTTTCAGGTTGTGCATCTCTGCGTCTCCATGGAATGTGCACCTTCACTGCGTCTGCTGAGCCGTCTACCCAAATAACGGCACGGTGATTACCTAACCCTTCGCGTTCCCATCGGCCGGTTGCGTATTGTATATCCTGGGCAGTTAAAGAAAAAGACGATACACAACAAAATAATAACAGGGTTGATATAACGCGCATCTATATAAACTATAAGTGAATAAATAAATGTTGTAAAACCGTACTGAAACAGGTATTACCTCACAGCTCCGTTAATCTCCTCTGCTTCTCCCATTGTTCTTAGTTCTATTTTTACTGAGGGTTCGTTCTCTCCTGATATAACACCATCTATCAAAATCCTGTTGGAGCCTTTGCTCAACGTAGGAATTTTTTTTAATCCGGCTTCTTTTACCATATTCCAGTTTTCGTCAAGCAACTTTACCTGTTTGCCATCGCAAACCAGTATCTGCCCTCTGCTAACGGTAAAGGGTATCTCCAGTTTAGCGTAATTATTTATCTCTATCACAGGACTAATCCATTCCCCGCTGGATGTGCTGTTAAGTTGCATGATAAAGCTCAATGGTTGTTCTTTGTATGGATTATCAAAAGACAGCTCCGTATATACCGGCTCGCCAGGCTGACGGATTTTTTGTTTGTGTTGAAGAATGGCGTTGTACACAGGAAAAAGTTTCCAGGTGTGATCCCCGGCTTTTTCCAAATGAAATTCTTTATTGATATCACGCAGACCTTCTTTTTGAGCATCAGTAAATGCACCTGAAAGGCGCGCTGTTTCCCATTCGCGGATAGTAGCGAGTAGCTTTGTGCTTAGACCATTCTTTTTTATATCGTTAATGCCGGTTGATAACGCGAAGCCGGCATGAAAGCCTGCTGCTCTCGCTAAAAGCCATTCCATGTCTTCCATACTGGTGCTGCTGCCCAACTTAAACCAACCCAACATTCCGGGAATAAGATTCCGGTAATAATAATCCTGGTTTTTTAACCGGTATTGCGTTTGGCTTTCCCTGAATCCGGCATACCATGGCTCGCCCCAGTTCATGCGGGTGAAGATGTGCCAGAAATAATGTCCCGGACCACTTGCATCATTTATTACATGCCCCTTCAATTCAGGCTTTAACAGATCATACCATTTTTTTACAAATAACTGTGTGGCATACTGCCCCATGCCGGTTGACCAGCTTCCTTCTAATCCATCAAAGGAAATTTGTTTTAACCCGGTTGCGTTAAACAGGTTGGCGATATTGGTTGCGATATCGTTTTGCAAACTCATATCAGGTAAAAAAACTTTGTATCCATGGTCCATCAGTTTACCAACAGTATCTCCCTTTTGATGGCTTTCAGTTTTAGTTCCAAATGCACCTCTTATGCAATCCTGCAGCACCCACGGCTCCTTTGCACTCACATCTTTATATCTTATCAGTTCATTGCCTATTACTACGGTTTTAAGATTATTGTTTTTCATCTGGTTGAAAAAATCAGGCGACCCGATGGGAATGGTAGTAGCTTTCTCATCAACGGCATCAGTAAGTACACTTGATCCAACTTTCGCCAGCCGCTTATCGGGAACTGGTGTTACAAAAGGGTCGTTGGTAGTTATGAAAGCTGATAAAGTATGCACGCCCAGATCAATGTTTTGTTTAGCGGCAATCTCCACGCAACGTTTCATACTCTGCCAGTTATCCGGAAATTCACTTTGCCTGAGTTTAAAATGCCCCCAGTTTTCAAAAGGATCAGGATGATATAAATATTTTAACCCGGCTTTCTGTGTAAAATCGAGCGCCTCATTGATATTGCTTTCTCCAAAATTCATAATGAGGTAGGACGATGTTGCGAATGGCGATTTTTTTGTCCATACGCCGTTTATGGTAGGATGAGGTAGATTTTCCTGCAATTCAATTTTTTCAATTACTGATAAGAGTTGTTGTTGCGGTGCACCCCAGAAAGCGATCTTAGAGCCCGTAACTCCTCCATCCTGCGGATAAGCGGGCGCTATGTATTTTTCGTGTCCCCAGTTTTCAATTATTCTTTCCTTGTTACGGTTACGGGTATACGCCTGTATAATGCTTCCATAATCTGTAAGCCTGGCGGTTTGGCCTCTGTATAATACTTTGTGTTCGGGAGAAATATCTTTTAAACCACCACTTTCCTGGAAAATATCAAAGGAAGGATCAATATCATTATCATTGGTTGGAGCGCCCCCCAGTGTTTTTATATTCAGCGCCTGCAACCCTATACCAAAGTCATCATCCCAAACGGTACCAACGGTTTCGCCTATGCGCTTTTTTATGATAGTAGCATACGGACCCCAGGCTATCCAGTCTACGGACACATTGTCCTGTACTTTAACCAGCTCAAATATCACATAATCATTTTTGTTGGTTGCTTTGATAGTTACATTACCCTTCCATGCCGGATAATACAATGCAATAGTGGATGATTTTTTCTGCCACTCCAGGCGTTCAGGCAGTAACAGTTTCCCATTAACCGATACTGCCATCAATGGAGATGGTGCATCTTGCGCAAGATATTCCTTGCCGGCTTTACTGGTCAGGCTTTCTATATTACCCTTTGCATTTATTTTGATAAGCAGGGTATTGGTTTCAAAAGTAACCTGTGCATATGAAAAATACATGCAGGATACGCACAGAAAACTTAATAAAAATTTTGTACTATATATATGTTTCATAAATTAATACGCTGAAAAATTTTTAATGACAGGTATGCCTGAAGATGCTGTTATGGTTAACCGAAGTTTATTTGTAGTTATATTTTTTAGTTCATGAATACGCTTATGCCCAACTGATATGCCGTTTGCTATTTCCTGCCAATTACCATCTTTCCATTGTTCAATGGTATAAGCACGGATGTGTTCACCTTTGGCAATCTCTTCTTCAATAACAACAAAGTGAATGCTGGCTGTTTTTTTTGCAAAGCTGAGTTCAAACTGTTTTCCTGTGCCGCTGGTTTTTGCCAGGGGAGTGGCAAACCTTTTTTTAAGTTCAGCTCCAAATGCCTGCAACACTTTAATATCTTCCCGGGGTACCAACCCGCTTGTATCTACCACAATACCTATCAGCATATTGGCATTTCTTCCAACACTTGAATTGTAATTAGCCATCAGTTGATCAACTGTAAGCATCTGCTGTCCTTCTGCTTTCCAGAACCAGCCCCCTTGCCAGCCTGTTCTGAGGGGGAAGTCTGCCTCACCCGGGCACCATATTTTTCCATCAGGTTCACCACCCATATTGTCAACTTTTACGGTACCGGCTGAAGAAGTAGTTGTATCAGACCTGCTCCAGTTAGGATAAGGCGCCAGTCCTTCTTCGTTACCAATCCAACGGATGAGGTTTTTTGCATCAGATGGACCCTGGAAAACAACCGCATCGGGTTGCAGTTGTTTTAATATGGGCGCAATATCCGGCCCTCCATCCTTTACGGGCAATACACCTCCATCAAACCAGATTTCAAACAGCTTGCCATAGTGGCTCCATAATTCCGTGAGTTGCTTCATCACCACAGCATTATATTGCTGTTGCGTATAAGGACTGCCAGGCTGAACAAGCCCCGGATTGTCAACATAACAGTAACCATTAGCCGAAGCACTAGCGTAAATGCCGGGTTTGAGTCCGTATTTTTTGCAGGAAGCTATAAAATCACGCACAATGTCGCCCTTGCCATTTCGCCACGGAATATTCTTAACACTATACTCATGTGCTTCGGTTGGCCACAAGCTGAAGCCGGTGCAATGCTTTGCAACCAATACCGCATATTTTGCTCCGGCATCCTTTGCAGCCAACACCCATTGATCGGTATTTAGTTTGGATGGATTGAATACAGAAGCAGGAGGGTGTGTACCCCACTTTCTAAAATCGTAATCTGGAACGTAATTGATCAGATCAAAATGAAACAAAGCGCCCACTTCGGCATCTGCCCATTGCACGTGCGAGGGAGATGTTAGTACATCAACGGGGTTGTTTTTTTGAGCGATTGTTACGGTAGTGTACAGCGCAAAAAATAAAATCAATCCTGCTTTCATCATTATTAAAAAAATATAGGTTACATGTATAAAGCTTTTACTATTGGAGTGAGGTATTTAACTCATCTGCTAAAATCCCATTGCAGGAGATTTCCCGTTCATAAAATTTCGTCGTTTTTCCTCCATTTTATTTCGCTTATGATGACGTTGTAAACCTGGAACCTGTAACCCACAACCTTTACCCTCTAATTCCCCGCCCGCTTTTCCAGTTCTTCCCTCATCAGTACCAGCATATTGCCGGCAGGTTTATTATTCCTGTAAGCTATTGTTCTCAACTGGTAAATGCCTTCGGGTATTTCTATTGATCGTCCTTTATATTCATTTGAAAAGTTATCGGGATTGGTATTATCAAGCGTATAATATATTTTCAGGTCATCAATATCGGTACTCAAGTCTACCAGCAATTGTTTTTTATCGTTGCGATGTGCTGTTGCCAGCACATCAAACGCTGCTCTTGAAAAATTTATTCCTGCCGCTTGCAGCCGCCCGAAATGTGGCTCCAGTTTTTGTTGAAAATTTTTCCAGTTTTGTTTTTTTACCGGCGACCAGAATACTTCCGATAGCGCCATTCCACGTGGCCAGGTCATGTATTCAGCATGACGATCAGTTGGCACTGACTCCGTCCACAAATTGCCCTGACCACCTAATATCAATGACGCATCCACACTATCCGGCACGGGGTTCCATTGATAGGATGTTTTTAAACGGAGCATGCTGTATGTATCGGGTTCTGTAGCGGGATCACCCTGGTATAAATCGAGGTATACGTTATCAGCAGGCGTCATTACCACTTTGTGCCCTTGTTTGGCAGCAGTAATACCACCCTGCATTCCACGCCAGCTCATTACCGTTGCCTCAGGCGCTAAGCCGCCTTCCAGAATTTCATCCCAGCCTATGAGTTTTTTGCCTTTGCTTTTCAGCATTTTTTCAAGCCGTTTAATAAAATAGCTTTGCATTTCATGTTCGTTAGCAATATTGTTTTTTTTCATGAACTCCTGCACTTCAAAAGATTTACGCCAGAATGCTTTGGTACATTCATCGCCGCCAATATGAATGTATTCAGATGGGAATAGCATTGCTATTTCTGTGAATACCTTATCCAGGAAATCATATACTTTTTCATCAACGGGATTCAATGTATTATCTTCTATATTGTAAAATTTGCTACCCGGGTTAACCGGATACAGGTAACCAGTAGCGGATAAGTTTGGATAAGCCGCGATGGCGGCGAGTGAATGTCCCGGCACATCTATTTCGGGTAGCACAGTAACATGCCGTTCTGCAGCATAACGAACAATTTCTTTTATGTCTTCCTGCGTGTAGTAGCCACCGTAAGTTGGCTTTTCATCGGGCTGTGGTAATTTGTAGGTCCACCAGCGGCCGGTGCGCGGTACACGCCAGGCGCCTGTTTCCGTCAATTTGGGAAACGCTTTTATTTCAATGCGCCAGCCCTGGTCGTCGCTAAGATGCCAATGGAGCACATTAAATTTATAGCGCGCCATTTCATCTATATAAGTTTTTACAAATTGTTTTGAAAAGAAATGACGGCTTACATCCAGTAACAGTCCGCGCCATCCAAAGCGGGGGTAGTCTGTAATTTCAACGCACGGTACAGCCCATGATGAACCGGATTGTATGGTTTTACTTTCGATGGAAGCAGGAAATAATTGTCTTAACGTTTGCAATCCATAAAAAATACCTGCAGTTTTTTTAGCAGATAACTGAATGCCATATTCTGTTACAGATAAAGTATAACCTTCACCTGTTTTTATTTCGTCAGCCTTTGCGTTTAATGATAATCGGATGTATTTTCCTACTGGTTTATCATGTGCCATTTTAAAAGGGAACCCGGTAGCAGGGCTAATCCAGGCTGCAAAGTTTCTGGCTAATGAATACAATGCACTGTCACTTGTTGATACTACAATGGTTGTTTGTGCATCAGGAACAAACATGCCTTTTTTCTCCGTTAATTGCACAGGTTCAGGAACCAGCGCGATGTGGTTATTTTGCGCAACACCATTATCAGTAAAAAGAATGGAGAGAATAAACAGTGATGTAAAATATTTCATCATACTCATTAAATATGTGGTAAGATAGCACAGAATTGCAATCCAAAAATGCTTATACCGTCATTAAAACAACCGAAAAGCCCAAACTAACTGCCATGTTTTAATTCAGCACAGGATCAAAATCTCGCCCCAATCTTTGTTTTGTTTGAGGTTGGGGTTTTGGTTTATGTTGGATAACTGGATTGGAAAGAAATAGTATTTATCTGGCATTACCATTTGAGTTGGACCAGTAGTAATTAATTCAACCACCTGATATTCGAAATCTTCCGGCAATAACTGAAAGCTGTTTCCTTTACTAATATCATACTGAGTAACCTGGTCATACGTATGTCCATTCACTTTCATAGCCATTATTCCATATTTGCGCATTCCATCCAACTTATTTAACATGCGGTGGCGACGCAAATCCCAGAACCGTTTTCCTTCAAACATAAACTCAATGTATTTTTCATCAAGTATTGCTTCGCGCATTTCCTCTCTTGTCATTCCGCTTTTCAATCCGTACATACCGTCTGTGCCAGCTTCTATCCCTGCACGCTGCCTGATGGCCTTTAACACTGCTAAAGACTCTTCACTTTTACCTGTTTCATTAGCAGCTTCTGCATAGTTAAATAATACTTCAGCGTAACGGATTTCAGGCCAGTCTACGTCGTTTAGCGTTACCTGTGGTGAAGGAAGCTGCTCCATAATTCCTTTTCTTGTAAACAACCCAGTACGATATGCTGTTTCTCCCTGGATCACATATCCAAATGCATCCATTGATTTGGCGATGTTTGTCATAGTATATTGACGGCGGCCGGTTATACCACTTAGCTCGTAAACGGAGCCGTTCCACACCATAGTAGCGTCAAATCTTGGGTCTCTGTTTTTCCAGAAGGTTTGAACATTGTATGTATAGGCTGATGTTGGATCTCCTGGCTTTTTACCATCCTTCATTGGAAATGCCTCTGCCATTGCCCATATTGGTTGGTCACCACCGGTAGCATTTTTTGATTCAGACAATGGTCGTACGGCGTCTTCGCCACGCCCATTTGTTTTAGCCGGATTTGTATATATAACTGACAGAATGTTTTCTTTGTGTGCTTTGGTTTCAAATACGGCATTAAAATTATCCAGTAAGCCATATCCATTGGCGTCAAGAAAATCTTTAGCATTTTTATTCGCGGTGTATGCATCTGCCCAATAAGCATTATCGTAAAAATCAGTTGGGTTAAACTGTGGTGAAGCTTTGTATAACAACACCCGTCCTTTAAATGCCTTTACACTTGCCTGATCAATTCTGCCCCGATTGCTGCCATCATATTTAACGGGTAACGCCGTTTCCGCTTCATTCAGGTCTTTCATAATAAAATCAAAACATTCGGCAGTAGAATTCCTGGCCACCATCAGGTCGTCTGTTTGATAATCCTGAGGTACTTCTATGATAGGCACACCACCGTAATAATAAACCATTTTAAAATATAAAAAAGCCCTTAGAAATTTCGCTTGTCCTACCATAGGCGTCTTTTTATTCTCAGGAAGAACACTGGTATTCATTTCCTTTAGCAGGATATTGATTTTCCTGATGGCATCGTATGGCCAGAACTTCATGGTGCCGTTATCTGTAGTTATCCAGCCATCACCGTTTATTCCTCCGCTTTCATCAGCATTATTTCCCATATTAACCGGCCAGCCGGTAAATGTAATTGCATAAAGATTACTGAGATATGCATTAGCTGTAGACTCGTCATCAAAAGTTCCCGTTCCCGGATAGTGAGTTTTATCCTCAAGATCCAATACTTTTTTACATCCTGAAAATATCACCCCCACAAATAAAAAGACCAGCAATACCTGTATTGTTTTATAACGTATTAACGTTTTCATTTTCCAATAATTTAGAAATTAATGTATGCCCCTCCTGTAAAGGTTTTCATCAAAGGATAAGAATCCAAAGTCAATTGTTCCGGGTCGTGCTCATCCATACCGGAAATGCAGAACAGGTTGGTGCCATTAGCAAAAACCTGTATTCTTCCTATGCCTGCACGACTCAGCCATTTTTTGGGAAGGGTGTATGCAATCTCAAGATTTTTTAACCGCATGTATGCGCCATTTCTCAGCCAGAAAGTGGAAGGTGCTCCGCCCACATCGGCTGTTTGAAAATCACCAGAAACTCTTGGATATTTTGCGTTGGGATTTTCAGGCGTCCAGTAATTAGAAGCCCATAACTCAAAATAAGGACGATCAACCTGGAATACACCTCCGCCGTTACGGGTACTGATAACTCTGTCATATGCCCCTACACCTTGTAGTAATGCACTAACACTAATACCTTTCCATTCTACGCTAAATCCTATACCGTAGTTTATACGTGGCGCTCCATTGTTGGAAAGATAGGTCATGTCATTATCGTCAATCTTACCATCCGGACCTTCTGAATAATTTTGACCGCGGATATCTTCATACAACAGGTATCCTACTTTAGGTGCACGCCCGTACTGTGTAAATCCAGCCGGTATTTTGTCGAGATCAGCCTGTGTTCGTATAATTCCTTTTGAGATAAGGCCTATTACTCTATTCTGTGGTTGTCCTATTATGCTTCTCCAATTGTCCTTGTAAGTACCGTCTGTAAATGCGGCAGGCTGATCTTGTATATCCCAGCGATCAACGGAATAACCCATATTGCCGAACACCGAATAGTTAACCGCACCTGCCTTATCTCTCCACGCTGCTGATATTTCAAATCCTTTCCACGAACGTGCCGCATAGTTGATAGGAGGCAATGTGGCACCTAATGTGGTAGGTGTAGAGCCGATGCGGGTGCCGAGGATATTTGTTTGTTTCCTGGTAAAATAATCAATTTCTCCTGTGAGTTTGTTACCCAAAAATCCGTAATCGATACCTATATCAAACATTTTTGATGTTGACCATGTAAGATTGGGGTTAGGTATTCCACCAATGGTAATACCACTGTTTAGAGCAGTGCCAAATATATAACCGGTGCTTGATTGATAGGTTGGGTTCCATAGATATGGAGGTATACTTCCCTGCGTTCCATAATAAAGACCACCATCATCATTACCCGTTGTACCGTAAGAACCACGGAGTTTTAAATTACTAAGCCAGGTAACATCTTTTAAAAAGTTTTCTTCAGATAAACGCCATGCAGCAGATACGGAAGGGAAAAAGCCCCACTGATGTCCTGGCGCAAACCTATAATTTCCGTCATACCGGAATGAAAATTCAGCGATATATTTTTCATCGTAATTATAATGTAAGCGACCAATCCACGAGGCACGGGCTGTTTGTCCTTCAGTTCCGTTAAACCATCTTTTGCCTGCATCAGTAGACGTATTATATATCTGGTCGATTGATGTAGTTAATAAGTCATCGGCGCGACCTGATAAATTTTTTAAGTTCTCTCCACCTTGTTCATATACAGCCAGCGCCGACACAAAATTTTTGCCAAATAGTCTTTCGTATTTCAGATTCCAGTTGAACTGATATGAATTATAAAAACCAACTTCTTCTGCTATGTTAGGATAATTAGCACTGAGGTTGTGGAGGTTAATTTTAGTAGGATCAATTGGTCCGGGAACAAATTTGTTTGTAGTACTTCCAGATTGAAAAATATAAGCTTTGTTATGTACTACAAAAGATTTCATGTTCTTGTCATTAGCTGTATACTGCCCTACCAAACCTGTACTTAAGCCTTTAAGGATATCACTCAGGTCAAGATCAAAACGAATAATACCATCCAATGTTCTGTTTTTTACATGCCTGTAACCGCCGCTATTCACCATTAATTCTACCGGATGCCAGGCACCAGGAACTACTGGAAAATCATTGGTATTAGTTGAAGGATTTCCTTGGGCATCAACATAAAACGGATACAATCTTGTCCAGTTAAATGTAGCTCTGAAAAAATCTCCCACATTAAAATCTTCCGCCCCATCATAAGGCCAATACCAACGATCGTAATTGCGCTGGTTGCCGCTAAGGTTTACGTTTATTTTAAATCGCTTAGAAATTTTAGCTGTTATGTCAGAACGGAAATTGTACCTATCGTAATCAAGATTTTTATAAGAACCGCCTTCTCCATGATAACCCATCAACAAATAATACGAAAGAGCTTCTGTACCGCCTCTTACTGAAAGATTATGTTGTTGAACTGTAGGTGTTCTCCATATATAGTCGTTAATATTATAACTCCTGTCTTTGAAGTAATCATAAATTTCCTGACCGTAAGGCTTTTCCAGACCTTTTGTAACATTCATCTGATTCACGAATTCAATTTCCTGTGTAGCGGTATAATTTTGAACAGGTCTTGTGGGATCAGATGCGGAGTAAGTAGCCTTATATTCAAAAAGCGGTTTTTGCGCTTTCCCTGTTTTAGTAGTTATTACAACAACACCATTACCTGCTTTAGAACCGTATACTGATGCTGTAGCGGCATCCTTTAAGAAGTTTATGCTTTCTACCTCATTAGCATCTAATGCATCAAAGTCTGCCTTACCTTTTATGATTCCATTAATCACATAGAGCGGTTCATCAAAACTACCCCGCATACGTATAGTGGAAGAAGCACCTGCTAACCCAGTACTACCAACAGCAGTAACACCAGCAGCGCGCCCTGCTATTATGTTAGAAAGATTTGCTGCGGGAATGTTATTAACATCACTGGCTTTAACTGTACTGATAGCGCCGGTGAGGTTCATCTTCTTTTGAGTTCCATAACCCACCACCACTATTTCATTCAAACCTGACGCGGCTACTTTTAAAACAATATTATCCAGTTGTGATCTGCCATTCACAGGCATTTCAACCGATTCATATCCTACAATACTTATCTGTAATATGGCCTTTCCATCTACTGCTATAAAAAAGCTTCCGTCAGCTTCTGTGGTTACCCCATTGCTTTGGCCTTTTACTTTTATGGTAACGCCTTCCAACGGGCTGCCAGCTTCATCGGTCACTTTTCCCCGCACTTCTATCTGGTTATCAAGAGACGTTGTGTTCGGAGAAATTACTACCAGGTAGTTGCTTACGATCTTGTAAGCCAGCGCCTTACCCAGCACTATCTGCATAATCTCGGGCACAGTAGCATTGGTTACATTGATATTGATTTTGCCCAGCTTTTTTATGTCATCCTGCAGATAAAAAAAGCGATAATCACTTTTCTTTTGAATATTCATAAAAACCTTGGCTGCCTCTACCTGCTCAAGGTTAAGCGAAAACTTTTCCTGACCATATCCATTGGCAGATACTTGTAAGAAGGGGATCAGAAGAAGTAAAACAGTCATTTTCATAACCAGTAGAAACTTAAATACCGGCTGCTGCATATACGCATGTAGCCTGTACCTGCATTTTTTCATACATTTGAATTGAAAAGTTAATAAATGGGAATGGCTGTCGTTTCGGTGATGCTCATTCCTAAACCAGAAAATTAGCTTTACAGGGGAGAGCGGCAACTCTTCCCTTTTTTATTGTTTGGGTTTAAGGTGGTTCATTACACATCATAAGCAAGTGTGGGATTTTTGAATTGATGAATGATTACTTTATATAAATTTCGGTTCCTTTGATCTCGTATCTAAACTTCGCCATATACTGTAATACCTGCAGTGCCTCTTCAATTTTTACTTTTTCAAAATCGCCATTCACGAGTTTGTCTTTCATTTTCTCTTTTTCAAAATGAAAATGCACATTATACCAACGTTCCATTTCAAGGGCTACTATTTCAAAAGGCTCATTTGTAAAAATCATCTTTTCATTTATCCACACGGCTTCTGAGGGCATTACCGTTTCCCTCTTAGCAGGCTTTACAGTTTGCACCGCGTATCTGATATTACCATCTGCATGCATAACGCTGTCTTTTCTTTCAGTTGCATTATTCTTCAGCGATACTTTTTCGCCCGGCAATAAAATCACCTTCTTTTCTTCATTATCTTTCATACTTACCTCCACTCTTCCTTCTACTACAGTAGTTTCAATATCTTCTTTGGTATTGTATGATTTTACATTAAACACGGTTCCTAATACTTTCACCAGCATACGATCTGTATTTACCAAAAAAGGATGTGCCTTATCTTTCGTTACTTCAAAAAAAGCTTCGCCGGTAAGCCA
>JBGALP010000109.1:0-15498 GCA_044223805.1 Agriterribacter sp.
ATTCAGGTTTAGTCATATGTATGATGAATCTGTTACAGGGTATTAGTAAATGCCTTTTATGCTTCTTTCCCCATCAATAGTTATAGCTCAACAAACATTAGCCCTCCTCATTCCCACATTAGCCCATTGCTTATCTTTGCCGGCTAAAATCATTACATGAGTGTATTGACGGAAGCGTTACAGGAAGCAGTTAATTATATAAAAAGCAACCATTCCTCCTCACCGGAGATTGGTGTAATACTCGGAAGCGGGTTAGGAAATTTTATACACGAAATGAAGGTGGAAAAAGAAATAGGGTATAATGAAATACCACATTTCCCGGTATCTACCGTAGCTGGACACTCAGGCAAACTCATTTTCGGAGAAATTTCTGGTAAAAATATAATTGCCATGGCAGGCAGATTTCATTTTTATGAAGGCTATGGCGCTGCTGAAGTTTCTTTTCCTATACGTGTAATGAAATTATTAGGCGTCCGCACTTTATTAATCAGCAATGCGGCTGGAGGTGTGAATACTTCTTTCAAGGTTGGAGACCTTATGATCATCACCGATCATATAAGCTTTGCTACTGTCAATCCTTTAATTGGCAAAAATGAAGACAGTTTAGGCACCCGTTTTCCAGACATGAGTGAACCGTATTCTAAAATACTTATTGAAAAGGGCAAAGCTATTGCACGGCAACTGGGCATTACCGTAAGAGAAGGCGTTTATTTTGGGGTTACAGGTCCCACATTTGAAACAAGGGCTGAATATAAAATGATTAACATTTTAGGAGGAGATGCTGTTGGCATGAGCACTGTGCAGGAAGTAATTGTAGCAGTGCATGCAGGTTTACAGGTTTTTGGCATGAGTGTGATTACGGATATAGGCATAAGAGAAGAAGATAACATAATTACGCATGAAGAAGTATTACAAGCGGCTGCAGAAGCAGAACCTAAATTTTCCGCCATATTCAAAGAGTTAGTTAAAGCTGTATGATTTATTATTTATTTTGCGAGCAATGCCATCATTTAAGGTATTTTCGCCCGTTAATGAGTTTAAGTATAGCGCATTGAAAAAATTATTTACATACATATTCCTCCTTTTATTTTCCTGTATATCATTATCTGCTGTAGCGCAATTACCCGGAAGACTTAATAATTTAAGAGGCATGGGAGGCGGAGGCAGATCAGGAGGAGGCGGTGATTCTATTAAATTCGAACATCGCGATCCTTTTCTCGATTCTGTCAGCATCCGGTTTAAATATATTGACTCTGTTGGCTCTTATGTATTTGATTCATCCTTGATTGATTATTATAACAGGATGCCATTAAAAGCTGAATATTTGTGGTTGGGCAACAATGGCAACGCTGTATCATCTTTGCTTTTTAACCCCAGGATGAAGCCAGGCTGGGATGCAGGATTTCATGCGTTCGATCCCTATGCGCTTACTATTGAACAAACCCGTTTTTTTAATACCACGCGACCTTTTACGGAACTCGACTACCAGATAGGTAGCGGGCAGGAGCAATTTATACAGGTATTGCATACCCAGAATATTAAAAAGAACTGGAATTTCGCTTTTCAATTCAGATTGCTCAGTGCGCCGGGTTTTTTTAAAAGTCAGAATACCACTCACTCCAACCTGAGGTTTAATACATATTATCAATCGCCCAATAAAAGATATGGCATCTATCTTATTGCATTTACCAACGGTCTTCAATCTGCAGAAAATGGTGGTATAAAAAGTGATACTTTTCTCACCAGCAAAACAGGCATATACGATACCAGGTTTAATATTCCTGTCAACCTTACCCAGGGTGCCGACCGCTCCAGTGATGTATTTAATACAGCCTTAAAAACAGGAAATAAATACAATGAGTTTAAATTTCTTGTAAGGCAGCAATATGATTTTGGTAAAAAAGATTCTCTTGTTACCGACTCTTCAGTTATAAAATTATTTTATCCCCGCTTTCGCATTGAACATACTATTCAATACAACACTTACAAATATCTTTTCCAGGGACTCACACCTGATTCGCTTTTTTATGCTACCAATTATCATTTAACCGGTATAGAGAGTGATAGCACTATTATATACAAAAACAAATGGACCGAAATTGTAAACGATTTCTCTATTTATCAATTTCCTGATATCAGGAACCAGCAACAGTTTTTGAAAGTGGGGGCAAGCCTGCAAAACCTTTCGTTTACAGGACAAGGAGATACATTAAAATCCAACCTGTATAATATTTTTTTACATGGAGAATACCGCAACAGAACCAAAAACAAAAAATGGGATATTGAAGCATATGGCCAATTATATCTTACAGGTTTGAATGCCGGAGATTATAGTGCTTATATAAGCCTGGCGCGTGTATTGGGCAGAAGACTGGGATCTCTTAAATTAGGTTTTCAAAACGCCAACAAAACACCATCTTACCTGCTTCGTAATCAAACCGGGTTTCCTGTAACTACTCCCGCAGGTGGTACAAACAAAGAAAATATCACACACCTTTTTGCAGTGCTCCAGATTCCTTTTTTGAAGATGGAACTGAGCGGTCATTATTATCTTATAAACAACTATACTTATTTTAAAAGCTTTTACGAAGCAGAACAGCAAACATCACCGTTTAATGTATTGCAGATTAAAGCCAGTAAAGATTTCCCCATCAGCCGTCACTGGCATTGGTATGTTGATGCGGTGGTACAAAAAACAGCAGGACTTTCTCCTGTAAACCTACCCCTGGCATACATACGCAACAGGCTTGTTTACCAGGGGCGCTTCTTTAAAAATCTTGTATTGGCCACGGGAATTGACAGCCGTTATTATACTGCTTATACTCCCGATAATTACTCGCCTATTACCGGACAGTTTGTTCCGCAGGATAGTATACGCATTTCTAATATGCCTGACATTGCAGCGTTTTTACATATCCGCATCAGGAGCTTTACCTCTTTTGTGCGACTTGAGAATTTGAATACAGTTGACTTTGATGGATTTAAGTTTATCCATAATAATATGGCCGCGCCGCTTTATCCTTACCAGGGGTTAATTTTCAGGTTAGGCATTTTCTGGAATTTTGTTAATTAAACACTTTTCACTTGCTTCTGTGCGTTAATGGTGATACTTTTGTGTATTCTGTTATGAAGAAGCTGTTCACCATAAGTATTGCCCTCATTTATTTTGCTGTTTCAAGCGGCATAATAGTGAACATGCATTATTGCATGGGTAAGTTTTCTGGTGTAAGCTATCAATCAACAGACAGCAATCATTGCCACACCTGCGGCATGACAGATTCAGACTGTTGCCACAACAATATTCAGGTTGTAAAATTAGCCGACGCGCAAAATACAGTGGCAGCTGTTCATTTTGAACTTCCTTCTATACAGCCCTTAATTGTTGAAAATTATACTATTGATCATTTTTTATACGATGATCATGCTAATAAGGTGTATGCTTCTGTTAATGCACCGCCGGATAAAATCTCACGCTCCCGCAATATCCTGTATTGCACCTTCCGCATTTGATGTTGGTCTTTTTACGTAAACAAACAGTGTTATAACCGCTGTGTATTCCATTGCTTCAATGGAAATTATGCTCATCATTTATTTTACTAAAAGATCACATCATGAAAAAGTCATTATTCATATTATTTTTTACCGCAGTTTCTTTTGCCACCAACGCACAAATACAAAAAGCTGCTTTGCAGGCTAGCGGACTCACCTGCTCATTATGCAATAAATCCATCAGCACCTCTTTAAAAAATATCATTTTTGTTGAATCGGTAGAATCAGACATTAATAACAATACTTTCAATATTACTTTCAAACCCGATCTGCAACCCGACTTCGATTTATTAAAAAAGAAAGTAGAAGACGCAGGTTTTTTTGTTGCGAACCTTTGGGTGTATGCAAATTTTAACCAGGTAAAAGTGGCGAATGATCAGCATGTGAATGTAGATGGATTAAACATTCACTTTATGAACGTGAATGAACAGGTATTAAATGGAGAAAAGAAATTACAAATCATTGATAAGAATTTTATACCTGCGAAGAAATATGCGAAGTATGCGTCTTCAACTACCATGGAATGCTTCAAAACCGGCATTATGAATACCTGCTGTCACCAAAAAACAGCAAGCATTGCAGGCAAACAAAGAGTATATCATGTAACTATTTAGTAAGCTGTCAGCTTTGAGCTATCAGCTTTCAGAGAGGCAGGAAGCAGAAGTAATGAGGCTGTCTGGCCGGTACCGCAGGTCAGACCACAAAATGGGAGATATGAAATTAAGCTGCAGGCAGGTCAGTAATCTCAAATCAAAAATCTCAAATTAGAACGCAAATGTTACGTGTATATATACTATCGATATTATTTCTCTGTGTGCATCTACTACAGGCGCAGGAACTGTATATAATGACTGAACCTGCGAGCAACATGCCTTCGAAAAGTTTAGGTATACGGCTTACCAACAAGCTGATGCCTATGCGCTACAGCAATAATTATAGTTACAGGCTGGAACCGGAAATTATGTATGGCGTTAATAAGCATTTAATGGTACATGCCAACATGTACGCATCTAATATGTTTAGCGGTAAATTCAAATTTGAAGGCGGGTCAATATACGCCAAATACAGGTTTTTATCTTTGGATGATATTCATACGCATTTTCGTATGGCCGCTTTTGGAAAAATCAGCACCATCGGTAATCCTTCTTATATAATACATACCAAACAGCATGAACTTAGTGATGGAACCATACACCAGGAGAGCAGCAAAATATACAGCAGCGAAATTGACCTGGATGGTAATAATTCCGGTGCATCTGCAGGTTTAATCGCAACACAGTTATTGCATAAGCTGGCAATATCAGCAACTACCAGCTTTACTACAAAGTGGAAAAATGTGAATGCCGAAAAAGTACCAGGGTTTAATAACCATACTATGAATTACAGTTTATCCGCGGGTTATTTACTGTTCCCCAAAACCTATAAGAACTATCATCAAACCAATGTAAATTTGTATGTAGAGTTATTGGGATCGTGGGGACTTAATAATAAAGATCATTATATTGATGTGGCTCCTGGCGTTCAGTTTATACTCAATAGCATTTCACGTATTGACATGGCTTACCGTGCACAGGTAACGGGCGATATGCTGAGATACAATACTACAAGCTGGTTGTTGAGATATGAATATAATTTTTTAAACATCGGCACAAAAAAAGCAAAATGACTTCAACAAAAATCATATCATCCATATTCCATTTCCTAAAAGGATTGTTTATGAAAAAGGATTGTTGCAAGTAAACCGGATTGGTGATTTGTGATGTATGATTTGTGATTGGCAATACAAAAAATCATACGCGTATTTTTTAAATCAGAATTCATACATCATAAATCATACATTTTCCACTACTTTTGCCGCTATGACACAGGAACAACTAAAAGATATGAGACTTGCCCTTGGGGTGTTGGGGAGGTTTCTTTGACGTGGCTAACAGACGTGATAAAATAGCCAGCGAAAAACAACTTACACTTTCTCCCGGTTTTTGGGACGACAACGCCAGAGCCACGCAGATTCTTAAAAATATTAAGGTTAACGAATATTGGGTAACCCTGTATGAAAATGTGCATACAGCGGTAGAAGACTTCGCTGTATTATTTGAATTCTGGAAAGAAGGAGAAGGAACAGAAGAAGACGTGAAGACTGCATACAGTCATGCTAATGCCTTGATTGAAGAAGCGGAATTTAAAAGCACGCTTAATCAACCTGAAGATGAATTGCCTGCTGTATTACAGATAAACAGTGGTGCCGGTGGAACCGAAAGCCAGGATTGGGCTGAAATGCTTGCCCGCATGTACAGAATGTATGGAGATAAGCAAGGCTGGAGCGTAACCGAACTTGATTGGCAGGAAGGCGATGGAGCAGGTATCAAATCTGCTACCCTTCAGTTTGAAGGCGCCTTTGCTTATGGTTTTTTAAAAGCTGAAAGTGGCGTTCACCGACTGGTGAGAATATCGCCTTTTGACAGCAATGCCCGCAGGCACACTTCTTTTGCTTCAGTATATATCTACCCGTTGGTAGATGATTCTATAGAAATTGCAATAAGTCCGGCTGACCTCGAATGGGAATTTTACCGAAGTGGTGGTAAAGGCGGTCAGAATGTAAATAAGGTAGAAACTGCCGTTCGGTTAAAGCATATTCCATCCGGTATTATAGTAGAATGCCAGCAATCGCGTACGCAGGGAGAAAACAGGGAAAAGGCTTTAAAAATGCTGAAGAGTCGCCTGTATGAAGAAGAATTACGCAAGCGGGAAGAGCTGAAAAACGCAAACAATGCCAGCAAGAAAAAAATAGAATGGGGAAGCCAGATCCGCTCTTATGTATTTCATCCCTATAAAATGATTAAGGATCACCGCACTAATTACGAAGTGGGTAATGTGCAACCTGTAATGGATGGTGAATTAGACGGCTTTATTAAAGCCTATCTGATGATGGAGAAAGAAGCCGAAACAAATTCGTAAAATAGCCTGATCCTGCTATATGCTGTTAATCCACCATGCGCCTCATTATCAGGGTTGCATGAATTACCATATCTTGTACTGATGAAATATGCATCCGTTGTTTTCATTATCAAATTTTGTCAACAACAAAAAACAGTTTAATTTCATCACCACAGTTTGCTACTGCCCTATTGCGTATCAATAAATGATACTCTTGCTGTATTGAGTTCAGGCAATACAGATTGTATGTATTTATTACGCAACGATTACGGTCATTGACTTCAATCAAAAAACAATATGGCAATACGTGTAGCAATTAATCACAAGACCACTTATTCTTATGACAGAACAGTAAGCCTGTCCCCGCATATCTTCAGGTTACGACCTGCGGTTCATTCAAGAACACCTATAGAAGCGTATTCCTTTAAACTTAAACCTGCAGATCATTTTATTAACTGGCAGCAGGATCCTTTTGGAAACTACCAGGCCAGGGTAGTGTTTCCCGAAAAAACTACCGAACTGAGCATTGAAGTAGAAGTGATTGCCCGCATGACGGTAATCAATCCATTTGATTTTTTTGTAGAAGAGTATGCGGAACATTTTCCCTTTAAGTATGAAGGTTCGTTGAAAAAGGAACTCGCTCCTTACCTGGAAATAAGAGAAAATGGCCCTTTGCTGATGGATTGGCTAAAAAAGGTAGACGTTTCTAAGAAAATGCCCATTGTAGATTTCCTGGTATTCATTAATCAGCAACTCAATAAGGATATTCAATACACAGTGCGCATGGAAGCAGGCGTGCAAACGCCTGAAGAAACACTAAAGATGGCTTTAGGCTCCTGCCGTGATTCCGCATGGCTGATGGTGCAGATACTAAGACATCTTGGTTTAGCGGCCCGTTTTGTTTCGGGCTATCTTATACAACTTACTGCAGATATAAAATCGCTTGACGGACCATCAGGACCTGAAAAAGATTTTACCGATCTGCATGCATGGGCGGAAGTATACATACCTGGCGCAGGGTGGATCGGGCTTGATGCTACATCAGGGTTATTTGCCGGCGAAGGGCATATTCCTTTGGCCTGTACGCCTGATTATGCAAGTGCCGCACCGGTAGTTGGCGCTACTGATGTTTGCGAAACCACTTTTTCCTTTTCCAATACGGTTACCCGTATTCAGGAAGACCCGCGGGTTACCAAACCCTATACAGATGAGCAATGGGCTTTGATAGACGCTACCGGTAACCAGGTAGACGAAGATTTAAAAGCCCATGATGTGCGCATGACTATGGGAGGCGAGCCTACTTTTGTTTCTATAGATGATATGGAATCAGCACAATGGAACACCTCTGCTGATGGCCTGCATAAACGCATTCTTTCCCATGATCTTATTTTCCGGCTAAGAGAATCGTTTTGCCCCAATGGTATGCTGCATTACGGCCAGGGAAAATGGTATCCCGGTGAGCCTTTGCCCCGCTGGCAATATGGATTGTTCTGGCGGAAAGACGGCTTACCTATCTGGAAAAACAAGGCGTTGATGGCTTTAGAGAATAATCCGAAAAAATACATTTTTAAGGACGCGCAATTGTTTACCGAAGAACTTGCTAAAAACCTTGCTGTAGATCCGCAAAACATTACGCCGGCTTACGAAGACATTTTTTATTTTTTGTGGACAGAAGGTAAAACACCTGTAAATATTGATCCGCTTAAATACAATCTGAAAGACAGTATTGAACGCCGTACCCTGGCACAACTGCTCGATAAAGGACTTGACACACCTGCTGGTTTTACATTACCTGTTGAATGGAATTACTGGAACAATAAATGGCGCAGCAGCAAATGGAAACTAAAAAGAGACTATCTCTTTTTAATACCTGGCAATTCACCTATTGGCTTACGGCTGCCATTAAGCGCACTGCCTGCCGTTGCAAAAGAAAAAGAACCGCAGCGGGTGGAAAGAAGTCTTTTTGAAGAGCTTGCTCCTCTCCCATCCTACCAGGAAATGATTAGTTCAAGGTATGGGCTGGTTGCAGAACATCCTCCCGTAAAACAAACTATAATCGCGCAGAAACCTGCTGAAAAAAAAGAGCCTAAAAAAATAAAAATTGATGCAGACGAGGAGTCAACCATACCGCCTGTTTTTGAAACAGACACTATAAAGACCACGATCTGCGTAGAAGCAAGAGATGGTATCATATATATTTTTCTACCACCGGTAAGTTATCTCGAACATTATCTTGATTTGATAGCAAGCATTGAAGCAACTGCTGAAAAATTACAGATGCCGGTGCGTATTGAAGGATATGAACCGCCAAGAGATTATCGCATTGAACGCCTGGTGGTTTCTCCTGACCCCGGAGTTATTGAAGTGAATATACATCCATCTAAAAGTTGGGAAGACCTCAGGTATAATATTGACACGCTCTATCACCAGGCACATCTTTCACGACTGGGTACAGAAAAGTTTATGATTGATGGAAGGCATACCGGCACAGGCGGTGGTAACCACATTACTATTGGTGGCGCTTCACCATCTGATAGTCCGTTATTGCGCAGACCAGACCTGCTGCGTAGCCTTATCACCTATTGGCAACATCATCCTGCCCTCTCTTATTTATTTTCGGGCGCATTTATCGGGCCAACCAGCCAGGCGCCGCGTATAGATGAAGGAAGAGAAGAGAAGTTGTACGAAATGGAAATAGCCTTTAAACAAATTCCTGAAAATAGCTCCGTACCTTTTTGGTTGGTAGACAGGTTGTTCAGGCATTTGCTTACCGATATTACCGGCAATACACACCGCGCGGAATTCTGCATTGATAAATTGTATTCTCCAGACAGCTCAACCGGTAGATTAGGCATACTTGAATTCCGTGCATTTGATATGCCGCCGCATAAACAAATGAGCCTTGTGCAAATGTTGCTGATCCGTGCGTTGATAGCGGCTTTCTGGAAAAATCCATATAAGCACGACCTGGTGCGCTGGGGAACAGAGTTGCATGATAAATTTATGCTGGCACATTATGTACGTAAAGACCTGGAAGAAGTGATCAGTTACCTTAACGAGGCGGGCTATCCTTTTCACATGAGTTGGTTTGAACCTTTCTTTGAGTTTCGTTTTCCTCATTACGGTTCAGTACAGGTTAAGGAAATTGGAATGGAGATCCGCATGGGTATTGAACCCTGGCATGTACTGGGTGAAGAGATGTCGTCCAGCGGCACTGCGCGGTTCGTTGATTCTTCTATGGAAAGAATACAGATAAAGCTGAGTAATATGCACAGCGACCGCTATATATTGTTGTGCAACGGCTGCAGAGTTCCGCTCTCACCAACTGATATTAAAGGTGAGTATATATGCGGCATAAGATACAGAGCCTGGCAGCCCCCATCAGCGCTGCACCCCACCATTGGTGTTGACGCTCCGTTGGTATTTGATATTGTAGATACCTGGAGCAGCCGTTCTATTGGTGGTTGTACATACCATGTTTCTCATCCTGGTGGAAGAAGTTATGATACCTTCCCGGTTAACAGTTACGAAGCTGAGTCAAGAAGAGTAAGCCGTTTTTGGGATCACGGTCATACCCAGGGGGTGATTGAACCCAAAACAAATACTGCGGGAGCAGCATATCATTATGTACAACAAAAAAAAGAAGGTCAGCCTGTTCGGGATGTTCCGGAGGTGGAGATCAATAAAGAATTTCCCCGAACGCTTGATCTGCGCCAGTTCTGGAACAAAAAGATGTATTGAAGATCATTTTCAGGCTACAATTAAAATTTTTTCACCCGTGGTTTTAGTATTAAATTTCAATTATACAAAGTTGCTGATCAATAATTCTATCCTAATCTGTTTTATCTATTTAAATTATTGCTATTATGAGTCTTGAATCTATGTTAAATGAATATGCCTGCCCTTCCGGTATCTGGGATGAGATGTGCGATGCCGGAAAGATCCGTAACCATTATAATAAAGTGGTGTCGTCTTTTCAAAAACTGGGCATAACCGACCTGCATAATAAAGATATGATTGCAGGAGAGCTCTTCATGAACCAGGGTATTACGTTTACTGTATACAGCGATAATAAAGGCATAGAACGCATTTTTCCTTTCGATATCATTCCAAGGATCATTACAGGGAATGAATGGGACTTAGTGGAAAAAGGAATACAGCAAAGACTTAAGGCGCTGAATATGTTTTTGAAAGATGTGTATAACGATCAGCAGATCTTAAAAGACAATGTTATTCCTGCGGCACTGATATCATCATGCCCGCATTACCTGCGTGAAGTACATGGCATAAAAGTGCCGCATGATATTTATGTGCATATTTCGGGCATTGACCTTATACGCGGCGATGATGGCAAATTTTATATACTGGAAGACAATCTTCGTACACCCTCAGGCGTGAGTTATATGCTGGAGAACCGGGAAGTAACCAAAAGAATTTTTCCCGACATGTTTGCCGCCAACAACGTAAGGGTTATTAATAATTATCCGCTTATCTTATACCAGATACTCCAGCAACTGGCGCCAACACAAATTTCGAACCCTACGGTAGTATTGCTTACCCCGGGGATGTATAACTCTGCGTATTACGAACATACTTTTTTAGCAAGGCAAATGGGTATATCGCTTGTTGAGGGCCGTGATCTAGTTATTAATGATCACAAAGTGTATATGAAAACAACTAACGGACTTGAACAGGTGCATGTAATATACCGGAGGCTTGATGATGAATACCTTGACCCGCTGGTGTTTAACCCGGCCAGTGTGCTTGGCGTACCCGGGCTAATGTCGGCTTACAGGAAAGGCAACGTGTCTATTGTAAATGCAATAGGTAATGGTGTGGCTGATGATAAGGCGGTGTATGCTTATGTACCTGCTATGATAAAATATTACCTGAATGAGGAACCTATACTGGGCAATATACCTACCTATGAGTTAAGCGATCCAGAAGCAAGGGAACACGTGTTTAAAAATATTCAGAAGATGGTTGTAAAGCGCACCAATCAATCCGGTGGATATGGAATGATAATGGGGAATACGATTGGCGAAGAAGATTGGGCAAAAGCAAAAATTGAAATTGAGCAGGACCCGAGAAGTTTTATAGCGCAACCCATTATAAAACTCTCTACCGTTCCTTGTTTTATTGATGGCAAATTTCAGCCCAGGCATGTTGATTTCAGGCCATATGCGCTTTGCGGTCCGGAAGGTGTTCGCATTGTACCGGGAGGTTTAACAAGAGTAGCGTTGAAAGAAGGCTCGCTCATAGTAAACTCTTCACAAGGTGGAGGCAGCAAGGATACGTGGGTGGTGGATTTATAATTTTTAATTTGAAATTTGAGATTATCAGGGTGTTAACCTGTTTAAAAACATTTGCCTGATTAAATTTCAAATTTCAAAACTCAAATCTCAAATTTTATTTTCATGTTAAGCAGAATTGCAGATTCCCTGTTTTGGTTAAGTCGCTATATGGAAAGAGCTGATGGATTGCTCAGAGCTACCAGCACCCATTACATACTTTCATTAGACAACGTTGTTTTAGGAAATATGACCTGGAAGCCCATATTGGAAATATTTGCCACAGCCGATGAAGAGCAGATTAAACAACTCGAAAAAGATACTTACGCTACGCTTCAAACCCTAATAACGGATGTAACGAATCAAAGCTCTTTAAAGGTAATTGTAACCAGGGCGCGTGAAAATGCCCGCGGTGCACAGGATCATATTACAAAAGAGGTTTGGGAAGAGGTGAATGCATTTTATCATCTCATCAATCAGTCATCATTCAACAATGGATTTGGTCAGCAGGATGTTATTCAAACGCTGCAGTCATTCTCTCAACACAGCGTTTTGTTTACAGGTATTGCCGATGTTACTATGCCTCGCGGATTAGGATGGAGCTTTATGAATCTTGGCAAATTAATTGAAAGATGCTTTGAGGTAATCACACTTACGGAGCAACACTACCAGCTCATCAATTTTAATTTAAAACCAGAGAATCCCATCATTAACTGGAAAGAATTACTTTTTGCTTTGTCTGGTTATGAGCTTCATTTAAAAACCTATCGCGGATCAAACTACAACCGAAATGTTTTGCACCAAATCATATTTAATGAAGATTTTCCACATTCGGTAATGTATACATTGGCAAGAATTGAAAAGTACATCAGCGATATTTCAGCAGAAAATCAATCACCTGCCAATAGTGATTTATTAAGACAATTTGGCCGCTTGCATACCAGGATAAAGTACATGGACCCTGCCACACTTAACAGCAGTAACCTGCAAAAATTTCTTGAAGAACTTAAAACCGAACTATTACAATTCAGCAGTCAATTAAGCCAAAACTTTTTTTCTTACTAAAGCTATCCTGTTGTAATGTCCGTTTATAAAATACACCACGTTACCCGTTACCAATATGATGTACCGGTACGAGAAAGCGTGAATGAAATAAAATTGTTTCCTTATATCTGCCATGAGCAGGAAACCCTCAAGCACGAAATAAAAATAAGCCACTTACCGGCTATCGAATTATATGAAGATTACTGGAAAAACAAAACCGGTACTTTTAATGTAATCAACCCGCATCAATTACTTACTATTGAGAGCAAACTGCTCATCCGCACACTTAATGCCAGCAGCATTAACGTAAGCGTCCAGGAGGGGTTTGATGCTTTAGAAAAAGACGTAAGCGCATCTTTACAATTACTGGAATTATCGTTACCAGAAATCATTACCTCCAACGAGGCCATCAGCACTATACTCCAAACAATACCACCAGGCAAAAATGTTGCGGAGAACGTTGAATATTTTTCAGGTTATATTTTTAAGCATTTCAAGTATGTAAAAGATGTTACCAGCATTACCACTACGGTTGATGATATTATGAGCCACAAGGCAGGTGTGTGCCAGGACTTTGCTCATGTGCTTTTGCAACTGTTGCGCACATTGCATATTCCAAGCAGGTATGTGAGTGGTTATATATGCCCCAACAAAAATGGAATGCGCGGAGAAGGCGCTACTCATGCCTGGGTTGAAGCATGGCTGCCAGGGTATGGCTGGGCGGGTATTGACCCCACCAACAATAGCTGGGTTAACAACGCACACGTAAAACTCGCTGTAGGACGCCACTTCAACGACTGCACCCCGGTAAAGGGCACATTTAAAGGGTCCGCAAGGCAAACCCTTTCCATATATGTTTCGGTAGGCTATGAAGATGGTCATATATTTGACGAGCTGAATAACGTAAATATGGAAATACAGTTACGTCATAAAGATGATGATAAAGTACCTTTACCGGATTTTTCGGCACAGGAACAACAACAACAATAATGGCTGATGGCGAGCAATCTTATTGACAAGATCATTCTTAACCCACTGCAGCGAATAATAAAAGACAGCAGATCAGTTGGGCTGATTCTTTTCACATGCAGTATATGTTCGCTGTACATTGCCAATACCTCGTACGGACACTCTTATATTGACAGTTGGAATACAGCTTTTCATCTGCCTTCCTTTATCCATGTTCCGCACACATTATTGCATTGGATAAATGATGGGCTAATGGCACTTTTCTTTTTTTTAGTAGGTATGGAGATAAAAAGAGAATTGCTTGCAGGTGAGTTGGCATCGTTACAAAAATCTATTCTTCCCCTGTTTGCTGCCGTTGGCGGCCTGATTGTTCCTGCAATCATTTTTTTATTATGCAACAAGGGAACTATATATCAGCCCGGATGGGGTATACCAATGGCAACCGATATCGCGTTTTCGCTGGGCATCGCGTCCATGCTGGGTAAACGGGTGCCTACATCACTCAAAATATTTTTGATGGCTTTAGCTATCATTGATGATTTAGGTGCCATATTGGTGATTGCATTATTTTACGGAGCTGCTATACAATGGGTCTATTTATCGGCAGGCATTTTCATCCTGTTGATTTTATTTTTTTTGCCCCGTCTTAAAATATCATTTGGTTGGATAAATTACCTATTGGGCATTGCATTATGGTATTGTATTTTTAATTCGGGTATACATGCCACCATAGCGGGGGTATTGTTTGCTTTTACCATTCCGTTGCAACAGCTTGAAAAAACAGAACATCGGTTACAGATTCCTGTTAACTTTTTTATATTGCCCATATTCGCGCTGGCCAATACAGCAATAGTTATTCCGCCGGATTTTACATTGGCGCTCAACACCTCATTAAACTATGGCATAAGTTTAGGTTTGGTTATAGGCAAACCGCTGGGTATTATATCGGCTTGCTTTTTACTGGTACAGCTGAAGTGGAGTTCCCTGCCTGAAGGTGTATCATGGTCGCAACTTATAGGAGCCGGAATATTAGCCGGTATTGGTTTTACCATGTCTGTGTTTATCGCCCTATTGGCCTTTAATGATGCCGCTGTGCAGGATATAGCCAAAGTAAGCGTGCTGATAGCATCTTTACTGGCTGCTCTAATAGGGTATATATGGTTGTATATAATGGGCAAAGAAGCCAAGTCCTGACAACAATGTTGAACATGCGTGATTATGCCTTTTACCATAACAAATACAAATTAGCATCTACAGCACAATTACAATAATGGGTATACGTTGTATATCCATCACTTGCCACACGCTTTATACACCTGCCGTTGTTAGCATATGGTAATGCCCTGGCAATTACATTCCATAAAAAATCATTATTCTTATGAAGAACAGATTACACGTTTACTACCTTCTTTTTTTCTTTGCCTTTTCTATTTTTGCTTCATGTAAAAAAGATGATAAGACAAGCTTAACGCCAACCCCTACTCCTGCATTATACAGCACGGTGCTTGGTAAATGGACTGTTATCAGACCATCATCCGGAAGGGTACAGCATAACATCGCATCTAAAATACAAAGCCCTGCAGAGCTTACTTCTATAGAGTTTTTAAACGACAGCACTTATGTTATTGTAATGGGTGAAGATGAAGTAACTACCGGAACCTTTGCCGTAACGGACAGCACTTCCATAACACTGTCTGGATTAGGAAGT
>JBGALP010000110.1:0-15518 GCA_044223805.1 Agriterribacter sp.
AATTAAAAACGGGAATGCAAGTTCCCGTTTTTTTATTTTTTTCCTAGCTCAATTACCTCACAGTCCCGCATAGCATTACCATCAATTACTAATCGCACCAGTGTTTTTACTTTATGCCACCCTTGCCTTCCTGCCGCACCTGGATTAATATGGAGACAATCCAGTTTATCGTCATACATAATTTTGAGAATATGCGAATGACCGCTTAGAAACAATTTGGATTTATTGTCAATAATTTCATTCTTCACTCCTGGCGCATACCTGCCAGGATAACCACCAATGTGCTGCATGAATACATTTACACCTTCAATAGTAAAATGCATTTTTTCAGGATACACAGTTCTAATATCCTGTCCGTCAATATTGCCATATACAGCTCTTAATGGTTTGAATGCCTTTAATTCATCTGCTATGTGATGACCGCCGAAATCGCCGGCATGCCAGATTTCATCGCAATGTTGAAAATGCATAAACACCTTTTCGTCAAGATAACCGTGTGTGTCTGAAATAATCCCGATTCGTTTCATGAAACAAAAAGTATCACGCAATATATGCAGATGAACACAAATTAATAAAGCCCTACAAATATGCTTTCCTCTTCCACCTTTATTGGCCAGGTTTTTAAAAAATAACCTTCGCCTGTTACATTTCTGCCATTGTTCATGTTGAATTTATACCGGTGTACCGGACATACTATATTTCCCACTGCATCAATATACCCTTCAGATAAAAAACCTCCTGCGTGAGGACACTTGTAAGCAAATCCAAAGAGTTGTTCATTGAACAAAGCAATGCAGATCTTTTTACCATCTATCTCTGTAACTGCGATATTGTTATCTGCAAAATTCAGTTCATTTATATGCTCTGCAATTTTATACCAGCGGTATTGTTTCTCCATGCCTAGTATAAAAATTCTGTTTTATAAGGATATCTGATGCGATACAATTCACGGGTTTTAGCCAGCAATACTTTTCGCAGTTCATCTATATTCTCTCTTTCCGTTGCAGATATAAAAATACAATTGCCCTGTGTTTCATTTTGCCATCTCTCTTTCAACTCATTCATCAGTTGTACTTTTGTTTCTTCATCTAACCATTCGTCAAATGTATTTTTCACATAGAGATCTATCTTATTAAACACGGTGATCACAGGCTTATCATGACAACCCAGATCCTGTAATGTTTTATTCACCACGCTAATCTGATCTTCATATTGAGGATGAGATACATCTACCACATGCAATAATATATCGCTTTCTTTCACCTCATCAAGCGTACTTTTAAAACTCTCCACCAGGTGATGCGGTAATTTTCTTATAAATCCAACCGTATCGCTAAGCAAGAAGGGAGTGCTTTCATAAACAATTTTGCGGGTGGTGGTATCCAGTGTAGCAAATAATTTATTTTCGGCAAATACTTCACTTTTGCTCAATACGTTCATCAAGGTTGACTTACCAACATTAGTATAACCAACTAATGCTATTCGTATAAATTCTCCTCTGTCTTTTCGTTGTGTAAACGCCTGCTTGTCTATTTCCGCAAGTCGTTTGCGCAGCAATGAAATCTTATCGCGAACAATACGGCGGTCTGTTTCAATTTCTGTTTCACCTGGTCCTCTTGTACCAATACCACCGCCCAATCTTTCCAGGTGTTTCCACATCCCTCTTAACCGGGGTAATATATATTGGTATTGTGCCAACTCTACCTGTGCTTTTGATTGCGCGGTTTTAGCCCGGTTGGCAAAAATGTCAAGTATCAAATCACTCCGGTCAATTGTTTTTACATCAAGCACTTTTTCAATATTCGATATCTGTGCACCTGTTAATTCATCATCAAAAATTACCACTTCTATATCGCCACGCTCTTTTATATACCTATCAATTTCTTCCAGCTTTCCTTTTCCTATAAACGTTTTGCTATCCGGATGAGGAAGTTTTTGAAAAAAACTCTTCACAGCTTTGGCGCCGGCAGTTTCAGCCAGAAATGCCAGTTCCGTAAGATATTCTTTCAACTGCTGCTCGGTTTGTTGCTTATACACTAACCCTACAAGAACAGCTTTTTCTTCGTTCGAAAATTTATTTTTTTTATCAATCAATCCTTAGAAATTTAAGTTGCAAAGGTAAAGTATCTGTTAAACAAAAACGGATGCCTTAAGACATCCGTTTACTATCAAAATATTGTTGACCTTACAGACCGCTTATACACAGCCCGATGGTATATGGTTTAATATTAGGCCCATATCCTTCTTTTATAAATGGATTGATCTGGTATGTACCAAATAAAGAAAACACACCGTAGCCCACCCTGAGGGTTGCCGCAAGCCTTGTACTGTTAAAATCTCTCCTGTCTTTTACTTTATATGTATAGCCTCCATTTCCGTTTCTATCCCGTGTTACTCTCGCTTTGGTATGGGCATCTATCATTGTACCCACCTTCATACCCAACGCCACTTTAAACGATTTGTTGAAATTAGTTGGATTCGCAGTATACCTTAACTCCAGAGGCACTTCAAGATACCCGGTTGCCAATTTATATTTTTTATATGTAATGGTGGTATCATGCGCAAAAGACAAGGGAGTTTCCGTAAGATCAATGGTTGTTTCCTTTAAATACATGTTATCCATTCCCAATCCAACTCCTACCCCTACACTGAAATTAGGACTTGATTTAAAAGGGAAGTCATACATGAAATATATATTGAAAGTTCTCGGGAGTCCTTTAGTGCGAACAGAATCTGTTTCTCCAGACCAACCATTATATCCAAGCTGAAGCATAATATGATCGGCAGCTCTGCCTGAGAGTTGAGCTCTGTTCCAATCTTTCTTTACTGCAGGTATTGAATCGGTATTTGTTTGCGCTAATAAACTATTACATGCTATTAGGGAGATAAACAGTAAGAAAGGCTTCATATTTTTAATTGAGTGACAAAAATATCCCGCAACAGGTTAAGAAAAGGTTAAAGAGGATTTATAAAAATCAGTATTCTGTATTTACAAAACATGCACTTAAAACAAAGTTTCCGGTTATGCCATGCAGTTATAAATAAAAAAAACAGGTAGACCTTGCCCGATTGAATCGGGACGAGCCTCATTTAAGTGGACCCTGCCCCGACTTTAATCGGGGCGACCCTTTGTGGACCCTGCTGGGCTCGAACCAGCGACCCTCTGATTATGAGTCAGATGCTCTAACCGGCTGAGCTAAGGGTCCATTTATAAAAAATAAAAAAGATAAAGAACTAAATTTTTCCGCTTTTCTTTTAACGGACGGCAAAGGTAAAAAAAAAGATGATTAAGACTACATTTTATTACAACAGATGTAATTATTTAATTTATTTATGCAGCATATTTTTAGTTTAGGGGCTCCTTAAACCAAAAAAAGTTTTAAAAAACGTAGCTTGCAAGAGATTTGCGCCGTATGGATAAAACCCATAACGATATTGAAGTTTTGCAGCAACGCATTGCGCTGTTTAATGATCAGCAGGCATATAATGACCTTTTTGTCCATTTTTATCAATCACTTCAACAGTTTGCCTTTTCGTTTCTTAAATCAAAACAGCTTTCTGAAGAAACAGTATCGGATGTTTTCATAAAAATATGGGAAAAGCGGGCAAAGCTCCATACCATTACAAACCTCAAACTATACCTTTTTACCAGCACAAGAAATACCGCTTTAAATTATTTAAAGAAACAAAAGGGATTGCAAAACCTCCCTGCCGAAGATTACTGGGTAGAGTTGAACAGTGTATTTTTCGATCCTGAACAGCTAATGGTTACAGCCGAAATGATTAATAAGGTTCAAAAAGCAGTGCATGATCTTCCTCCAAAATGCAAAATGATTTTTAAACTGGTAAAAGAGGAAGGTTTAAAATATAGGGAAGTGGCTTCTCTACTACATTTGTCTATAAAAACAGTTGAAAACCAAATGACCATCGCACTAAAAAAGATTGGAGCTGAAATTGGTTTTGAAATGCACCGCTCATTTTCTTCCCCCTCTAAAGTATATCGTTAATTATTTTCATGCAATTTAGCGACATAATGCCCTTTAGAGTGACATTGTGGCTCAAACAATGTGCATATCTGGTTGTTTTTACCATTAATCATGGCATAATTTTGGCTGAATACTATGAGAATTCAAAAGCGGCAACTACTTTTGCCTTCCTCCTCCAATATCAATCGTAAAGCCTTCACAAATATTTAGGAATTTCGTACCTCCTGTGAATCAACCAATTATTTTGTAACCCCCTTTTTTGGAATCATTATTGCAAATTCGGGGAAAACCAAAAAAATTGAGGCATTATGAATAAGATGATCGTAAAAAGTATTGGTTGTTTCGCTATTCTTTTATTATTCTTTGTTTCTATACAAGCTAAGGGTATTGAAGATGGCTTACCGCCCCAGGCAAAAAAAGACACAATGATTACTACAGCTACAACTTCAAAAATAGTTGTGGCAGATGTGGTGAATGTACCTTCTACCGAAGACATTATTATAATGGCAAAGGAAAAAGAAGCTACTTTAAAAAACTCCTCTTCTGATGTTAATACTGTAACTGTAAGAGAACGTTTGTTTAGGGAATTGCATCCTATGTCAGTATCATTTGTGCAGGCTTACCAGAAAAAAAACCAGGAAACCCTGGCAAAAATCAAAGAAAAGTATGCCCGCCAGTTTATAATGATTGACAACATCATGCTGAAGAACGAACTGCCTACCAACTTGAAATACCTGGCAATTATCGAATCTGAGTTATCTAATTCAGCATTGTCGTGCAAAGGCGCCGTTGGTCCGTGGCAATTTATGGCTGAAACAGGCAGGCTAATGGGTTTAACTGTTACCCGCGGCAGAGACGAACGAAGAGACCTGGCTAAGAGCACTGCCGCTGCCGCTAAATATCTCAAAAGCCTTTATGGTCAGTTTAACGATTGGTTGTTGGTAATAGCTGCTTATAACGGTGGTGCGTCAAGAGTTGAGTATGCCATCAGGAAAAGCAACAGCCGCGATTTCTGGAAATTGCAGTATTACCTTCCGGCAGAATCACGTATGCACGTTAAAAAGTTTATTGCAGCGCAATATGTAATGGAAGCCACTGATGAAGTAGTGCCTCTTTTAAACATACAAATGTTAAGCGATGAAGAGCTGGCAAAAACTGAGGTAGTAACAATCAGCGGGAAATACAACGCAGCAGTAATTATTAAAAGCTTAGGTATAGCAGAGGATGTATTCAATATGTACAATCCCGACTTTAATACCCAGGTTGTTGTAAAAGGGTATGAAATGAGACTGCCTAAAGACAAAGTGAAGTTGTTTAATGCACGCCGTGAAGATATTCTATATGAATCGGTACAGGCAATAATCAATGAAAACAAAAATGTATCATCAGACAATAGTAAAAGCAACTATCCTGATGCTATAAGCCTGCCTAAGACAAAAGCCATTAATAGCGGCGAGCAAAAAATTAAAAAGAGAATATAAATACAGTCAATTATATTATAAGGTGCTCTGGTTATGCTGGAGCACTTTTTTTATGGCCTCTGCCTTCAGTAAACACTCTTCGTACTCGCTGTCAGCATCGCTATTGTATGTAATAGCTGAGCCTGTTTGAAAAGAAAGATACTTAGCTTGGCTGTTATATAAAATGCTCCTTATAATTACATTAAAATCCAAATCGCCTTCAGGCGTAATATAACCTATTGCCCCGGAAAACAATCCACGCCTCGTTTTTTCAAATGTTTCAATCAGCTCCATTACTTTTTTTTTGGGTGCGCCCGTCATGCTGCCCATAGGAAAAGTGGCTTTAAAAATATCGGTAATACCTATTTCTTCTTTAAGCTTTCCGCTTATGGTAGATATCATTTGATACACCTGCGGGAAAGTATAAACGCCAAAAAGTTCGTCTACTTTTACGGTTCCTTCTTCGCATATTTTTGAAAGATCATTTCTTACCAGATCAACAATCATCACATTTTCTGACCGATCCTTGGCGCTGTTTATTAAACTATTCCTGTTAAGCAGATCTTGTTTTTCATTTACATTATTACGCTTTACGGTGCCCTTTATTGGCTGAGATATGATATGTTTACCGGCTTTTTTTACATATCGCTCGGGGCTGGCGCATAAAAGATACTTTTGGTTGTGCTTATAATACCCGGAAAAAGGATTAGGAGATTCTTTGCTCAAAGCCCGGTATAATTGAAGGGGACTTACGATTGCATTATCGTTATAAAACTCCTGGCAAAAATTCAGTTCATAGCAATCACCTCTCACAATGTGCCGCTTTATTTTACCTACGGTTTCAACATAGTCGCTTTTTGAAAACCTGCTTTTTATTTCTATTGGTGTATGATTTTGACAAGAAGGTTTAGTGTAATGATTGATTTCATTAACAGTGTGCCGGTGTGTTTCATTATACACACCAATCAATAGCTCCTGCCGTTTTAAAATGACAATTGTTTCCGGAATAAAAAAGAAAAGATCAGGAAATCCTATATAATCGGGATTATTTGAAACAAGCTCTTCCGTTTCATTTTTAAGATCATAGCCAAGATGCCCAAAGCACCAATCCTGATTGTGTTTAAGAAAATTATTTAATTGCTGATAAGCGGTACCAAAAGAAGTTGCTATTGTATGCCTGGCGCCAACCGCTAATATGCATTCATATACATGGCCTGGCATATGATACCCATGATCATCCAGGAAACAACAAATGTTGAACTGGTCAGCCCAACTCAACATTTGCTGTTTTGTGTATAAAAAATCGGTAACAGGAAAGGAACGGAATGTTCTTTTCACAAACGCTGATTAGTAATCATCATCATCGTCATCAAACCTTCCACCTCCATCGTCAAAAAGGCCCATGTCCTTAAACTCATCATCAATTCCTAAATCATCATCATCCTTTCCTTTCTTTGAAGAACTGCCACCTGTGGCCTTCTTGGATTTTGATTTAGGAATATCAAACTCATCAAAGTCGGGATCCCAGTTGTCTTCCTCATCCACTTTTTCCCAATCATCTTCAACTTCTACATCATCGTCATCACCTTCTTCATCATCATCTTTTGAAGACTTGGTTGACTTTGCACCTTTCTTTGCTGGTTTTTCATCTAAATCCAGATCATCATCTTCATCACCATCTTCTTCTTTCTTTTTGGGTTTAGACGAAGCTTTTGCAGGTTTTACTGCATCCTCTTCTGAGGCGTCTTTTGCTGCTGATTTTTTTGGTTTTTCAGATTTTGCCATAGTCTGAAGTATTAACGACGTAAAATTTCTTCTAGTTTTTAAATAGCTAAATTATTCCAAAAATAATTTTTATAAAAATAATACACAACAATTATACTGCAGGAATAATTTGTTCTCTGCCTGGTCCGTTGGAAATATATTTTATATCTACACCTAAGTATTTATTGATATGTGTTACATAGCTTTTCATTGACCCCGGTAAAGAAGCAAAGGTAGTAGCCTTTGTAATATCTGTATTCCACCCCTTCACGGTTTCATATACAGGCTCAATAGCAACCTTGGTCATTTGATAGGGCACTTCTTTTTGCTCTTTACCACCAATTTTATAGGCGTGACAAACGTTTAATTCTTCAAAAGCGTCAAGCACATCTGCTTTTGTCATTACCAACTGGGTTACGCCATTTATCATGCAGGCAAAATTTAAAGCCACCAGGTCAATCCATCCGCAACGTCTTGGTCGCCCAGTGGTAGCGCCAAATTCATTGCCGATTTTACGTAATTTTTCGCCCGTTTCATCATTCAATTCTGTAGGGAAAGGTCCCCCACCTACTCGTGTGCAATATGCTTTGGTAACGCCAATTACTTCTTTTATTTTTTGAGGAGGAACACCTAAACCCGTACAAACACCTGCGGAAATAGTATTTGAAGATGTAACAAAAGGGAAAGTACCAAAATCAACATCCAGCATACTTCCCTGTGCGCCTTCAGCCAATACCTTTTTTCCCTGTGCTATTTTTTCATTAATAAAATATTCGCCGTTCACAATTTTAAACTGGCGCATAAATTCTATTCCTTCAAAAAACTCATCTTCCCAAGCTGAAATATCTTCCTGGAAATGCATACTATCTAACAGCTTTTGGTGTTTCAAACGCAGTTTGATGTATTGTGTGGTAAAGTTTTTATCCAGCAGATCCCCAACTCTAAGCGCATTACGCCCGGTTTTATCCATATAGGCCGGTCCTATACCTTTTAAGGTTGATCCTATTTTGTCATTCCCCTTTAACCCTTCAGAAGCTTTATCTAAAGCGCGGTGAGTTGGTAAAATAAGATTGGTGCGTTCAGATATATACAAATTTTTTGTGTAATCTACTCCAAAGGAAGCTACAGTTTCACACTCCTTTTTTAATGTAACCGCATCTAATACAACACCATTTCCAATGAGATTGATAACCTTATCGTGAAAAATACCCGAAGGAATCTGGTGCAAAACAATCTTCTTATCGTTTACATATAAGGTATGTCCGGCATTGGGACCGCCCTGAAAGCGGGCAATCATATCATAATCAGGAGCGAAAAAATCAACAATTTTTCCTTTTCCTTCATCGCCCCATTGAAGTCCTAATAATACATCAACCATTTAACTACAATTTGGTAGTGCCGCAAAAATATAGGAATGAAGCCAATAAGAGAAAATAAAAAAACTTCTGATTTTTTTCCATGCATTTGCGCGGTTTCAACAATTTACAGTACATCCCAAATCCAACCTTATCTTTGATCGTAAATATAAACGTTGAATGACGTCTACACAAGTTTCCTATCTTATATTCGGCATTGTACTGGTTGTTGCGCTTATTTTCGATTTGGGTTTGATCAGCAAAAAAAACACAACAATTACCATAAAAAGAGCGCTGTATCAAACACTCTTCTGGGTGGGACTTTCTGTTTTATTTTGTGGTTTTCTTTTTTTTGAAGACGGCTCAAAAGTAGCTACCAAATACTTCACTGCCTATTTAATGGAATGGTCGTTAAGTATTGATAACATATTTGTATTCATTTTGATCTTTACTTACTTTAAAGTAAAGGAATCTGATACTGCACGATCATTACTGATAGGTATTTTACTCGCAATCGTTTTCCGTATTGCTTTTATTGCCCTGGGTATAGAACTGATTGAACGCTTTCATTGGCTGTTGTATATTTTTGGAGCTTTTCTTTTGTATACAGGGTATAAACTCTTTTTTCAAAAAGATGAAGAAGAATTTAACCCGGGCGAAACCAAACTATTAAAGTTCATTCAAAAATACCTGCGGTTTACCAACGTAGAGCCTAAGGGTAGATTTACCTTAAACCACCATGGAAAAGTGTATTTCACCAGTCTTGCATTAGTTGTATTGATGCTTGCAGCCATTGATGTGGTTTTCGCTCTTGACTCTATTCCGACTGTGGTATCACTAGTACGGGAAAAAGCAAATGTGCCCTTTTCCCAGCAGGATATACTCGTAATTTATTCATCCAATATTTTTGCAGTTCTTGGTTTACGTTCCTTGTTTTTTTTATTGAAGGGAGCTGTAAATCAATTCGATTTCTTACAACAAGGCATAGCAGTAGTACTGGTATTTATTGGCGTTAAAATGCTGATTGAATATTTTGGTATACACATATCAATTTATATATCGCTTATTGTTATCATAGTTTGCCTGGCGGTTGCTATCATTTACTCTATATACCATAAACGTAAAATGCCGCCAGAAAAATCCGATCATCTTTATTAGTGCTTTTATGAACAACGTTTACAGCATACGGCATATAGCAGGCATTGTTCAGGGAAAGCTCACTGAGGGCAACAGTAATACGCATATTGAATACCTGCTTACAGACAGCAGGAAATTAATACAGGCAAGCTCCTCCTTGTTTTTTGCATTGGATGGTTTACGCCGCAGTGGAGAAAGTTTTATAGATGATCTATATAATAAGGGGGTAAGAAATTTTGTTGCTCATACTTCGTTTAACACCAGCAATTACCCAGAAGCAAACTTCATAGCAGTTAACCATGTACTGCAGGCGCTACAGGCATTAACCGCTTATCATCGGACCAAATTCAACATACCCGTTATTGGCATTACTGGCAGCAATGGCAAGACTATTGTAAAAGAATGGCTGAATATGCTGCTTAAAAATGAGTATGCTGTTGTGCGAAGCCCTAAAAGTTATAACTCTCAAATTGGCGTACCACTCAGTGTATGGGAAATAGATGAAAAGCATACCCTTGGCATTTTTGAGGCGGGAATTTCAATGCCGGGAGAAATGACTGCGTTACAAAAAATTATTCAACCAACAATTGGTGTATTAACGCATATAGGAGATGCACACAGCGAAAATTTTGGCAGCATATACGAGAAGATACAGGAGAAACTACAATTATTTACCGGAGTAAACTGGATGGTAGCCAATGGCGACGATGAATTAGTAAAAAGCAGCATTATTAAAAATGGGGTCAATGCATTTTTCTGGGGTGAAGGGGATGATTGCCATATTAAGGTAATTCAGATAAAAAAGCATCAGGCACATTCCACAGTTACATTACAATGCAACACAAGCCTTCCATTACTCCATTTACCCAAAGTGGATTACACTGCTTTCACCGTTGCCGTTCCGTTTACTGATGATGCTTCAATAGAGAACGCCATTACATGTTGCAGTGTACTCATTGGTCTTGGATACAGCAGCCATATTATTGCTGAGCGTATTCCTGAACTCAAGCCTGTAGGTATGCGGCTTGAAATGAAAAAAGGCATCAACAATTGTTCTATTATCAATGATAGTTATATAGCAGACCTGAGCTCATTGTATATAGCGCTTGATTTTCTTGAACAGCAAAAACAACATGTTTCCCGCACTGTTATACTTTCAGATTTCCTGGAAACCGGAATTGAGCCGGGACAATTATACCCGGAAATAGCCACCGCTTTACAACAAAAAAAAGTTACCCGGTTTATTGGCATTGGCAGCCACTTAAAAAATTTTGCACCTGTTTTTGAAGCAGTATGCCCCAATAGTTCATTCTATAACTCAACGGAAGCATACCTCACTGCCTTTCACAGTAATACATTCAGAGATGAAACCGTATTAATAAAAGGCGCAAGAGTATTTTCATTTGAAAGAATAAGTGCGCTTCTTGAGCAGAAAGCGCATCAAACTGTTTTAGAAATTAACCTTAATGCCATAATACATAACCTCAGGCAATACCAGCAATTACTGCAACCATCAACCAAAACAATGGCGATGGTAAAAGCATTTTCATATGGCAGTGGCAGTTATGAAATAGCCAATATCCTCCAGTTTCATAAGGTAGATTACCTGGCAGTTGCTTATGCCGATGAAGGCATTGAATTGCGTAAAGCTGGTATTGCTTTGCCCATTATGGTAATGAACCCCGAGGAAAACAGTTTTGCCGCAATGACAGAACATTATCTTGAACCAGAAATATTTTCATTCAGCCTACTGCAGCATTTTTTACAACATGTACAAGCGGAGGGATTAAAACACTATCCTGTACATATAAAAATTGATACAGGTATGCATCGCCTGGGGTTTGAACCAGCAGAAATAGCAACGCTTGCGGAAATCATTAAAAACAATAATTCCGTTTCTATTCAATCCGCCTTTAGTCATCTTGCTGCAAGTGAAGACAGTAGCCTTGATGCATTTACCATGCAGCAGGCAGCCGCATTTCAGCAAGCCTGTGCCCAATTAAAGACAGCATTATCTGTAAACTTTCTTCAACATATTGCCAACTCTGCGGCTATTATACGGCACAAACAATTGCATTTTGATATGGTACGTTTAGGCATTGGCTTATACGGTGTAGACAGTGCAGCCACTCATCTTTTAAATCTAAAAGAAGTGGCTACATTAAAAACTACCATAGCGCAGATAAAAAATATAAAGGCAGGAGAAACTGTGGGATACAGCCGTAAAGGAGTTGTAAAAAAAGATAGCACTATCGCTACTATCCGCATTGGTTACGCCGACGGATACCGCAGGAGCCTTGGAAATGGAACCGCGTATGTATTGGTACATGGAAGAAAAGCGCCTGTTATAGGAAATATTGCTATGGATATGACAATGATTGATATAACAGGTATAGCAGGTGTGCAGGAAGATGACGATGTAATTGTTTTTGGGGGAAACCTGCCGGTTACACAGCTTGCTGAATGGGCACAAACCATTCCATACGAAATAATGACGGGCATTTCGCAGCGTGTACCACGGGTATATTTTGAAGAATAATAATCAATCCCGTTTCAACGGTTTTCTGGATTTTGGAAATAGGTTTATTGAAGCCGTAAAGCCACTTGAGATTAAGCCTTTCTATTTGCAGCATTCAATGTTGCCTTCGCGTGAAATGACGCAAGCGGTTGAAGTAGAGATCAACACCAATTACACGCTTAGCTTTTTCAGTAGCCAGGATAAAAGAAACGGGAAAGGAGAGACATGAGAACAATTTCGCGTTCAGCGTTTGACGTCTCACGCTATCATTGACTATTCACTTATTCACGTTTATTTTGTGGTCTGACCTTCGGTACCGACTATATCTCACGTTATCGTTTCTCTTCTGCCGCTTTCTGCATCGCATTGCCGCCAGTACTAGCGCCTCTTGTCACTCTTTGCCCTTCTTTAAACAACTGGAATTTGCCTGGCAACTCTTTTACGGGCCACATATTGTTTGTCTCTTCTATGTCTGCGGTTTCTTTAAATGGATCTATTCTTATGCCTGTTACTTCCTTGTCCTTAATAAATACCTTCGAAAATTTTTCTTCATTGAGGCGCCATACCGTTACCGGCACGCGTTCTACTTCCGTAGTGCCATCATTGTAAGTCCATTCAATAATTACCGGCATCAGCATACCGCCTTTATTTGAAAAGTGCAATTGATAAAAGTTTTTGCCAGCCCATAATTTGTTATTGATGTCATCCTTTTCTATTACCGCGTTTTTTTTGTTTTCCTTCATCTTATCATCGGCATTGCGGTTATAATAGTAAAAATCGCGGAGCGTAGTATCGGTATCCGTATAAAAATGAACACTGCTGTCGAGTTTATTGCGTTGTTGCCCTATAGTCACAAATTGCTTTTTTGCAAGTGCATCTGCATTTTGAGCATCATCCATTTTATACCATTTTACACTATCCAGTGAAATATCAACCGGATCTGTGCTAAACCACCATCCACGCCAAAACCAATCAAGATCTACACCACTGGCATCTTCCATAGTGCGGAACAAATCTGCAGGTGTGGGATGTTTAAATGCCCAGCGGCGTGCATATTGTTTAAAGGCATAATCAAATAAGGCTCTGCCCATAATCGTTTCACGTAGTATATTTAATCCGGTAGATGCTTTAGCATAAGCATTTGAGCCAACACTCAGTACATTATCGCCCATCGTCATAATCGGTTCCAGTTCATCTTTGGGTAATTTCATGTAATCCGTAATAAGGTGCGCTGGCCCCCTGCGTGATGGAAAATTGTTATCAAATTCCTGTTCTGTCATGAACTGACAAAAAGTATTCAGTCCTTCATCCATCCACCACCATTGCCGCTCATCGCTATTCACAATCATCGGAAAAAAATTATGCCCTACTTCGTGAATAATTACACCAATCATTCCATACTTAATCGCCTCACTATATGTGCCATCTTTTTCTGTGCGTCCGTAGTTAAAACATATCATCGGGTATTCCATACCACTTGATGCTTCTACCGATATAGCTACCGGGTAAGGATAGGGTATAGTATGCTTTGAATATGTTTTGATAGTGTGCGCAACTACTTTGGTGGAATATTTGCTGTAGAGATTATATGCTTCTTTAGGATAGTAACTCATTGCCATGGTTTTTCTGCCTTCTATATTTACAGGCATGGCATCCCATATAAATTTGCGTGAACTTGTCCATGCGAAATCTCTTACATTCTGTGCCTCATATATCCATGTTTTTTTATCGGTGCTTTTGGTTTTCTCTTTCGCAGAGGCTTCAGCCAACGTTGCTATTATGAATGGTTCATCTGCTATTTGGGCCAGTTGCCATTTTTTAAACTGTGCACCTGTGAGTACTGCATTATAATTGCGGCACTCACCTGTGGCTGCTACTATATGATCAGCGGGTACTGTCATCTTTACTTTAAAATTCCCGAACGTAAGCGCAAATTCAGCTCCACCTGTAAACTGCAGGTTTTGCCAGCCCTGAAAATCTGAGTATACTGCCAGGCGCGGATACCACTGGCTTATAGTGAACACATAATTGCCATCTTCAGGAAAAAATTCGTAGCCGCCCCTACCCATCTGGTAATACCTGTCAACAATTTTATAACTCCAGTCAATATTAAAAACGAATTTTTGTCCTGGCAATAAATTTGCCGGCAGCTCAATCCGCATCATGGTTTTATTAATGGTATAAGCAAGAGACTTACCGCCTGAAGCTACTTTCGTAATCTTAACGCCATAACCATCCATCTTTCTCCAATCTTCCAGGTCCATTATTTCGTTATGATTCATCAAAGGCTTCATGCCTGATGTATGATCATGATTATTATCGGCATTTGGATCATGGATGTTTTCATCTAACTGAATCCATATATAGGAAAGTGCGTCAGGAGAATTATTGTAATAGGTTACGGTTTCAGCTCCGGTAAGTTTCAGATTCGCTTCATCCAGTTCACAGGTAATATCATAATCAGCCCGTTGTTGCCAGTATTTAGCGCCCGGCGCTCCGCTTGCAGTACGGTACTCATTGGGCGTAGGCAATAAATAACTGAGTTGCTCAAAACGGTTGCCGTGGTTTGAGCCTGGATTATTCAAATGTTGAGCATTAGCTGCCAGTAACCCTAATAAAAACAATGCTGAAAAAACTGTAGATTTTACAACCATTATCAAAAATTTTGTTCACCTGAATAGGCAGGAGAGCGGTATAAGATTAATTACAAAGCCGAAGATCGTTCAATAATCATTTGCATTGCCGCAACAAAAATTCCGCCGGAAACAAACAGCACCCATTCTTTTCGCGGCGCCTTTAATACTTGTACAAATATAAGCCCCACAAACATTACAATCAGCACTATAGCTACCTGCCCCACCTCAAGCCCAATATTAAAAGCGAATAATTGTGTTATTATATTTTCATCTTTCCCCATCATACTTCTTAGATAATTAGAAAAACCCATGCCATGTATTAATCCAAAAATCAAGGCGGAAGTATACCGGAGCCGCATATTTCTTTCTTCGTTTTTAACAACTACATTTTCAATAGCGGTAACCGCAACGGTTAGGGGTATCAGCCACTCTATCCAGTTGCTGTGTACCAGAATTTTATTGTACATACTCAGTGCAAGTGTAACAGAATGACCGATGGTGAACGCAGTAATTAACCACAACACTTTCTTCCAATCTTTTATCAACCAGGGCAAACACAATGCCGCGATAAATAATATATGATCATAGCCACGCCAATCAGTAATATGCCTGATGCCCTCCAAAAAGAAAAGGATAAAATCATTCATCCATATAAATATCTG
>JBGALP010000111.1:0-15288 GCA_044223805.1 Agriterribacter sp.
AATGCAGCATATGTAAATTTTGAAATGGATGTTTTTTGGGTAAAACACCCGGGGCAGGATCCGGTAGCGCTGTTAAAAAAATATCCGGGCAGGTTTCCATTACTGCATCTTAAAGATCGGTTACCCGGTACCGAAGGCAATCAGAAAGGACAGGCCGATGTAGAAACCAATGTTGTGCTGGGCGCGGGTGATGTTGGTATTGTAGACATAATGAGAACAGCAAAAAAAGTAGGCGTAAAACACTATTTTATAGAAGATGAATCGTCCCGCTCAATGGAGCAGGTGCCGCAGAGTTTGGCTTTTCTTAAAACGATCAAGTGAAAATGTGAAATGTGAGCCGAGAAACGTGAGACAGAAACGTCTTTTTCAAATTTCACGTTTATCTTTTCACTTCTCACGTTATCAATGCAGCAACGCATACACAGCAAAGCTTGCCAGCCAATGTTCACCGCCGTAATTGCCACTTACTATATGTGGGAGCGCTTCTGATAAGTGTTGTATGGCAGAGCGCATCAACATTTTCTTATACGGACTGGAAGCCAGTAAAAATGAGGATAGTCCTTTCATGCACCAACTTCTACTGAAGCATAACCCATCTAAGTGTACAATCTGGTAATCTGTTCTGTCTGATATTACAGGTAAACGGGTTAAATGTTTTAATGATGCGGGAGTAATAAAACTATTAAACCATTTCATGAACGTGGGAGCAGGTAGTACTCTTCTCATCAAATCAATTTCCTCCAGCGAAGGAGAAAGAAAATCGCTGCCATCCGGCTCCCAGGATGCGGGAACGTTTTTATCAGCCAGGTATAATTTTTTTGAATAGAATGTGATGGCTTTTTCGAACGCAGTATCTTTTACTGCTTTCGCATAATCAAAGGCCATTACTAATCCAAATGCTGTGTTAGGATGAACCCCTGTTCTGTTAGGATAGGTTTGTTTGGGTAAAAAAGTCATCCATCTTTCAATAATTTTTTTTGTAAGCGGTTGCAATGCTGCATGCCATTTCTTGCCATCCTCATCATTCCAGGAGCTGAGTTCTTCATCCAATTTAAGCAACCATGCCCAACCGTAAGTGCGTTCCCATGCATTGGCCATTGGCGCTTCAAAATATTTTACTTCGGTAATTATATTTTCTGCGGTAATGTTTTTATTGATAGCATTACGTATAGCTGCAGCTTCCGGTAAATCAGGAAATGTTTTCAACAAACGCACCATCATCCAATGCCCATGCACGCAGGAATGCCAATCGAAGCAACCATAAAATGCAGGATGTATCTGCCTTGGTGTAAGTATATGATCGCTATCGCTGGCAGAAGTATGACTGGTTTTATTTGGATATTCCTGGTCGAGACATTTAAGAGGGAGTGAAGCTAATAATGACGCACCTTTGAGTGTCAACTCAAATCCGGAACTATCTTTTTTTACATGAAACAAATCGGATGATTGAGCGATAGTGTATATATGGATGGAGATAAGGAGTAATGATAAAAATGATGTACGCATAACGTGAAATTAAAGAAGATAGATAAAAATACAATGCACTTATAGCTATAAACTTCATCTCTATATACTAAGCCTTCTACCCTATACCTTTTACCCTAAACCTATATATCGGTTAACTTTTCCGCAAATTGCTTAGCCAGCAACGGGGCTATCAAAAATCCCCTTGTACCTAACCCATTAAACATCGCTGCTGGTAATTGATCATGTACAAGCATTAAAGGTTTTTGCCCGGCGGTAGTTGGTCTTTCAGCAACAATATGTTTTTCTATAGTGAAAGGCAGCTTGAGCCATTGCTTCAACTTAATTACTGTTTGTTTTTGCCATTCTAAACCGGCGTCAAGATTGGTATAATTCCATATATAGTTGCTGCCACACCAGAATAATTGATCATTCGTAGGAACCAGCCTTATGCTACTATGATAAATATTGTGTTGTGGAAGTTCGGGTATAGATAACAGTAATGCTTCTCCTCTGTTTCGTGTAAACGGAGCATCTGTAAAGAAAAGATTATTTATTCCTGAAGCGCCTTCACAAAATATAATTTTCTCAGCGCTAATATTTTTATAAACAACTGAATGTTTTGAAAAGTTTACTTCTCTGGCATCGAAATGCCCGCTTATAAAAGAACTTTTTGAAAGCAAATGTTTTTTCCATGCTGAAAGTAATGTTATGGAATGAATTTGCCAGGAAGGAGTTATTTTTTTTAAAAAAGAATTACTACTAAAACAGGTGGTTGTCAACTTTGTTTCTTCTGCCGAAAGCGGATGAATATATGTGGCTACGGCATCATTTTTTTTCCCAGCATCATCATTAAACACTATAACCGGTATTTCACTTATCACTGGTATGTTTAAAAGCGCTTGTAAGCTTTCATAAGTGTGTAGTGCCTGCGAAATATACTGTCCATAATCTATTGCCAGGTTCCATTGTTTAATATTTACAGGATTAAGAACAGCGCCGGCTACCGTGCTGGCATTTTGAGTGGAGTTATCGTCAATAACAATAACTGATTTACCTTTCAATATTAATTCATAACTCAAAAGCGTACCTGCAATACCTGAGCCGATAATTAGATAGTCTGCCTGCATAACAAACCTTAGCTGATGATGCGCAGCTTAGCGTAATTGAGCATAATCTTTTTTTCGCCGTTATACTCAAACTTTAAGTGAGCCACCGGGTTTTGAGCGCTTCCTTCTATAGAGAGAATTTCTCCAAAACCAAATTTCTGATGTTCCACTTTCTGCCCGGCTTTAAGGTCAGAAGTATTGCTGGCAACAAAATCAGCTGAAGCGGTATGTTCAACAACTTTATTCTGAGATTTTGGAGCGAGATACTCGGGTGTTGCCCTTTTAGTTTTTGAAGGAGGCGGGCCATATTGTTTTTCTGCTTCACGTGCCGACCTGTTGCCAAAACCACCGCCGTTCATTCTGTCGAAAGCCGAACCACCAAACCCAAAACTACTGTTGTTCCTCGCTGCGCTTCCTGCAAAACTTCTGTCAAGGTATTCTTCTGGTATTTCACTGATAAAGCGGCTGGGTTCATTTTGTATAAGGCTGCCAAAACGATATCTCGAATTGGCATGTGTGATCCATAATTTTTGTTTTGCCCTTGTAATTACCACATAAAATAAACGGCGTTCTTCTTCTAATTCCTCCCTTGTATTAATGCTCATAGCGTTAGGGAAAAGATTTTCTTCCAGGCCTGCGGCAAACACACATCCAAATTCTAATCCCTTAGCGGCATGTATAGTCATTAATTTTACGGTATCAGCATCTTCCTTTTTTTCATCAGCATCTGTAAGCAAGGTGATTTGCTGAAGGTAAGCTCCTAAACTTCTGTCGGCGGCATCGTCTGTATTTTCTTCCACAGGCTCCGCTTGTATTTCCTGCTGCTTATTTTCAGGCGCTGCAAATAAGCCTTCATTAATATCAAGTGTTAAAGGGGCATCTATAAATTCATCATCCGGTTCTATAGTAGTTACAGCACCTGCCGCATTATCTACCCATTCCTTTATTGAGTTCAATAACTCCTGTATGTTTTCATATCGTGCAACACCCTCTGTGCTTTTATCGTTGAATAACTCTTTTACAAAGTTGGTTTGCTTGCCCACATGTATGGCTACTTCATAAGCATTTTTGTGCTTGAGCATGCTGGCAAAACTTTTTATCATCAGCACAAAGCTCTCAATGGCTTCCAGTGTACCCGCTTTAAAGCCAAATTCTTTTGCGCGTTCTAATACCTGCCAGAACGAAATATTGTTTTCGTTAGAAGATAGTATAGCTCTGTCAATAGTTGTTTTTCCAATTCCTCTTGCGGGGTAATTGATAATGCGTTTCAATGCTTCTTCATCATTAGGATTAACCAGCACACGCAAATAGGCTATATAATCCTTTATCTCTTTGCGCTGGTAAAAACTAATACCGCCATATATAGTATAAGCTAATGCCCATGCGTCGCAATGCTTCTTCAAATGCACGGCTTTGGGAGTTGGTTCTATATAGAATAGCGAACTCTTTATTCAGAAAATGATTGCGCAGTTTTTGCTCCTGTATGGTATCTGCAACAAATTTACCTTCATCATTATCCGTCATAGTGCGTACTAGACGAATTTTTCACCGGTGGCATTTTCGGTGTGCTTTCAATCTGCTCTATTGCTGATCGTCATACAAAATATCTAGAATATTCTGCGCTGCGGTAATTTGTTCCAGTTTAACCACTTTCGTCATCATAATCTTTCTGGTTCAGCGTTTTCTTCAGGTGGCTCCGCGAAACTATAGATACTTTAGGTACTTCATCTCCAACCAATGCAAACATTTTCATGCATGGCTCCAAGTAGCTTTATAATTTCGCCATTGTGCTGGATCATATCCGTACCATCAATAGCAACATATTTAAACTTGCGTTGATATTTGCTTAGCCATGTTTTCTTCCGAAAATTTTACAGCTCATACATTTTGATCAATAAGTCGTCAAAGTCCATTGCGCCGTTTTTAAACAGCGCTTGGTGTACGAGTCAAATATTTTAGCGATAATGATGATTGGCGCGCATATCCTTCGCTGTATAGCATAACGTGCGTTCTATCAGCGCTTACCAAAGCGTTCTTGGCGCTTGAAATGCGGTTGTATATAAAAGAATAGGTTTACAGCAAGTTTGTCATCAAGATTCATTTCGTTGATCACCACCTACGCTCCTTCGCATCATCTGTATCAAATGGTAAAATTGTTAGATAGCCTGAAAATATGAGATGTGCTTCACCACGCAGTATTCTGGCAAATACGCTGTGAAATAATGTATAAACCATGCGTTTAACATACCAGTGTTGCGCTAACCTTTTCCTTCATTTCCTTTGCCGCCTTATTGGTAAAGGTGAGCGCAAGAATATTGCAAGCATCTACTCCCTGTGCCATCAGGTGCGCTATGCGGGTAGTAAGCACTTTGGTTTTGCCGCTACCAGCTCCCGCAATAATCGTCATCAACGGTCCATCAATATGTAATACGGCTTCTTTCTGCCTTTCATTCAACCCTTTTAAGTAATCCTGCATGGCTGCAAGTTAATAAAAGGAAAAGAGCAGGAAAAGTTTGTGGAGAAATGCCGCTTTGTATAGATGACTGATAATATGCTGGACTATTTTGTTCATTTTTAATCCCGTAGCTATCTGCATTGGTGGAAAATTCAAAGTTTGTGCTGATGTTTACTAATACGGGCGGGTATAAGAGCGGATGTAACTCTATAAGAAAGTTTACAAATCCTTAATCTTTGGGAAACCTCTTATTAATAATTACGGTTTAACATTGCTAAACAATTTTTAGCCTTAGTAATGGCGCTAAGCGAGAAATAATGATTGTGGATAACTTTTTTGTTACTGAATTGTTAGCAATTATAAACTTTTGTTTTTAACTAAATATTTCGAAAGGCTGATTATGTAACAAACTGTTCATTTTTAGCCAGTTGTTGCAGATAAATACCTTGGATTTTACATCAACTAGAACTAAACTTAAATATGAGACTGATCCCCTAAACCTGCTAAAGCGTTGCTTTTTCTTCTCGTATCTTTTTGGTACAACGCTGAGGTACTATTTGGATTCTCTGAGAGTAGATAGTATGCTCCTTTCAAACAGAAGAGGGCTCGAAAACATTGTACAGGGAACGGTAGCCGGACTGAGAGTTAAAAGCTGGTCTCACAACCGCAGAGCTCAATCCACACAGAACTTTTGCGCGTAATGTTTGACCCCACCGATCAATCCACCATGCCGCTGATATTATTAATGGCGTGCCGATGGTAGCAGGTCCGTCCAATATAACAGGTATAAATCCACTCAGTTATTTTCCTCCGAACAAATTGAACGCATTGAAGTTATTAAAGATATTTGCCTGGCTGCTTATGGTGTGCAGGCACCAAACGGAGCGCTGAATATTATTATGAAGGAAGGACAAACCGGGTCCATTCACGTTCGGGCGAGTGCTTACGGTGGTGTTAATTTCCTTCAAAATATGGACTATAAGCGGGATGCGTTTTACAACTTTAATACCACAGCCCGCAGAGACGTATATGGTGATGGGGGTATTGTACACGATCAGACAGTATTGGTGGATGGTGCGGGCAGTTATGGTTCCTATCTTTTTGGTCTCTCTAATCACCAGGATAAGGGCATTATCAAAGATTCAAGGTTTGGCAGCCAATCCTTATTTCTGAATGCTAAATATAATATTAGTGAGCGCCTTACTGCTCACTTCTATAATAATATGGCCATTGCCAATCGCAAAGGGCGATACGCCGGTGAATATAACCGCGACTTAACCCTGCCGGTTGTTGGCGATGAATTACAGTATATGGACAAGAACCGTAATCTCGGCCTCATGTCATCAATGGGACTTTCTTATTTGCTGGGCAGTGGTTTTACAATACGCACCATAGCAGGTTTGTCTTATGAAGGCGCCAGCCGCGATATGTATATTCCGTCTAACCTGCTGGGAGGCGATATTTATGCTTTGAGTGCTGCTTATAAAAGACAACTTATTACGTGGAATACTTCTGTAAACTATGTGCATGATCTTTCCGATGCGCTCAATATGGATATGACAATAGCGGGAGAAATGAGAAATACCGATGACCGGCTTACCTCTGTAAATGGGCAGCGCAGTATGGAAAACGGAGGATCAGACTTTGTAAAAGTAGTAACAGGATATAACGCTAATCAAACCATTGCATTATCCAATCACAACGTGGAAAAGCTGGCATCTTTTTACGGCACATGGAAATTTAAATACAAAAAAGATCTGGACGTGAACCTTGTAGCTCGTGCAGATGGTAGTTCTTTATATGATAAGAAATGGGCCTTTTACCCAGCGCTCGGTGTACATTATGATTTGAAAAACAGCCTCAACATTCCCGTGAAGATTAATGCAGGTATCGGCAAAACGGGCGTATTGAACAGACCAGAAGTATACCGCGGACAACTGGATGCATATGGAGATTATTACGGAGGAAATTATTTGGGGATAGGACAATTGTATTCCGCTTTCAAAGATGCTAAAAGTGTGGGTGTGATTCAGATAGATGCAGGTGTAACAGTGGCGCTTGGTTCAGTATTGAATCTTTCTGTGAATTACTTTAATAAAACCTACAGCGATTTCATGTATCAACGATACCAGCCTAATATCAGTGGCATTGACTATACCTATGAAACCGGTGGTAAACTCGGTCTTTCAGGTGTTGAAGTAGCCCTGGATGGTACCTGGATACACAGTACGCATTTTTCCTGGACCAGCAACCTGAACATCGCTTTCTACAAAAACAAAGTAAAATCTTTACCTGAAGATATTGGCAATACCAGCCTCGCCTACCTGGGACCGATTTCCGGCGCACCTGTTACTTCTATAGTAGCATGGCAAGGAACCCAGGCAAAGAGCATAGGCAACACCGAACCAAAGGCATTTGGAGGATTTACGAATACTTTACGTTATCGTAATATTTCTGCAGCTTTCACGCTCACTTATGCATGGGGATCGGATGTTGCTGCTGAATCTTTCAACAGCCGCTACGATGCAGAAGGCGTCAATTACCAGTTTCCGGTTAAAAGCGCGGAAACACCTTATTATTTTACTGACCGGGGAACTGACGGTCGTACCATCTACCAGGGAATCAGAACTATTGAAGATGGCAGTTTTGTGCGCCTGAGCAGAGCTGCGGTATCCTGGCACTTTAACGCTATATCTAAAAAAATAGAAGCATTAAGCGACCTGGAAGTATTTGTTCGTGGCGATAACCTGTTTACCCTTTCCCGGTATAGTGGTATTAACCCTGAAGAAAATATTACAGGTATCCGCCGGTATGATCTGATGTATACAGGAACTCCCTTGCCTACCTCCGTAGCGCTGGGCATTAAAGTGGTTTTTTAAGCTTGAGGCTATTAAAAAAGAATAACATGACACACTGGAAGAAATTTATACCAGGATTTATCAGTGAGAAAAGAAACGACAAACGTCAACTACTCACGTCTCACTTCTGTCGTTTCACATTTGGTGTGGCATTAGCAATGGTGCTGCTTTGTTCATGCCGTAAGCACCTTACTGTAGATCAGGAAAACGATACGGTAGAGGAAGGCTATTATAATTCAGCGCCGCGCATCCAGCAGGCTGTTATTGGAGGTTATGTTGACCTGAGGAGAGCTTTGCTTGCCAATTACGCCTGGATGATGTATGGTGAAGCCAGAGCAGGAGACCTTACTGTTGCGGTTCCTTACCAGACACAGGTAGCGGGTCAGCAACTTACGTCTACTGTTGCTAACCTCGTACAACTTTCTGATTGGAGTTATTTCTACGATGTGATTAAAGATGCCAACGATGTGCTGGATATTGTAGACCAGGCGGCAGAAGGGGTATTGAGTACTTACCAGAAAAACACATACAGAGGAGAAGCGCTTGCCCAAAAGTCTATAGCCTATTTTTACCTGGCGCGGATATGGGGAGCGGTGCCTTCGGCAGAAAAAAATAATTTGGGTACTCATTTAACAAGCCAGGAAGCTGTAACACAGGCGCTCCAGTGGGCAACAGAAGCACAGAAACTTGTGCCATGGTTACTGCTAAACGATGATGGGATAACAAGCTATGCCTTAACAACGGTAAGATTTAATAAAACCGCTGTTACCTCGCTCATTGCACAACAATCTCTTTGGCTTGGTAACGGGCAAAATGCATACGATGTACTCACTAATACTTTTACCAGCACTGTAGCAGATAGTGTGGCTAACTTTGGTCTTGCTGTTGGTGGCGACCGCCGTACGGAGATTCCATTGGCGCCGCTTAGTCCTAACGTGCTAAGTATGCCTATTGCTACATTCAATGCTATTTATCCTGCTGGCGACGCACGCCGTTCCAGGCTGTTCAATATATCCGGCGATAAGGCAACGCTGATTGTTTTTGATGCCAGTAGTGTAAATCTGCTTTCCGTTTCGGAGATCAATCTTTTATTTGCTGAAGCTGCCTGGCGTACCGAAAAACTGGACGAGGCCAAAGAATGGCTTATAAAAGCAGCCAGTGGAGCTACTGAAGATTACAGTACGTTGACTGAAGAAACATTCGGCGATGCGCTTTTACTGGAAAGACAACGTCTGCTGGTAGGTACAGGACAACGTATGTTTGACCTGATCCGATTTGATAAAGTTCCATCCTATATACCCGCATTTACCGAAGCTGATGTTACCAATGGCGCTGCTTATTGGCCGCTTTCGGCAAAAAGTATACAGGGCAATGGACTGAGCCAGAATGAATTTTGGAAATAACCGTGATGGAGTTTATAAAAAGTTCAACCGAAAAAACTAACGTAATGAAGGTATTAATGAAAGGAGCCTGTTTCCTGTTTGCAGTACTGATGTTCTCCTTGGCGGGTTATGCACAATCCGTGCAAACGGGTAAAATAAGCGATTCCAATGGTAAACCCGTAGTGGGCGCATCTGTGGGTATTAAAGGAAAAAATACTGGGGCTACTACCGATGCCGCTGGAAATTTCCGGTTACGCATAAACGTGGGCGATACGTTGACGTTCTCATCCATAGGCTTTGAAGCCCGCCAGATTGTGTATAGAAAAGCGTCTGATTTAACCATTAAACTCAGAGAGGAAAATAAAACCCTGAGTGATGTAGTAGTTACGGGATATAAAAGCCAGTCGAAAACGGAAATTACAGGTGCTGTTTCTACCATAAAGATGGACAAGATCACAGAAGGACAAGCTTCAGAATCTTTTGGTTCTCTTTTGCAGGGTAAAGTAGCCGGCGTAAATATACAGTTGAATTCCGGAGAGCCAGGTTCAACACCTGCCATCATCATCAGAGGACTTGCTGCGGTAAGTCGTGGAGATGCTTCCGCTATTTCCGAGCCATTATATGTAGTAGATGGTATTCCCATCATTTCAAGAATGAGTAGTGAGTTTGCTGTTACCAGTACCAATGTATTGGCAGATCTCAACCCGAGCGATATTGAAGATGTGGTAGTGCTGAAAGATGCGTCTGCCGCTGCTATCTATGGTTCGAGGGCAGCTAATGGAGTAATATTGATCACAACAAAAAAAGGAAAAAGAGGAAAACCACAGATAAACTTCAATATTCGTACCGGTGTAAACTTTGTACCGCAACTGCGCGATGTAGCGGGTGGCGTTAAAGAAAGAGAGCAGGTTAAAAGATTATATGATTTGTATGCACCCTATGGTACATCTATGCCTGCTATGTATACTGATGTTACTAATCCCTTCTACAACAACTCATCCGACTGGCAGGGATACTTATATAAAACTTCTGTTACGCAAGACTACAATGCTTCCATTCGTGGAGCGGGTGATTTTGGACAATACAGCATCAGCATGGGATATATGGATAGCAAAGGTATCCTGTTCAACACCGGGTTCAAACGCTATAGCCTTATGGCCAGTACCGCTTTTAATGCCTTAAAAAATAAACTGATCATTAATAATACACTGGCTGTTTCACGTACCGACCAGAGCAGAAATCAGGATGGTTTGAGTATTGGTTATTCCTCTCTTTTGCCGCTGCCCAATGATCCTATGGTAAAAGGCGCAGAAGTATATACACCCGGCTATATGTCCAATCTTAATGACAGGGTTCGCTTTAGTTCTGATGCTACGCTTAATATTGCCCGTAATGTGGCTTACAAAGCCAGTCTCAGTTTGGAATATCTGCGCACTATGTTTGATTCCTTAGCATCGTCAAGACGCACCCTTAGATTGGGCAATAAGAGCATTGCTGGTGAAAACCAAAACTTCCTTTTTCAGAATACAGTAACCTACACGCCCAAATTTGGAAACGGGCACAGTCTGAGTATATTACTTGGACAGAGTATGGAAAAAACAGAGTCAAAGCTGACAAGAGTGAGTAGTGTAAGCGATGCTCCAAGCCTTTCACAAACAGTAAACTGGCCACAGGGCAGCAGCATTGGTTCAAGCAATTATGGAGCCAAGCACGCTGATGTCTTATTTCAGCCGGCTGGATTATAATTTTCAACAAAAATATTTATTAGGAGCTTCTATCCGTACAGATGGATCCTCCAAGTTTGGGCAGGCTAACCGTTGGGGCGTATTCCCTTCTGTATCTGCAGGTTGGAACTTTTATAAAGAAAATGCTTTTCGTAATGCAAGTTGGCTCACGAGCGGTAAAATCAGGGGTAGTTATGGACTCTCCGGAACAACCTGGGAAAACAATTATTTAGCCTTGGGAGTTATGAATGGTGGCGTACTCGACCAATACAATTCTTTAATCCAGATTGCCTACGGAGGCATTTCAGGATTTACGCCTACATGGCTTGATGGGTTTAAAAACGACAATCTTACCTGGGTTAAAACCAATATGGCGAACCTGGGTGTAGACTTAACCTTGTTTAAAGGAAAAGTAGAATTCATTTTTGATGCGTATGAAAAGCTAACCAAAGGGTTGCTGTTATCTACTTCTCTTCCCACTACATCAGGCTATAACGAAGTATACCGTAATGCCGCCGATGTGTTGAACCGGGGACTGGAATTTACCGTTAATACCAATCTGAAATTTGGTAATGATTTTACCTGGAACACCAACCTCAACTTTGCATATAACAAAAACAGAGTTGTAAGACTTCCAGACGGCAATGCCGATATCATTAAGACAAGTACTTCTGGGCAGGACTTTGGGTCTATTATTCGCGTAGGTGCTCCGTTAAATGGTTTCTTCTTCTACGAATCCCAAGGTATTTACCAGGCAGAAAATGAAGTTCCCGTAGATCCTAAAACCGGCAGAAAGCTGGTAGGATTGCAAAGCAAAAAACTGGCAGTGGGCGATCGTAATTTCAAGGATCAAAATGGCGACTATCGCATAGATGTATCTGATCGTGTATATTCTGGTGATCCAAATCCGAAATGGAATGGCGGCTGGACCAATGATTTCACTTATAAAGGATTTAGCCTTAATCTTGTTACTACTTTTGTTATTGGCAGGGATATAGTGAATACCGCTTTACTTGACCGGCTCAAACTGGGTAAAAATTTTGCCGGAAGTGGTTCTCTCCCCAACTTCGATAAATACGCTATCTGGGAAAAAAGTGGCGATAATGCCAGGTATCCTTCCCTTAATCCCTGGAGTGATGCTACCCAGGTGATCAATTTTGATTCTGAGTATATAGAAGACGGTTCTTATTTCAAAATCAGGTCTGCTACGCTTTCTTACACTTTTAATAAAAGGAGGATGGAGCGGCTTCCTTTTGAGAGAATGCGTGTATACGTTACAGCGGATAACCTCGTAACCTTCCAGAAATATAGTGGTCCCGATGCAGAGTTGGTAACCATTGACGGTTATGATATGTCAGGAGGATATCCCATGAGAAGGATGGTATTATTCGGGGTTTCGATTTCATTATAAAATTATGATCATTTTGATTCAGATAAAATAAAGTCAGTGAAGATGAAGAATATAAAGAATGCATATATCGTTATTTTTTGCTTAGTGCTCATATCTGTACTGGGGCAGTCCTGCAAAAAATGGTTAGACGAATTGCCGATCAATACCGTAACAGAAGATCAGGCCTGGAAAACAGGTAGCGATGCTGAAGGTGCGGTAGCAGCAGCCTTCGCTATTTTTCGCAGAGCAACCCGTAACGCTGTCGGGTTTAACTAAAGATGATACGCCAGACAATAACCAACAGCGCGGATCATGGGGAGACTATTATTTCTGGGGAGATGCCCGCTCTGGTGACTGGATTACACCTAATGATGACGGCGACTGGAGGGCTTGCTTTGCCAACCATTTAATTGGCGCGACTGGAGGGCCATATGCAATTGGAGGCTTTATTACAGAACGATTGAACAGTGCAACCTTGTGCTGGAAAAAGTTCCGGCCATTACCGATGGTCTCACAGATGATAGAAAAAAGCAGTTATTGGCAGAAGCACATTTTTTACGTGCATTAGCACATTTTTATGCTGCACGTATATGGGGTGATATTCCCGTAAATCTGGAAGCCCGTAATGTAAAACCACTGGGAAAAGAACCGCTTAACGATGTAATGAGGATGGTGGTAGATGAAGCAAATATTGCTATACCTGATCTTCTGAAAAGAGGAACTATAAAAGAATCCATGTCAAGAGGAACCAAGGGAGCTGCGTTGGCCATGAAGGCGCATGCGCTCATGTGGTTAAAAGATTATCAAGGAGCTTCTGATGCAATGAAAGAAATAATTTCTTCCAATACGTTTAAACTGGTGCCAATAGAACAGTTCAGGGCTTTATTCAGGGAGAATCTGAAGAAGTGATCCTCGAGATGTATTACGATATAAAGAAAGGAGAGTATGCTGATTATTATGGACATATTATGACCTATTATCTCACTAATCCGTATACATCCAGGAGCAACCTGTCGCTGGCTGTTGCAAGGTCAAAAATATTAGAGATATATCCTGATTACGCAAGAGACAAATCTGATAAAAGAGTGCCGGCATTTTTTCAAAGCATTGATTTTTTTCAGTAAGCCCCAGTGAACTAAGACCGGTATTGGCAGATCCGCTGGCAAATGGTGAAAGAGCTATTATGTTCGCAAAATTCAGAAAGGTGAAAGACCGTAGCTACCAATTGATGGAAGCGCCGGTGCCAGTTTTCCGGTATGCAGATATATTGTTGTTGAAAGCAGAAGCAGATGCAAGACTGGGTAACGTAGGTGAAGCGCTTGCACAACCTCAACGCAGTAAAAACCCGCGCAGGAATTCCAATATTTACCAGAGATGATGCCCCTACCGTGATAGAAGAAGTACTGGAAGAAAGACGGAGAGAATTGATTGGTGAATTTCACAGGGTGTATGACCTGGTTCGCCTGGGCCGTTTGCACGAATTTAACAGCAGTATCACCGCGCAGGGAGAACAGGATGGTGCAGGGTTTTATCCCGTAAGCGATGAAGCTTTTGCGAATAACCTAATATGGAACAGACTTATTACTGGCAGTTTAACCAATAGAGGTGAAAGGTTAATGGTGAAATCCAAGTTGATAACTGGTAGCTGATAGCAGATTACTGAAAGCTGAAAGCCGATAGCTGACAGCTCAACAATAAACGACAAACGATAAATAAGATATACGAATGAAATTATTAATCGGAATAGCGCTGGTAACTGTGGTATTCACCACCGGGTGCAGCAAAGATTATTTTGCAGATGGAGGTACTTTGAATCCCGATCAAACAACCACCCTGGGTGTATCCACTATGGATTACCTGAAGAGCCGTCCGGAGATATTTGATACCTTAACTACATTGATTACGATGACCGGGTTGGAATCGGCGGTGAACGCCAGTGGTTCCACGTTCCTGGCTCCTAAGAATTATTCTATTTATAATTATTTTAAGCTGATATATCCGGATCCGGAAAAACGTCCTAAAACATTTAGTGAAATAACTGACGAGGAGATGGCAAACATTACGAGAATGTTGAAGAACTATATTATTCCCGGCAAAGAGATTATGCGAAGCGAGCTTAACACTACCTATAATTATGATACTACTTACGGGGGTACAAAAGCTCGGTTCAATGTTGTACAAGATGACTACCTGGGAAATATAAATATGGGAGCCAAGTATGTTATCTTTTCGCTCAACAAAGGCACACCAGGGGGCATAGAAATATATCAATCTGTACAGGTTGAAACTGCAGATCTGCGCGCAACCAACGGTATGGTGCATGTGCTCGCGGCTGATTCACACATTTTTGGATTTAATTAAGAAGAAGATGACACACAGCAACAAGATATTTCGATTATTGACAGCGGTATCAGCGTTTGCCATACTGCTAACGGGTGGTGCTTGCACCAAAATTCCGGGAGAGGGTAGTATAGCTCCTGATGTGATTTATAAAAACAGGAAACAGTATGCGATCTCTGGATTGCAGCTCAACATAGGGGATTTCCAGTCCTCCAGTTCCACACTACCATTAAAGTTCGAGATCATCGCAATAAGGGAACCTGGTGGAAAACCTACAACCGCATTGTCAGATGAAATTCCTGTGATCCGCTATAAAGAAGCGATCACCGGCAATGAAAGCGCGGCAGAACTAGCCCTGAAATCAGATACCGTAATGGTTCCCGCATTGGCTATCAATGAGAATACAGGTGTGTTAGAAATACAGGAAGGAAACAAGATCCCGGCCGGGGAGTATCACTTTGATATACAGGTATCAAACAACTCAGGCGTGAGGTTGTTGACAGATGCGCTTGTGGTGGAATTTAAAGAGTTCGATATCCTCTCATGGTCATCGGGCATGGCTCAGG
>JBGALP010000112.1:0-15870 GCA_044223805.1 Agriterribacter sp.
CCTGCAAAATTTTGTACGATATATATCACATGCAGAAGAATGAAGGACATCTTATTAAACGTATTGAATGGGCATGGGATGAGATAGCTTATTTCCAGATTGGTGATAACCCCGGCAGAAATGAACCAACAACCGGTGAAGTGAATTACAAAAATATATTTAAATACATACACAGCAGGGGATATAAAGGCGTAATGGGAATGGAGCATGGTAATTCAAAACCGGGCAAAGACGGCGAGATGGCTGTGATTAAAGCTTACAGAGACAGCGATAGTTTTCTGTAGTTTATAGTTTGAAGTTAATTGTTTGTGGTTGCCAACCTTTAAAGGTTGGCAACTTTTTTATGTAAATGTATTAAACTGAAAGCTGATTGCTGAGAGCAACCACCTTACACCTTTAACCTTTCACCCTACTCCTCAATATTTTCATCTTCTGCATTCGTAAGCACCACGTCAGACATTTTCTTCATCGGGTTGGAGCGGTTAAAGGCAAACTCTGTTTTTTGATGCAGAATATCTATAGCAGTATAAATAGATTGGCGGAAAGAAGATTCATCGGCTTTGTTTTTTCCTGCAATATCAAAGGCCGTTCCATGATCAGGCGATGTTCTTACAACAGATAATCCTGCAGTATAATTTACACCTTCACCTTTTGCCAACGATTTAAAAGGTATCAATCCCTGGTCGTGATACATGGCCAAAACGCCGTCAAATTTTTCGTGGCTCCCCCTTGCAAAAAACGCGTCGGCGCTGTAAGGACCAAAAGCAAGCACGTTATTCTGTTTGGCTTCTTTTATAGCTGGTTTAATTTGTTCTTCTTCTTCTTTACCAATTAATCCTTCATCACCCGCGTGTGGGTTTAAGCCCAGCACCGCTATTTTGGGTTTATCAATCCCAAAATCTCTTCTCAGGCTTTCTTTAAATATCATTATTTTTTTTACAATAGCCTGGCGGGTTACATATTGCGCCACGTCTTTTATGGGCACATGTTCGGTTAATAAGCCTACCCGCATATTATCAGCGCACATCAGCATCAATACTTCATCTACACCAAAATATTGTTTTAAGAATGGGGTATGCCCGCTAAAATTAAATTCAGGCGACTGTACATTTTTTTTGTGAATAGGGCAGGTAACCAATGCCTGTATGTGCCCTGCCTTTAAAGCCTGCACCGCAGACTCTAACGATTTTACCGCATACTTGCCTCCAATATCGTTAAACTGACCAGGCGCTATATTCACTTCTTCTTCCCAGCAATTGTATATATTGATTTGTTTGGGATATGGCCTGGCAAGATCTTTCATATTCTGAAATCCGAAATTAACTTCGGGCAAGGTTTTCCGGTAAAAATTTATCACCTTGTTAGAGGCAAAAATTACGGGAGTGCAAAGATCAAGCAAGCGGGTATCGGTAAACGTTTTAATGATAATTTCAATGCCAATACCGTTAATATCGCCACAAGAAATACCAATAGCAGGTTTGTCATTTTGATTTGACATAATAAACTGAGTTAGGGCGCAATTTACGGTTTTGTAATTGCTTTTTGTACTTTTAACCCTTCTATGTATACCCTTAAAAAATCATTAGGTCAGCATTTTCTGCGCGATGAAAATATGGTACTCAAAATCATATCAGCATTGCAGGATCATCCTTTTCAACAATTACTCGAGATAGGCCCGGGTGGCGGAGCGCTTACCAAACACCTTATAGAAATGCCAGGTATTGATTTTAAGGCGGTGGAACTGGATGAAGAAAAGATCCTGTTTCTTGAGAATACCTATCCAGCCATAAAAGGGAAAATTTTACATGCTAGTATATTAGACATTGATGCGCCATTTGATGGCACTTTTACTGTAATTGGAAATTTTCCTTATAATATTTCTTCACAGATTCTTTTTAAAATACTGGATTGGAAAACAGAGGTGCAGGCAGTTGTAGGCATGTTTCAAAAGGAAGTGGCGCAACGTATAGCAGCCAAGCATGGTAATAAAACATATGGCATATTAAGTGTGCTGATACAGGCTTTTTTTGCTGTTGAATATTTGTTTGAAGTACATGAGCAATGCTTTAACCCACCACCAAAAGTTAAAAGCGCGGTAATCAGGTTAACGCCACGAAAAGAACCTTTGCATATACCCGATGAAAAACTATTTTTTACATTGGTAAAAACAGCGTTTAACCAACGCCGCAAAATGTTACGCAACGCGGTTAGAAATTTATTTAATGAAGAAATACTTAAAAGCCCGATTTTTGACAAGAGAGCTGAGCAATTGAGCATTGAAGATTTTGTGCAGTTGAGCATATTGCACAGTCAGCAATAAGAATAAAATATACCCTGATAGTTTTCCTTGAACAAATATTATATGAAGAAAGCGATCGTTACCGCTAAAGTGCATCAATATCTTTTAGATACTTTACAACAGAAAGCGTATACCGTAATTTACCGCCCCCAGATAACATATGCCGAACTGGAAGAAGAAATCAAAGACGCTGCAGGGTTAATTGTTACTACGCGGTTGAAAATTGACCGTAATATGCTTGATAAAGCACCCGATCTTAAATGGATCGGCAGATTGGGAAGTGGTATGGAACTGATTGATGTGGCTTATGCTGAAGAAAAAGGTATACAGTGTGAGAGCAGCCCTGAAGGCAACCGTAACGCCGTAGGCGAACAAACACTGGGTGTATTGCTTTGCCTTATGAATAAAATCTGTACCAGCAGGCAGGAAGTAATAGAGGGCAAATGGATCAGGGAAGCTAATCGCGGAACAGAGTTAACAGGCAGAACTGTAGGTATAATAGGTTTTGGAAACGCGGGTGGCGCTTTTGCCAAAGTGCTTTCATCTTTCGACGTAGAAATTCTGGCTTACGATAAATACAAATTTGGTTTTGCCGAAGGAAGAATTCATGAAGCAGGACCTGACCAGATTGCCCGCTACGCAGATGTGATTAGTATGCATGTGCCATTAACAGATGAAACCTTTCATATGGCAAATGATGCTTTTTTTGATGCCCTGCAACAAAAACCTTATTTCCTCAATGCATGCCGGGGCAAAGTGCACGATACAGATGCTGTAATTAATGCCCTTAAAAATGAAAAAATTGCGGGCGCAGGACTCGACGTGCTGGAAAACGAAAAATTAGATACATACACTCCAATAGAAAAAGACCAATTGAGTTGGCTGACAGCCCAGCCCAATGTTATCATTACCCCACATATTGCGGGTTATACGCATGAAGCATTTTACAAAATGGCGAAGGTTATACTGGAAAAATTGCATATTTAATAGCATTATTTGAGGGCTTTTTATTATTTTTGTCGTCACACTTAATTGCAACGCTTCGGGTTGAAACCTGGAGCGTTGTTATTTTTTATTTTTTATAACTAAAACGAGTAAGCCATGAGTGATGTAATGTATGTTACCCATGAAACATTGGAGCTGTTGAAAGCAGAGCTACAACACATGAGAGGGGTAGAGAGACCTGCCGCTTCAAGAGCAATTGGAGAAGCCCGCGAAAAGGGCGATTTGAAAGAAAATGCCGAATATGATGCGGCAAAAGAGGCCCAGGGATTGCTGGAGGCCAGGATTGCGAAACTGGAAGGCGATATAGCCAATGCGAGAATCATTGAAATAGACAGCATTGATACCAGTAAGGTGAGTATACTTACTAAAGTTACTTTAACCAACCTGGGTACTAAGAAGCAGGTAACTTACCAGATCGTTTCTGAAAAAGAAGCTGATTTGAAGGCGGGTAAAATATCTGTTACTTCTCCTATAGGAAAGGGAATTTTGGGCAAGCATGTGGGTGAAGTAGCTGAAGTTAAAGCGCCAGCCGGTTTAATGAAGTTCAAAATTGAAGAGATCGCTATTTAAGCGCAATAGCATAATTTATTCGAGTTTTTTCGAGGCGACTTTTGTCGCCTTTTTTTATTTCTACCGGCTACACCGGTAGTGATTAACATTGAACCCTGAGGGTTCTCAGTGGTACCTATTATCTTACAATCAAGCGTAGCCCGAAGGGCTTCAATCCTAATACCCCGGACTGCAAGTCCGGGAGGCACGGAACACCAAAGATTTTATACTTTTGCTGCATGACTATCTTTTCAAAAATCATCAAAGGAGAAATCCCTTCGTATAAAATAGCCGAAAATGAAAAGTGCTATGCTTTTCTTGATATATTTCCGCTAGTAGAAGGTCATGTGCTGGTAGTTCCTAAAATAGAAACAGATAATCTTTTTGACCTTCCTGCAAATTACCTTGGTGAATTAATGGCATTTGCTCAACCCATTGCTAAAGCAATTGAAAAATCATTTTCGTGTAACCGTTGTGGTATGAGCGTGGTGGGTTTAGAAGTGCCACATGCGCACATTCATTTAATACCCATTAACAGCGCGGACGATCTGAATTTTACACGGGGAAAAATTAAGCTCACTCCACAGCAATTAAAAGAAGTGCAGGAGAAGATTATCTCAAATCTTTAAAGCCTATTTTTTTACAACTCTTTCGGGGTTATTGCTCATAAATACCTCCCAGGAACTTTTTTTGGTTTTGCGTACCGTAGTTTTTAATTGCTCTTTTTTATAAGGAGCGCTCAATTGAAAATGATGGCATATAGCCACTGCAAGGGCATCCGAGGCGTCAAAATATACCGGGCTATGATCAATATTGGTAATACGCTGCAGCATTTCCCAAACCTGGTTTTTATCTGCATTACCATTACCGGTAATGGATTGTTTTACTTTTCTTGGCGAATACTCCGTTACCGGTATACCACATTGCATAGCCACCGCAATTGCTACCCCCTGCGCTCTACCTAATTTGAGCATACTTTGCACATTCTTACCAAAAAAAGGAGCTTCAATAGCAAATTCACCCGGCTTGTGTTTTTTTATTAAAGATTGCACCTGCTGATGGATGATCAACAGCCGCTCATAATTATCTTTTTTTGCAGGCAGTTTTACTACGTCCATTTCCAATAATTCAATTTTCCTTTCGTTTACACAAATAACGCCATAACCCATTACCAATGTACCTGGGTCAATACCTAAAATGATCTGGCTGCCTTGCAAAGTGAAAGTTTATTTTTTAATGAAATGACGCTTCAGAACAAAAGTATCAAAATTTTCCTCAACCGTATATTAGGACCCATCCTGTTTATATGGTTAGGTAGTTCTATTTATAAGCAGATCATTCATCAGCCTAATCTTCAGGAATCTGTTGGTTATATGAAAGAAGCCTTAACTGGATCTTATGCGTGGAGATTTTGGTTAGTCATCATTTTAATGGGCGCCAATTGGCTTATTGAAGCACGCAAGTGGCAGGTGCTGATGATGCCTCTGCAGCAAATTTCATTGTGGCATTCGTTTAAAGGCACGCTGGCCGGAGTTGCTTTAGGGTTAAATACGCCGAACCGTATAGGCGAATACGGAGGGAGGATGTTATACGTGGAAGAAGGTAAAAGGAGTAAGTCGGTATCCCTTACCGTTATAGGTGGTTTAAGCCAGTTAATAGTAACCTTAATGTTGGGCAGCATAGGATTACTTCTACAAGAAATTAATATCAGCCCTTTGGCAGGAAGTTATACTTCATCGCCCGCATGGATGACTATATTGAAATGGGGTGTTGTGATGTTGAGTATAACGGTAATCGTATTTTATTTTCGCTTAGGCTGGGTCGTAAAATGTTGTGAGCTATTAAACCTCCGTGTTAAATGGGTATCATACGTGCATATTTTGCGGGAGCTTGATGTTACAATTTTGTTAAGAGTACTTGCCTTGTCAGCCTGTAGATATCTGGTATTCGTTTATCAATATATATTGCTCTTACAGATAATGCATGTTAATATAGGAGTAATGGATGCATTCTGGTTGATAAGTATATTATATCTTATATTAGCACTTGCTCCAACCATAGCATTGCTTGAGTTAGGATTGAGAGGGCAAGTAGCGATACTATTATTCGGGTTGTATAGTGAAAATGTATTGGGAATTTATGCGGCGTCTACCGGAGTTTGGTTGGTCAATCTTATTTTGCCTGCTTTGGCAGGATGCTTGCTTATTACAAGCTTAAAAATTTTTAATGTAAGACAATGAGGAGAAAATTTTTTATCTCGTTTGCATGTATACTTATTTCCATTCACCTCAGCGCGGATAACGATTTTTGCGGAGTGAAGAATACGTGTTTCTCTTCGGGTGAAACCATCACCATGAAGATTTTCTATAACGCGCTTGGAATATACGTAGACGCAGGAACAGCCGTGTTCTCAGCGCAAATGGAAAAGTATAATGGCAAAACGGTTTATCATACGGCAGGTGAGGGCTATTCCAATTCATCTTACGACTGGATATTCAAAGTAAGGGACCGCTATGAAAGTTATATTGATACAGCAACGTTAAAACCCTACCGGTTTATAAGAAATGTGGATGAGGGTGGATATAAAAAATATGAGAACGTAAGCTTTAACCACGAAGCAAACAGTGCTGTAACAACCAAAGGTGTATATAAAACCCCGGATTGTATACAGGATGTAATCAGCGCGGTGTATTATGCCCGTAATATCAATTTTGATCAGTATAAAGTAGACGACAAGATAAACCTTAGCCTTTTCCTCGATGACGAAGTACATCCAATCTATATAAGATACATGGGCAAGGAAACCATTAAAACCCGTTACGGGAAATTTAAGTCTATTAAATTCAAACCTTTTTTAATTAAAGGAACAGTATTTGAAGGGGGCGAAAAAATGACAGTGTGGGTAAGCGACGACGCCAATCATTTACCATTACGTATTGAAAGCCCGATTGTAGTAGGCAATATTAAAGTGGATATGATGGGCTACCGCAATCTCCGATATCCGCTTACTTCTATGATAAAATTCAGATGAGCTTTCAGCCGTCAGCGCCCAGTCTTCGGAAAAAAAGTTGAAAGCTGAATACTGATAGCTCATAGCTGATAGCCTTTTACTTCTTGAATTTATCCGACAGATCCATTATCTCCACTCTTCTGAAGTCAACTTCCTGTCCTTCACTCTGCAAGGCGATATATCCCGATTTCAATGGCGTGCCGTCAATTTTTATTTTTGGGTCATATCTATTCGCAACACCACCACCAATCTGTGGCTTTGAATATTGCAGCACGGTATCGCCATTAATAATATGGGTAACCAAAGAATCTCCTAACACAATCAACTCTGCTTTTACCCACTGCTCACCTTCATAAGTTTTAGAAGTAGATTCAATGCAGTGTCTTGGATCAATTCTTCCTTTGTATACCACGTCCGTTCCTGGTGAACACATATTGCCTGTTGGGCGCGGATTGCCATCACCTAAACCGGCAAGTAATTGAAATTCTACTGAAATAGGCCAGTCCTGTTCTTTAGGCATAGTACGCGGATCCTGTGAGTGAAACATAATACCGCTGTTCTTTAAGGTATATTCAGGCGCATCTTTTCTCCAGATACCTGTAAACCTGTATTCAACAATCAAATGAAAATAGGAGTAAGGTGTTTTGTAATAGAGATGACCAAACTTGTTATTGAATGTGTCGTATTGATCATATCTTACTTTAATCAATCCATCCTCAACACGGAAAGTATTTGCATAGTTATCCCCTGTTTCATAATGATGAATTTTTACTATCCAGTCATTAATATCTTTTCCATTAAATAACGATACCCATTTCTCTTTCTGCATATTTTTTGACGTAACACAGCCTGCAAATAAAAATGCGGTAACCAGTATTAACCATGCAAAGTTTTTTTTCATATTGTTTGTATCAGGTATGTTGATGATGTTGGTTTTGTTGTATACGCTATATAATGTCTTCCAGCCTGAATGTTTCCTTTACGCGTATTCCTTTTTCTGTCATGGCAAGTGTGCAGCATTCATTTACAGGATCATGTTCAAAAAAAAGAATAAAGTTGTTTTGAAGCGCTTCCTGTAAAAAAGCTTTTTTTTCCTGCAATGTGGTTAAGGGGAACATATCGTAAGCCATTACGTACGGCATAGGTATATGCCCTGTTGAAGGAAGAAGGTCAGCCATATAAACTATTGTTTTGCCCTTATAATTATTGATCTGTGGCAACATCATAGCATGCGTGTGACCATTTACAAAGCGGATGGTAATGTTATCAGAAAACGCGATATCCTCTTTTACTTCAATCATTTTCAATTTCCCACTATCCTGTATAGGCTGTATATTTTCTTTTAAAAAAGAAGCTTTTTCTCTGTCGTTAGGTTTGATGGCCCATTGCCAATGTTGCTCATTACTCCAATATGTAGCATTTTTAAATGCAGGCACCATTTTATTGTCTTCAATTACAATCGCGCCACCAACGTGATCAAAATGAAGATGTGTTAAAAACACGTCAATATCGTTACGATGAAATCCATATTTAGCCAACGATTTATCTAATGTATCTGTTCCATAAATAATATTGAAAATTTGCGTCCTGTTTATTGCCAAATTAATTGAAATAACTAATATCAGCCTAAGTTACATCTTCAATAATAAACAGTGCATAGCCCATGAACAAAGATTGTTTTCGTCGGCTGGGTTGAGTTTGTTCCATGCTTAAGTAATCTACCTTAAACATTTCGCCATTTGAAAAACCCGTATTGATAGAATACAATTTCATATAGCTAAGTTATGAACCGATTAATAAGTAATTTAAAGGTTATTTGATTTGAAATGTATAGCCGTTTATAATTAAGATTTACTATTGCTACGCGACTCGCAAAGCTAATAAAACATAGATGTCTTTGCATCTAATGCTGCTCAAGAATATCCAACCACTAACCCGCTCATCTATGGTCCTGATTTGATAAAAGAACTGACATAATAATGTTTTATGGCGCTGAAGCAGTTCATGTGGATAAAAATGCTGAAGGGGTTGGAAACCTTGTCTATGAAGTTTCTAATGCCCTTCGTAAACAATAAAGCTACTAGCCCTAACACAAAAAATACAATACAGGATGGACAGGATACTCCGGTAATATCTTCTAAAAAACCAAAAGAAAACAAACCTATTACAAGAGCAATCTTTTCGGTTACATCGTAAAAACTAAAGAAAGAAGTAGTGTCTTTTGTCTCGGGCAAAAATTTAGAGTAAGTACTACGGCTCATAGATTGAATGCCTCCCATTACCAATCCTACGCAAGAGGCCAGTATATAAAATTCCATTTGCGTTTGCACATAATAGGCCCATATGCAAATGGCTATCCAGAAAACGATAGCCGTAATAATTACCCTGATATTACCAATACGTTTTGAAAGCCTGCTCATAACAATCGCTCCTATAATAGCAACCAACTGAATAAGAATAAGCGTAAATAACAGTTTAGGTTCGTCTTCCGGTTTTGAGAATATTTCTTTTTTGCTAAACCCGGCTGCCACCAGCATCACAGTTTGTACACCCATGCTATATAAAAAGAAGGAGAGCAAAAACCAGCGTAATACCGGCATTTGTTTGAGTTGCTTAAATACGAGGGACAGTTCTTTAAAACCGTTAAGAAAAACATTTTTCTTTTCTTCTCTTTCTTTTTTACTGGGCAGCGGGAGTACCCGCAGTGCAAGTTGTGCAAAACCTATCCACCATAAACCGGTAAGTAAAAAAGACAATCTTACAGGAAAAGTTTTGCTGTATTTATCTAATCCTAAGGGCGAGGTTATCCAGGAAGGTAAGTTGCTACCCAAACTGTTGAGACCAAACCATTCCGGTTTTACTACTATTACAAAACAAATAATCTGCAATAATACACTTCCAATATAGCCCAATGCGTAACCTTTAGCACTAATGCGATCCTGGTCTTCGGGGGCTGCTATGTCAGGCAGGTACGAGTTATAGAAAACAAGACTTCCCCAGTAACCAATGGCGGCCAGGGCAAACAATATTATACCCAGTTCAATACGATCGGGCGTAAAAAATACCAATGCACAACACGAACTGGCCCCAATAATGCTGAATATGCGCAGGTATATTTTTTTGTTACGGCGATAATCGGCTATAGATGATAATATGGGAGAAGTAAACGCCACCAGTAAAAAAACTATCGCTAAAGCATAGTCGAGCAAGCTGGTATTAATAAAATATTTGCCAAAAAAGTTCACCATGTGCTCGCCATGTCCATCGCCTGCCTGGGTAATACCTACATAATAAGCTGGAAAAATAGTGGTGGTTATAACCAGGTTGTATACGCTGTTTGCCCAGTCGTACATAGCCCAGCCATTAATTACTTTTTTTGAAGCTGTTTGCATGAGAAAGGATTGATGAACTATTTCAGATATCCCGCGTAAATCAAAATCAGTAAGATAGCACCCGCAATAATACGGTAAATGCCGAATAATTTAAATCCATGTTTCTGCAGGTAACCAATAAAGAATTTAATAGCCAGGATGGCAACTACAAATGCCACAATATTACCGATAATAAAAGCCTGTGTATTGGCTTGTGAATTGAATACAATTTCATATCCTTTTACTTCTCCTTGGGGGGTAGGATATTTTTTCAGGAACATTTTATAAATGGTTGCGGCAAACATGGTAGGTACAGCGAGAAAAAAAGAAAATTCGGCAGCTAAAGTCCTTGTCAGTTTTTGCTGCATACCTCCTATAATACTGCTGGCACTGCGGCTTACGCCGGGTATCATAGCAATACATTGCCATAATCCAATCATAAACGCCTTACCATAAGTAATGTCCTTATCGGTTTGTACGGTAGGGTTTTTAAAGAAACGATCAATATAGAGTAGTACCACCCCTCCCAGCAAAAGTGTAATAGCTACTGTAGTGGGACTTTCTAATAGTTCATCAATCTTATCTGAAAACAATTTGCCCAGCAATAGTGCAGGTATAACAGCTATTACCAGCTTTACATAAAACTGCCATTTACTGAAATCGAAAAACTTTTTCCAATACAGTACAATTACTGAAAGTATAGCGCCTAACTGTATGACAATCTCAAATATTTTGGTAAAGTCATCGTCAGATATGCCCATCAGGGAACTGGCAATAATCATGTGCCCGGTAGATGAAACAGGCAGAAACTCAGTTATGCCTTCAATAATGGCTATAATTATAGACTGTATGGTGCTCATGCTGTGTAAACGTTTACCGTTTGTATTAAGTATTTTTTCTTAAACAAAATGCGATGGGTGAACCATCGCATTCGTTATATATTACATCAATCAATAGTTATTTTTCTGATACCTTAGGCTTACGCATAATGGCATATACTTCTATCAGCAAGCCAGCCATTAATAAGATTGGTGCTACCGTTATGCGCCTGCTACTATATACTTCATCATAGTTAAATACCTTAGGGTCTGCGCTTTTGCCACCTGCCATCAGTAACAAAGCTATCACCATTACCACACCGCCAATAGCCATCCACATATAGTTTTGCTTGTTAAATAACGTACCGGTAGCTTTCTTTTCCATCATATACATTAAAATTAAGGAGTGCAAGATAAGTAAAACAATAATTGAAAAGCGAGACAAAGTTAAAGGAGGGATTCGAGTTTTCGCCGGAACGTTTTGTGTTGGGATCAGCATTACATAAAGCGTACCTACGGCACGCAATCCTTTTGTTTCAATATTTTCTACCTATAAAATGTTCCTAACGGAACAGAGCATTTTACAATTGCCATTGCTTGAGTTGACGGCTATGGTGAGAAACGGACCCTACCGGCAGGTCTCCACCCGCCTGCGAAAAGTGCGCTCATTAAAGGACCGATACTGTTTAAATATCCGCAATAACTAAAAAAGCCATCAAAAACATATTATTCACCTTTTTTCACAACCTGTTAGTAGTTTCAGCCGTATTTTTTGCTATATATCCAGTAGGTTTGTAAAAATTCATTCTATGAGTGACGTGTCAAGCATCACTGATTTTCTCCATCCCGTCAATCGTCATTATCTCTCTCACGATGAAGGCTATTCAGAAGGGCAGATAGGTAGAACGATTGCCGTATATGAAGAGGAATTACCGGATCTTGACGAAGCTGATATTGTATTGGTCGGTTGTGGAGAACAACGTGGAGACGGATCTTCTGTATATTCTCTTTCTCCTGATGTGGTAAGAAGCCAGTTTTACGCGTTATATTATTGGCATAAAGACATCCGGATAGCGGATGTTGGTAACGTGAGGTGTGGAGCCTCGTTGGCTGACTCTTATGCCGCACTGCGTACCGTGGTAAAAGAACTCGTGAGCATTGGTAAAACCGTTATTATTATAGGCGGTAGTCACGATCTTAGCCTGGCGCAGTATGATGCGTACAAAGCGCTTAACCGGATTATAGAAGTTTCCGTAATTGACGCATTGATTGATTTGCAGATGGAGAGCCCGCTGAAAAGCAAACATTTCTTAATGGAAATACTTACCGGCGAACCTAATTTCATCAGGCACTATAATCACATCGCTTTTCAAAGTTATCTTGTTAATCCCGGCATGCTCGAAACCATGGATAAATTGCGGTTTGATTGTTACCGCCTGGGTGTGGTAAAAGAACATATTGACGAAATGGAACCTGTACTGCGCAACAGCCAGATGCTCAGTTTTGATATCACTGCGTTACAACATGCCGCTGCTCCTTCCAGTTATCTTTCTCCCAATGGTTTGAATGGAGAAGATGCTTGTGCGCTCAGCCGCTATGCGGGTATGAGCCCTAACATGAATACGTTTGGTATTTATGGGTATAGTATGGAGAACGATACCCAACAATTAACCGCAAAACAAATAGCACAAATGTTGTGGTATTTTATTGATGGACGGTGGCAGGGAAAACATGAAGCATTACTGGCTGAGCGAGACGACTTTTTTGAATTCAATACCGCTTTTGCGGAGATAGATACTGTTTTTCTTCAAAGCAAAAAAACCGGCAGATGGTGGATGCAGTTACCCGATCAATCATATATAGCCTGCTCCTACCAGGATTATGTGCAGGCAAGCAGCAACGAAATTCCTGAGCGTTGGCTAAGGGCACAAGAGAGAAGCTAAACTAAATGTATAAATGAATTTCGGATACTAACTGACGGTAAACGCACCCTCCTTACTCATCTTCAGGGATGAATTGATTACTCACACTTTAATATGCGTTTTTTGAGCAACAAAAAGCACTTCCTTATAATTTACATTTCAGGTCTTATATTATTTTTTTGTTCCTGTTCTGTGTCTCATCGCTTACAAACATTCTCTCAAAAAAATATATTCAACGATTCCGTGCTGGCAGATGCACATGTAGGTATCAGTATTGTTGATGCCGCTACAGGACGATCTGTTTATAAACATCAGTCACAAAAATATTTTGTTCCTGCAAGTAATACAAAAATCATCAGCTTGTATGCGGGTATGAAATTTTTGGGTGATAGTCTTACTGGATTAAAATATGCCGGTACAAAGGATACGCTTTTTATACAGCCAACCGGTGATCCCACTTTTTTACATCCTGACTTTCCACAACAAAAAGTATTTAATTTTCTCAAACACCAATTAAAACCTATTGTAATTGACGCTTCTAACTGGAATGCAACAGCGCTGGGTGAAGGCTGGATGTGGGACGATTACAACAGTGAATACATGAGTGAGCGAAGCGCCTTCCCGGTATATGGAAACGTAATCAGGTGGAACCAGGTCCGCGACTCCGGAAGTATTGCTGCCATGGCGAGGCAGGAAGCATTTATTTATTCAGAGCCTGATATAAGCTGGAAAACAAGTTTCAGCAGCGATACCGGCGCGGCAACGTTTTCTGCTAAACGCTCTTTGGGCTCCAATACTTTTTTTATTACCCAGGGTAAAGAACCCAATGTTACTATAGCAGTACCTTTTATTGCCAACGGTGTTTTGTCTGCACTTGAATTAGTAAAAGATTCATTACAAAAAACGATAACAGTATCTGAAACAACTATAAAGCCAAATGCTATTATTCACTCTCAACCATCAGACACGCTGTTCAAATTAATGATGTACCGCAGCGACAATTTTTTAGCTGAGCAAACTTTACTGATGAGTGCCAATGAAAAATTGGGTGTAATGGATGATAAAAAGATGATTGCGTATTTGTTGAAAAATGAATTGAAGGGTTTCCCCCAAACTCCCCGCTGGGCTGACGGAAGTGGACTCAGCCGCTATAATTTATTTACACCCGAGGATTTTGTGTGGATATTAAGAAAGATGAAAGATGAATTTGGAATGGAACGGTTGAAGAAGATTTTCCCAACAGGCGGAAAAGGTACATTGTTGAATTATTATCATGATACTGGCGATTTTATATATGCCAAGACCGGTTCTATGTCGGGTGTGGTAACGCTTAGCGGTTATCTTTATGGCAAAAGTGGTAAATTGCTCATCTTTTCTGCATTGGTAAATAATAGCATGCAACCCGCATGGACCATTAAACGGAAAGTTGAAACACTTCTTGAAAGAGTAAGAGAAATGAATTGAGTATGATACAAAAGAAAAAAATAGATGTTGATATAGTTGATGATATACTCAAGGCAACCCTGGAAGCATTGCCTGAATCTGAATTTGTAAAAAGCCTTTTATTCCAATACCACGAACGTGGTGGCTTAAGCAAAAAACAATTACAGGGATTATATTATAAAGCGGAAAAAGTACAATCCATTTCTGACAGTAAACTCACCACGTTAGAAGCCATTATAAAGAAAAAACCTACCAGATATAAGTCAGCATTGCCAGAGCCTGCGCCACTATTTGTAAAAGATGAAGCCGTAGGTAATATGATCAATACTATACTCGCGAAATATCCCCAGCATAAAAGAGTATTGTTTTTGAAGGCGCGTTACGATAATAATGAAATACTGGCTCCGGCAGATATTACAGAGTTACAGAAATTCGTTCGAATGGTTAAGTAAACAAGTTGTATCCGGAATTAATTTCTTTTTGCATTATGCTGCTTTAGCCTTCCGAGTATCAATCTTAGTGGATATTTATCCCTGGTAATCTTACCGTTATTATTTCCCCCATTATTATACCGGCTTGCTCCCCGCAACCACCTCAGATTAACAAGATGGATTTCATCGTTCATAAGCGCCTCTATATTTTTTATGTTTACGTTCATTGGTATTGTATTTTTTCTGCAATAAAACGAAGGCTTAAACAATAGACATTACGGGTGTTAATACTTTATTGAGACATATATTCCCCACTTCATTTTACCAGGTATCCGGGTGTTTGAATTTTGAAAAAATAATGAACAAATGTTGCTGTTATCATACAAATATCACATTCAATAAACGGATGGCAATATAATTGATCTACGTTTTAATAAGTATTCATAAAAACGCAGTATATGAAACAGTTATTTGTTATTGCTGTTGTAGCAGTAAGCACAGTATTGGCATCGTGCAATGGAACTACATCTTCAGATCGTAATATGGTAGATAGCACCTCGGGAGACAGTATGAATAAACATACCGATTCATCAATGCCAAAAGACACAGTATATCCCAGAACAGACACCAATTCTTACAGAAAAGATACAGCGCAGCAGCCGGCTAAATAAACCGTATACTTCAGGATGTTATATTTGTTGATCAAATATGAATGCTGAAAATCAGTACACCGGTGCTTTGCTTGCGTTGCTGGCTGTTATTATATGGTCGGGCAACTTTGTTGTGGCAAGAGCTATCATACACGATATATCTCCTTTCAGCCTCTCGTTTTTCAGATGGCTGAGTGCTACTGTTTGTATATTACCCTTCGCCATAAAAAATATTAAACAGGATTGGAGCGCTATTAAGCGATCCATGCATTACTTGTTTTGGGTATCGTTTGCAGGCATCACATTATTCAATACATTTATTTATATAGGTGGGCATTATACCACGGCTATTAATCTTGCCTTAATAGGTAC
>JBGALP010000113.1:0-15214 GCA_044223805.1 Agriterribacter sp.
AAATAGCCATTCTTTTTATCTTCTTTTAATTTCAGGTTAATGGTTTTGGTTTTTTCACCATCATCAATGCCTGTAAAAGCCGCCTGGTCACTCTTCTTATCATAAACCTGAACCTTATCTACCGCATCCGCTCTTATATTTCGGGTAGCCACGGTAGGGTCATCGCTAAAAAATTCTTCGCCATCTACCAATACTTTTTGTACTTCCTGCCCCTGGGCTATAATTTTTCCATTCTTATCTACCTGTATGCCGGGTAATACTTTCAGCAGATCTTCGGCTGTAGCGTTTGGTTTTACGTTAAAACTGTCTGCAGTAAATTCGGTTGTGTCTCCTTTAATTTTCATGGCATTGTTCTGCCTTATCACAATTTCTTTTAGCAGGGTGCTTTTGTTGATCAGGTTTATAGTACCCAAAGCAAGTTCTTTACCTGGCTCAACATTGATTTCATCAACATAATCAGCAAAGGTTGGATAGGCGATCATGATGAGAAACCTGCCGGTTGCGGAAGTGGTTAATGTAAAGTTTCCGTTTTTATCTGTTCTTGTAAACTTTAAAAGCGTGGAATCGGGTAGTTTGATCAGCGATGCCGTAGCGTATTGCAATTGTTTGCTGTTTGCCTTGTCTGTAACAGTACCTTTTATGGTTATATCCTGTGCGTTCAAACGAAGTAAGCAGCAAACCGCGATGATTAAGCAGGTAATTGGTTTAAGCATGTGCGTGTTAGAGCATTGGGTGAGATGTAAAAAAAGAATAAATACTGATGTTAGAAAATTGTAGGCCCATAATGTTGCGTTAAAATATATACTTCATCTTTATATACTTAATTTATTTTAAGGCACAAATGAAAACATTATAAGGGTATATAATTAGAAAATGTGATGGACGAGCAAATAAAGTGACGAAATGGCTAAAAAGCCTTCGGATGTGAAACAAAGTCCCGGAGGGAAATAAGGATGTGAAGTTGTAAACTTCGGGTAATGGAAGGCGTTATTTCATTTGGGTAAGCCTGTATATAAAGATGGCAGCACGTTGTATTAGTACAGGTAATTCTTTAGTGTTGATGATTTCTCCTGGCGCATGCGAACCTTTACCACTCGCACCTAAACCATCTACACAAGAAAGATAATCCGCGATAAAAGAAATATCGCCCGCACCCCGCTCCATAGGTAAATTAGCTTTAACCGGTTCCAACCCCATACTCAGGTTTATCTTATTAATTTCAGCGAGTAAAGCATCGTTGCCAACTGACGGAGCCATGGAGGGAATGCCATCTTCAAAGCTGATATCAGCGCTTGTGCCGGCTAAATTGTTATGTGTAACAATGCTGCTCATTTTTCTGCGGGCTTCTCTTCTTTGCTGTTCACTTAAAAAACGAAGATCGCCTAATACCGTTGCTTTCGATGCGATGATATTATCCTTGCCATATACTTTTACATTATCAACCGAATCAATCAGCGTGGTGCCGCCCGCTATTACGCCGGGGCTAAACGTTAAATATGGTTCGGTACTCAAGGCTACCCGAAAAGAATCTATAATCCGCGCTGCTTCATAAATAGCACCGTAGCCTGACTTCTCACCGAATATGCCGGAAGAATGCGCCTGTATACCCTGTACATGCAGCTTCCACGTATCCGCACCACGGCGCGACGTAACGATTTTATTAATAGTGCCCGCTTCAAAACTCAATGCCACATCGTGCTGTTGGGCTTTAGTTCTCATGTCGGCTCTTGTTACATTTGATGGCAATCCCCCCAGCTCTTCATCACCCGTGAGATATACCGTAATATGCGCATCGTTTAAAACACCTGATAGATGTAATGCCTGCAAAGCAGCCAGCAATACCATCACCCCACCTTTGTCATCCACCACACCCTGCCCTGTGGCTGTAGAATCATTTAATACAGTATATGGATTGGAAGGCATATCGGGCTCAAAAACAGTATCAAGATGCGCGAGCGCTAAAATCTTTTTTCCTTTTTTGCCTTTGTGCATACCTGTTAGATGCCCGGCTGTTCTTACAGAATCAGGCATGGTGACCCATGTTGTTGTGAAACCGATTTTATTTAATGCCTCCCGCACCAGCTCTCCGCTTTGCCTTACACCTGCTTTATTCATCGTGCCGCTGTTGATGTTTACCAATTCTTCAAGCAAGCGGAAAGTTTCAGGCATTTGTTTATTTACCGCATCTATTATTTTCTTTTCTGTTGAACTGAGTTTTTGCGCCCGCGTGCACATGAACGTGATCAGCAGGAGTGGAGTAAGAAAAATGTATCGCAATGTTTATACTGTTTTGTTTACCTAAGATAAGTGAAAAGATTGGAGTGGAAACGGGCTGAAAAGATCTAAAATCAATAGCAAAAGATAAGGTTGGTATGCTGAAAAAGAATCATTCATAGTCTTCGATTGTCAACTTCCAACATTTCACGTTTGCGGGAAGAGATGTGTTCATGATTGATGGCATCTATTAAAGTTCAATATCCATTCTTCGTAATAAACCTTCCTCCAAAATATACAAGTGTTTTATGTTTCCGTCAAACATAGTATTGCCCTGTAAATCTTTTACAATTTGGTGAACAGAAATTTCCTGGGTTCCTCCAGGTCTTTCATTAAAGGCAAAGGGTTCAACATGGGGATTTATTTCAGTCCATTGCCTTGTCCAGTATTTTCTTATTTCATCATGCCCTTTCACGTAACCGCCTTCAAATGTCTTTGGCCATTCTACGTTGGCATGCATGGTTGAAAGCGCTCTATCAATATCCCGTGCGTTAAAAGCAGCATAGGCTTTTTTTATTAAGTCTTCATATTGAGATGCTATACCATTTTTTTGTAAAGGTAGGAGCGGTGGCATTAATCGACAGAGTTTTAATATTTCAGGCTATTAGACTAATATAAAATTGCAATTGCCGTGTTACCTCACATCAATCTTTATTTTTGTTAACAGGATTGTAACTTCTGGGTTTCATTTTGCGAGTATATTTGCGGTGGTGATAATAAGAAGGATCATAGTAGTTTTTGTGCTATTGGTGCATATTAACGGGTCAATGCTGATGCCGCAGGTGGCTGAAACGGATGTATACGACGCGTCGGGCAGGCAGATTGATGACATTAATACTGTAGTGGAATATATTGATGAAGTGGTATTGGGTAATAAGGATACCACGCCCGAAGATGAGGATAATGATGATGGACAAAACTTTCACGTGGTAAAAACCTGTGATTATTATTTTGAGATTCCCACATTCCAGATAAAAAAGAAGCCATCCGACTCATCTCAAAAGCACTTATTTGGCCAAGTAAAGCCACAACGCATAGAATCTCCCTTGCTTGAAGTAATTGCTCCTCCGCCAAAAGCATAATACATCTTTTCATTAGTTGCATCGGCTGTTGCATAGCTGGTGTTGTATGCATTTACCAGATACCTATTAATTTATTTACACAATGAAAAATAGATCCTTCTTGAGGGAAGGGTTTGTTGTATTGATGTGCATATTGATGCACACAGTATTGCATGCCCAGGATTCCCTCACGCTGACCCTGCAGCAGGTGGAACAGCAATTTGTTGCAAAAAACCTGCAGCTGCTGGCCGCAAAATATGATATTGATATAGCTAAAGCCCAGGTAATACAGGCGCGGTTGTTCAACAATCCGTCTGTTCAAATTTCATCTGCTCTGTATAACCAGGATGATCATAAGTTGCTGGATGTAAGCAATTCAACCGGGCAATACGGTATAAGTGTACAGCAATTGGTTACATTGGCGGGTAAGCGCAATAAACAGATTAAACTGGCCGAGCTCAATGTGGCGCAGTCAGAAAATGCTTTTTTTGAATTACTGCGTACGCTGAAGTTTACACTACGCAGCGATTTTTACAATGCTTATTTTTTGCAACATTCCATAACCGCTTTTACACAACAGATCAATACGCTCAAACAGTTGGACAGTACTTATTCTGCCTTCCAGTCAAAAGGACTGGTAACACTTAAGGATGCTGTACGCATCAGGTCGCTGTTGTATTCTTTACAGGCTCAGCAAACAGATATGCAGAATCAATGGAGTGATGTGCAGTCGGAGTTGCAATTGTTGCTGCAGGATAATAAAAATTTTATCGTGCCCTATGTTGGCGGAGCGCAACTTGATTTTACTACACCCGTACTTACTTTGCAGCAATTGCTCGATACCGCCTATGCCAACCGGTATGATCTCAAAATAGCTAACACTGCTGTAGCATATAGCCAGCAAAACCTGGCGCTTCAAAAAGCGTTGCGGGTTCCTGATCTCACGCTTGGAGCTGAGTTCGATAAAAAAGGAAGTTATATCAATAATGCCTCTTTGTTAAACGCGGCTATTGATCTGCCTTTTTTTAACCGTAACCAGGGAAATATAAAAGCCGCTAAAGTAAGTGTGGATCAAAGTAAGGCGCTGTATACCCAACAGCAATCTATTGTAGAGAATGATGTGCAGAAAGCCTATGGCAAAATGCTGAACACGCAACGGATGTTACAATCTTTTGATCCGGCTTTTAGTAATCAGTATGAACAACTGATGAAGGGTGTGGTAGAGAATTTTGGAAAGCGGAATATCAGTCTTATTGATTTCACGGACTTCGTGGAGTCTTATAGAAACAATGTACTCCAGTTTAATCAACTGCAAAACGACAGAAGACAAGCCATCGAGTCGCTCAACTTCGCCGTAGGCAAATCAATCATTGAATAAAACAGGAAATATGAAATATTTTTTCAATTATAGTATAGCTGTAATAATTGTTGCGGTTACTTTTTCATGTAAACATCCCACGCCGGTTATAGCAAAAGATGATAACGCGGTGCCCGACAGCATTGTTAAAACAGTAGAAACAGCCCCGGTTGTTATGGATGATGTTGCTGAAACAATAAAACTGAATGGCAAGGTGGCGCCTGATGATAAAAAACAGGCAAAGGTGTATGCTTTGGTGAGTGGTAAAATACAATCTGTTTCAGTAGAGTTGGGCGATTACGTAAAAAGAGGACAATCGCTTGCTGTATTACAAAGCACTGAAGTAGCGGGCGTAACCAACGATCTTTCGCTGGCTCAATCTAATGTAGATATTACCAAAAAAACATTAGAAAGTACACAGGAATTGTATAACAGTAATCTTGCCACAGAGAAGGATTTTACACTGGCAAAGCTGGAGTATAATAAAGCGGTTTCAGAATTAAACAGGTCAAAGGAAGTGTCTTCTATTACCGGTGGCAGCGATGCCACATATAACCTGGCTTCGCCCATAACGGGAACGGTTATAGAAAAAACAATCACAGCCAATTCACAGGTCCGTCCTGATAATAACGCCAGTCTTTTTACTGTGGCTGACCTTTCCGTAGTATGGATTATAGCCAGTGTATACGAGTCGGATATTGATAAAATACATACAGGCGATACCGTTACAGTAAATACGCTTTCTAATCTTTCGCGCAATTACACCGGAATAATTGATAAGATATATGAGGTGCTTGACCCCGCATCGCGTACTATGAAGGTGAAGATCACCATGAAAAATCCCGGCAACGAATTGAAACCCGAAATGTTCGCTACCATCACCGTAAAAGGCAAATCGGCTGGTCGCATGCTGGCCATTCCCTCTAAAGCAATAGTGCTTGATAACAGCAAACAGTTTGTGGTGGTTAAGAAAAACAATAAGCTGGAAATAAAAGCAATAAAATTGAATAAACGGATTGGTGAAAAATCCTTTATAGAAGGACTTTCCGAAGGAGAGCAGGTGGTTACCAATGCCCAGGTTTTTTTATACGAGGCATTACATTCCAAATAGCTAAAACAACAGCATGAACAAACTCATTAAAAAAATAGTAGCCTTTTCTTTAAAGAACAGGTTGTTTATATTTTTTGCAACGCTTATACTCATTATATGGGGCGTTTTAGCGTTCAGGAATATTCCTATAGAGGCGTTTCCCGATGTAACCAATACCCAGATCACCATTATAACGCAATGGGCTGGCCGAAGTGCGGAAGAAGTAGAGAAATATGTAACCATACCGGTGGAGATAGCCATGAACCCTGTACAAAAACGTACTTCTGTTCGTTCCACTACAGTATTTGGGCTATCAGTTGTAAAAGTAATTTTTGAAGATAATGTAGACGATGCTTTTGCGCGGCAACAGGTAAATAATATGCTCAGGGATATTACACTGCCCGAAGGAGCTGATCCTGATGTGCAACCACCTACAGGCCCAACAGGTGAAATATTCCGTTATACACTGCAAAGTGCTACCAAAACCGCACGTGAGTTAAAAACCATACAGGATTGGGTAATTGAACGCCAGTTTTTGGGTATACCGGGAGTAGGCGATGTGGTAAGTTTTGGTGGTGAAGTAAAAACTTTTGAGATAAAAGTGAATCCTCAGAAGCTTGCTTCGTACGATATTACGCCGCTGGATGTGTACAATGCCGTTGCCAAAAGCAATATAAATGTGGGTGGTGATGTAATTGTTGATAATTCGCAGGCATACGTGGTAAGAGGTATCGGGTTGTTAAACAACCTGGAGGAAGTAGGCAATATCATTGTTGATAATATAAATGGTACGCCTATACTGGTAAAGGATGTAGCGGAGGTTGACAATTCCAGCCTGCCAAGGCTGGGGCAGGTTGGCCGAGATTTGCAGAATGATGTGGTGGAAGGCATAATAGTAATGCGAAAGGGAGAAAACCCAAGTGAAGTAATAAAAAGAGTACAGGCGAAAATTGATTATCTCAATACCAAAATATTACCTCCCGATGTTAAGATCAACACTTTTTACAATCGTAATGATCTGATCAATTTTGCTACGCATACGGTACTGGATAATATGATGGAAGGCATCATATTCGTAACGGTGATTGTTTTTATTTTTATGGCCGACTGGCGTACAACCGTAACCGTGGCCATTGTAATTCCGCTTGCATTGTTATTCGCGTTCATTTGTCTTACACTGAAAGGTATGTCGGCAAACCTGCTGTCTATGGGCGCAATTGATTTTGGTATAATCATAGATGGCGCTGTAGTGATGGTGGAGGGCATTTTCGTATTGCTCGATAAAAAAGCGCACGACCTTGGTATGGAAAAATTCAACAAACTATCAAAGCTGGGGTTGATAAAAAACACCGGGGGTGAATTGGGTAAAGCCATATTCTTCTCAAAACTTATTATTATAGCAGGACTGTTGCCTATTTTTTCTTTTGAAAAGGTAGAAGGAAAAATGTTCAGCCCATTGGCATGGACTTTAGGATTCGCTTTATTGGGCGCACTCATTCTTACGCTTACACTTGTTCCGCTGCTGAGTAGTTTGTTATTGCGTAAAAATGTAAAAGAAAAACACAATCCATTTGTAAATGCCATTACAAATGGGGTGATGAAGATGTTTGGGCTGGTGTACAGGTTTAAACGAATCACATTGTTGTTGGCAGGCAGCGTGGTGGTAATTGGTTTTTCTCTCTTTACATTTTTGGGAACAGAATTTTTGCCTGAGCTCGATGAAGGCGCAATATACATCCGGGCTACCTGTCCGCTAAGTGTATCGCTGGATGATTCAAAAAATATCGCTTCAAAAATGCGAAAGATCATCCGTGATTTTCCTGAAGTGAAACAGGTAATGTCGCAAACCGGCAGACCCAACGATGGAACAGACGCCACTGGTTTTTACAATATTGAATTTCATGTAGACATCTATCCGAAAAAGGAATGGAAAAGCCGGATGACAAAAGAACAGTTAATAGAAAACATGAAAGATAAGCTGGCTGCTTTTCCCGGTATAGATCTTAATTTTTCTCAACCTATTATGGATAATGTGGAAGAAGCAGTATCCGGAGTAAAAGGATCGTTATGTGTAAAAGTATATGGAGATGATTTGAATTATACAGAAAAGAAAGCAGGGGAGATCTATGATATTATGAAGAACATTAAAGGGATTGAAGATCTTGGCGTAATACGTAACCTGGGTCAGCCGGAAATGCGGATTGATCTTGATCAGAATAAAATGGCTTTATATGGTGTAACCACCGCCGATGCCAGTGCTGTAATAGAAATGGCGATAGGAGGGAAGGCGGTTTCACAGATTTATGAAGGAGAGAAAAGATTCCAGTTGCGGCTAAGGTATCTCGAAAATTACCGCAACAATGCGGATGCCATTGGCAGTTTAATGGTGCCAACACTCAGAGGTGCAAAAGTGCCCATAAAAGATATTGCCAATATACAAACATTAACAGGTCCCAGCCTTATATTCAGAGATGAGAACCAGCGTTACTCTGCTGTAAAGTTTTCTATCCGCGGCAGAGATATGGGAAGCGCTATTGGTGAAGCGCAAGCGAAAGTAGACGAAGATGTGAAATTGGATAAGGGATATGAAATGCAATGGGCGGGTGATTTCGAAAATCAACAGCGCGCAACAAAGCGTTTAACACAGGTAGTACCCATAAGTATTCTTATCATCTTCCTGATTTTGTTTTTAATGTTCGGCGATGTAAAGGACGCTGGCATGGTACTGCTGAATGTACCTTTCGCTATTATTGGTGGTATTGCCGCGCTGTTGATTACAGGAACCAACTTCAGCATTTCGGCCGGCATAGGTTTTATAGCATTGTTTGGCATCTGTATACAAAATGGCGTAATTCTTATTTCTGTTTTCAAGCGAAACCTGCAGGGAGTAAAAAGACATGCGTTTAATGCAGGCACATTAGAGAAGGCTATAAAAGCAGGAGTAGAAAGCAGGGTACGCCCTGTTGTTATGACCGCATTGATGGCAGCTATTGGGTTATTACCTGCCGCTTTATCAACCGGCATTGGTTCAGAAACGTCAAAACCACTTGCAATAGTAGTAATAGGTGGACTAATAACCGCTACTATACTTACATTGCTGGTATTCCCTTTGTTCTTTTTTATTGGGTATAGAAAATTGGGAAAAAAGATGGATTAATAACTTCGCAAATTCGGGTATATCCTTTTTGAATTTTCCCTAAAAAAATGGAGATGTAAAAATCATCTCCATTTCTTCTTATTTTGGATTTATTTCCTGGTCCAAACATCTTTGCCAGTTACATAGCCACCATATCCTTCTTAAAGCCAAATAGCTTCTCTTCTTTTTATAACTTCTTCTTTGGAAATATTAGACGGAGGTGCATAAAAAATAAAATAAAATGGACCTTCATTTTTCATAATACCTTTCCAATCCATAATTTGAGCATATTTGTAAGGTCTTAAACAGCCATCTCTTAAAGCTTTATCTAATAACTCTTGTGGCATTTTGGTTGGATTACTGGCATCACGTTCATTATGAGATAACATACTACCAGCGGCTTCATACAAATCTGAAGCTTTTGAATCAGAAAGTGCTGCTAACTTATTAGGTGAAGGATAACCCTTTGTTCTTACAAATTCAATGAATTTTGAATAGTTTTTTTCTTTTATGATTTGTTTTAATTCATTGGGATAATCCATTGTGGCTTTAGCCTTAATATCGTTTAACATTTTGGTATATTGAGCTAATCGAGTGACATTATTAGCCTCCTCTGCTCGTAACATCCCATACCTTGCATCTTGAATTTGTGATTCTGATACTGCTTTTTGAGCTTTATCTAATTGTGCAAAGACCTGATCATAATTAAATTTATCTTTTTTATTCCAGGTAATGTCAGCTAAAGCTTTGTAATAAGTTGCCCAATCATTTGTTTGAGCTTTTGCAAAAAAAGCAAGTGTACTCACGTAAAGTACTGCTAATAACCTGAATAATTTCATTGTCTTAAATTTAGTTTGTGTTCAATTTATTTATTCTTACTTGTCCGTTTTAAAATTGAGTGCATATTCATAAATACATTTTTCATTTTCAGCTTTCAGTATTTATAATAGCTTATTTCAATTGATGACAATTTGTTGTAGTGTAACGTTGCATCACTCCTTCTTATAACAGATGTAGAAAATAATTTACATTTTTTATTTGTCATTACAGACAGTGGGGAAATTCAGCAATCAACGACAAACGGATGGGGTGGAGTAGCGATTTGAAAGCACTGTGGCTGAACATAACACAAAAGTTGATAGTAGTACAAATGCTGAATTTTTTTCCGTTAACCCTGCTTTTCCAACACTAATGCTGGCGGCAGGTTATTTTTCGCATCGTGTTTTTATTACTTTTATTAGCCTGTTTTGAAAGTCTGTCAAAAGTTGTTGTCCCCAAAAATCGCCGTAAAAATTTATTTTGGTGTCAAGTTCATATTTTGTTGTCAAAAACAATTCAGACTGTTTGTTTGAAATTTCTATAATGTTATAAGTCGCGGTTAAAAATTTAAAGTGTTGCCCATTCAGCATATGCCTTTCAAATATTGTTCTGGTTGTAGTTGAAGGAATTATTTTAATGTCGAAGGTTACAGCATTGTTTTTGTTCCATTCTATAATGTTTTCCTGGAATTTAAGGCCACCTTCAAAGTGCCCGGTTCTTTTGCCGCCTATTGTATCTTTATCAATTTCCGCAAAAAGTGGTCTTGGTATTCCAGCATAGTTAAAAAGCCCTTTTTTATATTCCTTTTCCTGGATCTTGTCAACGCTCACAATGTTATTCCATATTTCTGATTTGGTAGCATTGATAATAATGGAAGAAGTTGTTTCATAATTTTCTATTGGTGTAGGAAATGTTGGTTCAATAATTCCTGTTAAAAATGGCAATAGAAACAATGAGTACATTATTCCTTTTTTCTTTCTATATTTTAAAATAATACTTCCGAAAATTACACCTGAAATCCCTGCAACTATTAAAAATGGAAAGGCAATAATTATAAGGCAAATAATATCTTCGAACTGTGTGATAAAACAAAAAATAAAAAATGTTAAAACGGAAAGTACGGGTCTGAATATTCTATAAGCCGTATCTTCCAGATGTTCTCTACCTGAAAATATCAACGGTGTTAAACCAACAATGATTGGCACAACCCAAACAAACGTAATGGAGAATAAATCTGCAAAGCTAAAGCCGGAACCTTTAAATCCTACGCCAAAGAAAATTCTCATTAATAGTCCATAAAGTCCACCAATTAAAATTCCTCCGTAGGCTGCGTAATGTTTTTTCAGCATTTTGTTTGTTTAGCAACAGTCTGTTTAATTTTCTACCAATGATCAGGCTTTATGCAGATTTGGAAATAGAATTTTTTCACTGCGGATTGACATTACTACTGATGGCATTACGCTGTACAACCCTTCTGCAGTAATATTTCTGTTGGCTCTTGCATTCTTTTCAATCGTTAATCCAGTTTTGTTTAAAGTCAAGTGTATCAAGTTTGCCGGCTGTTGTTTTTAAAATTGTTGTCTCAATAGCATTAGCAGTTCCATTATGATAAAGCCTGTTAAATTTAAAATTGCCTGTCTTGTTTTTGTTGTCTTGTACAATTTCAATTTCAGGAAAATTAATCTTCAGTTTTTGTTTAAGGTTTGATGGTACAAGGTTTCCATTGCTGTATTCGTATAAGGCGTGAATATTAAAGTCAAAAGTTTCATTTATGAATTCCTTTGATGAGTTGTTATAGAATAAAGCCTTAGCGTTAACCTGTACGCCTGGAAAATGATTTAGCAACACTAAAAAAATTGTCTGTAAACTATCATGTAAACGTATTGTTCCAATAAAAGTGTCCCTGGCTTTAAAATATGTTTCATTGCTGTCGCCTGAACATTGGTTAAAATAATAGGAGGAAATGGTTTGTGAGATTTTGTTTTCGATTTCGTCATTAGGATGGATTATTTTTTGAGTATCCTTCAAGTGTATGTTTGAAATTAATAAAGGGAAGGTTGCGTTAACGATGGGATGAGTTGAAAATGAAAGATTATATTCAATTTTATGTTGATTTTTAATATTGTTAGCACAAGCAAATATTAAACCCAGTATAAGTACTGTCAGTGTGTGTCTCATTGAAACTATTTGTCTAAAATTACTGCCAATGTTGTGTTAGCCAATGGGCATGAATGGAATTTTGTCTGCCCGAGCCACTGCTGACCTGCCTGCCGGTAGGCAGCTTGAAAATAGGGTGATGAAGTTATGAGCAAAAAATGATAGTAATTCATCTGCTGGAACTGAAGCCTGAATTTTCAAACTAAATTACACAATCTGGTTGATAGCTCAATACATCTGTCTCAACCCGTAAACGAAGCCTGACACAAACCTGCTGCCTATGCTCAGCCACATCATGCAGTCTTAAGCCCACTACAGTAAAAAATCATTCATGTATTTTAGTATTATATTCGTTTGCATCATTAAACTCACATGCCCTTGCGAGGGAATAATAGCCAATTGCGATTTTGGCATTGGACTCAAATCAGAAACACCTCCTCCCAGTAATTTATATGTTTTCGCTAACTCAATTTTATCCAGTCCATCATTATCGCCCGATATGATTAATACCGGCGAGGTGATCTTGGCAATATTGGTTTCACCTACATTGAATGGTACTTTGGCGAAATCAAACATCAGCTTTAAAAACTTTCTCCATTTTGTTTTATCAGGTGCCACAGCATCATACCCGGTTTGTAAGGGACTGTTGTCAAAAAGTTCAGGTTTAAAATCTTTAAAAGCACTGTTTACTTCCGGTAACCAACCACCGGTTTTATAAGTAGAAGAAATGATTACTAATTTTTTTAAACGTTTAGGATATTTTACCGCAAACTGGTAAGCCACAGAACCGCCCATACTATACCCTGCTATATCGGCACTGTCTATTTTTAAATAATCCATTACGCCTGCCACATCACTTGCCAGCGTAGTAATGTCTAATTTTCTGTCTGAAAACGGTGAATGCCCATGCCCTTGCATTTCAATGGCAATTACCTTTCTTTTTTTTGACAGTTCAGGTATCAACTGCGCCCAGTTCATTTCAATAGTATAAAAAGCGCCGTGCAGTAAAACAATAGGCTTGTCGTTACCACCTACCTGTTTGGCCGGCAGGTATATTTCATAGTAGATTTTAACTCCATTTACTGGTGCATAACCACTATCGGCAGGCTTAGCCTGCTGCGCTTGTAATTGAAATGCTGCAATAAAAAGCATAGCAGCTATTAATATTGGTTTGAAGCGTTTAGCTCCTTTAAACATTCCTTTCATACACAGCCATTAAATTATTTTGAATTTTATTGACCATACAAAAATAGAAGGCTTTGCTGTAGTTTATACTGTGTATAAACGCCAGGTTTAGGGGGTAAATGCGACAATATTGAAATAATCCAAAGCAGCTATATTGTGCGTTTGCTTTTTTGCACCGGCAAAAAAAGTGAATGCTGTTTTTATTTTTTGTCGCCTGTTGGGTAAACAAAATTTGTCTGCTCCTCTTTCATTTTTATTGGCCGCTGCCTGGATTTTTGATAAAGTTAAATAATTAAGAACCTGCCTGCCGGCATGCTAAAGCTGGGCTTTATTCTTCAAGCTCAGAACTGCAGTAAAGTAGAAACCTACTGCAGAAAATGTCATTATTTTTCTAAAATATCTTTTGCTGTTTCATTACCAAGCTGCTCGGCTAACCCAATAAGGAGTCCTTCTGCGCCCCGAATATAGCAGAGCCGATAGATGTTCTCATAATTAACCACTTCTCCAACTACTTTAACATCATATTTTTCAAGTCGGGATAGCAGTTCGTCAAGGTTGTCAATCCTGAACATAATGCGGAGATAACCAAGTGAGTTTACAGGTGCTTGCCTGTGGTCTGCAATAGTTTCAGGTGTGAGAAATTGTGAGATCTCAAGGCGGCTGTGTCCGTCAGGAGTAACCATCATAGCAACTTCTACCGACTGATTTCCAAGTCCTGTTACCCGTCCTGCCCATTCGCCTTCAACCATTGCCCGTCCTTCGAGAGTTAGTCCAATTTCTTTAAAAAATGAAATTACGTTGTCAAGATTTTCTACAACTATTCCAACGTTATTCATTTCAAGTATTTTGCTTCTTGTCATTTCGTCTTTGTTATGTCGTTTGTTAAAGTTTGTGGCGTCTTCCTGCAATGAGCGCTATGTAGGTCTTTATGCAGGTTTGGAGTTAGCATTCTGCTTTAAATTAACCGCTGGTGATTAAAATATTTGTATCCCATTGACCAACCCCATGTTTCCTGGTAATCCAGTCACAAATAAATTTGCGTGATGGAAAATAAAAATCAAAATGTTCAATTCAGCACTTCTGCCCCATTTCGGCAAACCCGTGTTAGGTGCAGTTTATTTTAAGGGTTTTATTTTTTCTTTTTTTTTCCCATTTACTGTCTATTAAAACTGCCTATAATCTTTTATGTGAAACATATTGTAAATAGCCTGTTTTTTGTCATTTGAATTTTCGTAATATGATTTACAAATTTCATAACCTACCCAATATCCTAAATCTGGAAAGTTATCATCCGAAGCATTTTCATAGTTGGCTATCCAATTATCATATCGGTTAAAGAACATATCTTTTTTAAATCTTTCCCAAACTTTTTGTTCTTTGCCCTTAACCCATTCTACTACCTGTGGATTTGCAGATTTGCCACTTATAAGTTCGCCAATAAAATCTGCCATTCCCTCATTTATAGCATAACCAAGAGTTATGGTGTCTTTCACATTTTCTCCTTGTTGAAAATGTATAAGTTCGTGTGAAATAATAAGTGGCAACATTTCTAATTTATTTACAAGTAATTTTTGTCCAAAGTCTAACTCTTCTATATTTGTTTTATCGTCTTTACAAATTTGATTAGCTCCTATTAGAAGCCCTGCATCAGAAACCGTACCACCACTTGTTAATGCACCAATAACAAAATAAACATTTGGAAATTCAGCATTTGGGTAAATTGCTTTTAGATTTTTAAAAGATTGCAGAAATTTATTTTTATAATCATCAACTTTTAGCGTGTTAGGTCTTATTGAACTATAAAATTTAGGATGAGTTTTTATGTGATTTACAAATTGTTTTATTGAGCCAACTTTTAGTCCCATATAATCATTCATACCTATACTTGCCTTGTCAAAATAATTTGATTTAAAAATCGTGTAGGCATTTAATGTGTCTTTTAAATACAAATCGTAAGATTTCCAAAATCTATGAATATCATCGGTTACAAATTTTGCTTTTTCAGGATTTGTATTTAATTCGTTTTGCGATTTAGTTTTTGAAAGTAATAAAGTCCATTTTCTATTGCTATGTAACATTTTTAAGTCACTATCATTCAGTAAATTTTTCTTGTCAATATTTCCATATTTAAGGGC
>JBGALP010000114.1:0-15042 GCA_044223805.1 Agriterribacter sp.
GTGTATGTAACGGAGTTTATGGTTGGTCATAAATTAGGTGAGTTTGCACCCACAAGAAATTTTAAAGGACACTCAAGTAAGAAAATAGCGTAATAAAACAGTTGCAATTTCCATGTAACATGGAACCTGTAACATGAAACTATAAATAATGGAAGCAGTAGCTAAACTCAGAAACTATCCTACATCGCCACGTAAAATGCGTTTGCTTGCAGATGTAATCCGCGGCATGGATGTAGAAAAGGCTTTGGCAATATTGGATCATCATCCACAGCATTCTTCTACTCCGCTATACAAACTGGTACGCAGTGCGGTAAGCAACTGGGAGCAAAAGAATGAAGGTAAAAGCGCGGCAGATAGCAGTTTGTTGGTAAAAACAGTTTTTGTTGACGGTGGCAGGGTATTAAAAAGAATGTTGCCGGCGCCACAGGGTAGAGCTTACAGGCAGCGCAAACGCAGCAATCACGTAACTGTAATTGTTGACCAGAAATAAAAATGAACATATTCAAATTATAAACATGGGTCAGAAAGCAAATCCGATTGGTAACAGGTTAGGCATCATTCGCGGTTGGGAAAGCAACTGGTATGGTAACAAAAGGGATTATTCTAAAAAACTGATTGAAGATAACAGAATCAGAACTTACCTGAATGCCCGTATCAATAAAGGTGGTATTTCAAAAATAGTAATTGAGCGTACGTTGAATAAACTCATCGTTACTATTCACACCTCCAAGCCAGGTATCATTATTGGTAAAGGCGGTGGCGAGGTTGACCATATTAAAGAAGAGTTGAAAAAGCTTACCGGTAAGGAAGATGTGCAGATTAACATTCTGCAGGTACGTCGTCCTGAGCTGGATGCAGCTATAGTGGGTGATACTATTGCCCGCCAGATAGAAAACCGTATCAATTACAAACGTGCTATAAAATTATCTATCGCTTCAGCGCTCCGTATGGGTGCAGAAGGTATTAAGGTAAAAGTAAGTGGTCGTTTGGGCGGTGCAGAAATTGCCCGTACAGAAGAAATCAAGCAGGGACGTGTTCCTTTACATACTTTCCGTATGGAGATTGATTACGCCAATGTATTTGCGTTGACGGTGTATGGTAAAATTGGTATTAAGGTTTGGATTTGTAAAGGTGAAGTGTTAACCAAGCGTGATCTTAATCCTAACATCATTGACGGTAAGGGTGAAGTTGGTATGGCAGATGGCGGAAGAAGAGAAGATCGCAGAGATGATAGAAGAGGTGGTGACCGTCGTGACGACAGAAGAGGTGGTGGTGATCGCCGTGACGACAGAAGAGGCGGTGGAAGAGGTGGAGACAGGAGATAAGATAATAGGTTTAAGGTTTGGGGTAGATGGTTTGAGGAAGGGATAAGTACAACATTTAAAATTTTCAAATTGTAATATAATGTTACAGCCGAAGAGAACAAAACATAGAAAAGCGCAAAAGGGACGTATCAGGGAAGTAGCTAAACGTGGCGCTACCATTTCATTTGGTTCATTCGCTTTAAAAGCAATGGAGCCCATATGGCTTACTAATCGCCAGATTGAATCTGCGCGCCAGGCAATGACTCGTGCTATGAAGCGTGAAGGTAATGTATGGATCCGCATTTTTCCTGATAAGCCAATTACACGCAAACCTGCTGAAGTGAGAATGGGTAAAGGTAAAGGTAACCCCGAGTTTTGGGCTGCTGTGGTTGAACCAGGTCGTATTATTTTTGAAGCAGATGGCGTGCCCGTAGAAGTTGCCAGAGAAGCAATGGAATTGGCTGCTGCTAAATTGCCTATCAAAACACAATTTATTATCCGTCGCGATTACGTGGCATAGGGTTAATGTTTTTAATTTTCAAACCGATAAGTAATGTCAAAGAAAGCTGAATTTGCAAGTAGCCTGAAGGGTTTAAATGAGGTGGATTTAACAGCGCGTATCAAGGAAGATGAAGTGCGTCTTAAGAAGTTAAAATTCGCGCATTCTACTTCTCCATTGGAAAATCCAATGAGTATTAAAGCGCTCCGCAGGGATATCGCAAGATTAAAAACTGAATTAAAGAAAAAAAGCTAAAAGCTCAATACAATGGCTGAAAGAAATTTGCGTAAAACAAAAACCGGGGTAGTAACCAGCAGCAGCATGGAAAAAACTGTTACTGTTGCCATCGAAACAAAGGTAAAGCACCCCATCTATGGTAAGTTCGTAAAAAAAACTACCAAGTTTCATGCTCACGATGAAAAAAATGAGTGTGGTGTAGGAGATACTGTTAAAATCATGGAAAGCCGCCCTTTGAGCAAAACAAAACGCTGGCGCCTGGTTGAAGTAGTAGAAAAAGCGAAATAGTAAAAGCTATCAGCTTTCAGCTATCAGCTGTGAGTTGAACTATTAAATTGTATACATGCTGACAGCTCGAAGCTGACAGCCCTAAAGCTAAAAAAGATGATTCAGCAAGAAAGCAGGTTAAATGTAGCAGATAACAGCGGTGCGAAGGAAGTACTTTGTATTCGTGTACTTGGTAACAGCGGACAGGACTATGCAAAGATTGGAGATAAAATTGTTGTTACAGTAAAAGACGCCATTCCTGCAGGCGGTATAAAAAAGGGAACAGTAACCAAAGCGGTAATTGTTCGCACAAAAAACAAACTGCGTCGTAAAGATGGTTCTTATATCCGGTTTGATGACAATGCCGTGGTACTGCTAAACCAAGCTGACGAACCGAGAGGCACCCGTATTTTTGGACCAGTAGCGAGAGAATTACGTGATAAAGGATATATGAAAATTATATCTCTGGCACCTGAGGTTTTATAAGAGCAGCCCGCTATAAGCTATGCGCTTTTAGCGATATGAAAATAAACTTAATCGGCTGATAGCTAAAAGCTGACAGCCCAAAGCCAAATAAAATGAGCACAAGATTTAAAGCCAAGTTTAACATTAAGAAAGGCGATTCAGTAGTGATTATTGCCGGTGATGATAAGGATGTAAAGAAACCACGCAAGGTACTTGAAGTATTTCCTGAAGATGCACGCGTGATTGTAGAAGGAGCCAATATTATTACCCGTCACACTAAGCCTTCTGCCCAGAATACAAAGGGCGGACTGGTAAAAAAAGAAGCTCCTATTCACATCAGCAATGTTAAGCTTTGGGATGCAAAGAAAGGAGAGGGAACAAAAGTAAAACGTTCAAGAGAAGCTGGTAAGCTGGTTAGGGTATCTAAAAAATCCGGTTCAACCATTTAAATCATTTGTTTTCCGCGAGGTAAACATCGTAATAAAATTCTGAAAAGATGAGCACTACAAAATATTCTCCCCGGTTAGCCGAAAAGTACAAGAAAGATGTTGTACCGGCATTGATGAAACGCTTTGCTTACAAAAGCATTATGCAGGTTCCTCAATTAGAAAAAATATGCCTTAACCGTGGTGTGAACGGTGCGGTAAACGATAAAAAATTAGTGGATGTAGCGGTGGAAGAACTGGCAAACATTACCGGTCAAAAACCTGTTGCTACCACTTCTAAAAAGGATATTTCAAACTTTAAATTGCGTAAAGGAGTACCTATTGGTGCAAGAGTTACTTTACGTGGTGTAAAAATGTATGAGTTTCTTGATCGTTTAATCTCTGCCGCGTTACCTCGTGTGCGCGATTTTAAAGGTATAAACGAAAAGGCGTTCGACGGACGTGGTAATTACACACTTGGTGTAACTGAGCAAATCATTTTCCCTGAAATTGATATTGACAAAGTGAATAAGATCACTGGTCTTGACATAACGTTTGTTACATCTGCCAACACTAACGAAGAGGCATACGAATTGCTGAAAGAATTGGGAATGCCGTTCAAAAACGCGAAAAAAGACTAAGGCAAATTTTTAATACACAATCATTCGAACTTAAATACATATGGCAAAAGAATCAGTAAAAGCCAGACAAAAAAAGAGAGAACACTTAGTAGAGCAATACGCTGAAAAGCGCGCAGCTTTAAAAGCAGCGGGAGATTGGAGAGCGCTCGATGCGTTGCCCAAAAACTCATCTAAAGTGCGTTTGAAGAACCGTTGCCAGGTATCAGGTCGTCCGAGAGGATATATCAGGTATTTTGGTTTATCGAGGATAGCTTTCCGCGATATGGCTTTGAACGGTATTATACCAGGTGTAAAAAAAGCAAGCTGGTAAAATTTCAGGTTTGAAATTGAAGCAGTGAACAAAAAATAATTTTCAACTGATTAATTCATAAAAATGGTAACAGATCCAATTGCAGATTTTCTTACAAGAGTGCGTAATGCCCAGATGGCTGGTCACCGTATTGTGGAAATTCCGGCTTCTAACCTTAAGAAACGTATCACAGAAATACTGTACGATCAGGGTTACATTCTGAAATATAAGTTTGAAGAAGACAACAAGCAGGGAGTGATCAAGATCGCATTGAAATATGATGCGCAAACCAAACAACCTGCCATCAGGTCTTTAGAGAGAATCAGCCGCCCAGGTTTGAGACAATATTCAAAACCTGAAGAGTTTAAAAGAGTGATGAATGGCTTGGGTATAGCTATCGTAAGTACGTCAAAAGGTGTAATGACTGATAAGCAGGCAAAAAGCCAGAATGTGGGTGGTGAAGTATTATGTTATATTTCTTAAAGAAAAGATTGACTGACAATTTAAGCTCTCTATACGGAGCTGAACACTTTCAATCACAATTATAAATTTCAAATATTAAATTCAAATTATGTCTCGTATAGGTAAACAACCGGTTACAATTCCTGCAGGTGTTACGGTTACCGTAGGCGCTGATAATATTGTAACCGTTAAAGGTCCAAAGGGCGAATTGAAACAAGCTATTGATCGTGATATCAAGGTTGAAGTGAAAGACGGTGAAGTAAACTTTACCCGTCCAACAGACCAGATCCGTCATCGTGCTTTACATGGTTTGTACCGTGCTATAACAGCCAACCTTGTAAAAGGTGTTACTGAAGGATACAAAAGAAATCTTGAATTAGTGGGTGTGGGTTTTAAAGCATCTAACCAGGGTAACCTGCTCGATCTTTCTTTGGGATATTCGCATAATATTCTGTTTGAAATACCAAAGGAATTAAAGGTTGCTACCGCTCAGGAAAAAGGTCAGAACCCAACTATAATGCTGGAGGGCATAGATAAGCAATTGCTTGGACAGGTAGCGGCAAAGTTGCGCAGCCTTCGTAAACCAGAGCCGTACAAAGGTAAAGGTGTTAAGTATGCTGGTGAAGTGCTTCGTCGTAAGGCAGGTAAAGCAGCGGGTAAATAATTATAACATTACTCCCGGCAGTATCGGGAGAAAAAATAAAGTATCATGGACGCAAAAGTTATCAGAAGACAAAAGATCAGGTATAATATCCGTAAAACGGTATCTGGTACAGCGCAAAGACCAAGGTTGTCTATATTCAGAAGCAATGCTGATATATATGCCCAGCTTATTGATGATGTGAACGGCGCTACATTGGCATCTGCTTCTACAAAAGATAAAGATATCAAAGTAATAAAAGGTACAAAGGTTGAATTGAGTGCGCAGGTAGGAAAAGCTATTGCTACTAAAGCGGCAGCGGTAGGTATTTCATCTGTAGTATTCGATCGCGGAGGATATTTGTATCACGGTCGTATTAAGGCTGTGGCAGATGGTGCACGTGAAGGTGGATTGCAGTTTTAATTGCACTGATAACAGAAATTATAATTACCAATAACAAGTTGTATAATGTCAAAAGTAATCGTAAACAAGGTAAAAGCCGGCGACATAGAGTTTAAAGAAAAAGTGGTGGCTATTAACCGCGTGGTTAAAACAACCAAAGGCGGTCGTGCATTCAGCTTTTCTGCATTAGTGGTTGTAGGAAATGAAAACGGTGTGGTAGGACATGGTTTGGGAAAAGCAAAGGAAGTACAACAGGCTATTTCAAAAGGCATTGATGATGCAAAGAAAAACCTCATCAAGGTTCCTGTAATGAAAGGCACCATTCCTCACGATCAGTGGTGTAAAGAAGGCGCTGCTAAAGTGTTGATTAAACCCGCCGCTCATGGTACCGGTGTAATTGCCGGAGGCAGCATGCGCGCCGTATTGGAAAGCGCAGGTATTACAGACGTATTGGCTAAATCACTCGGATCTGCTAATCCGCACAACGTGGTAAAAGCTACATTCAAGGCTTTATCAATGTTGCGCGAACCAATAGCGGTTTCTAAAGAAAGAAGAATAGCTCTTAAAAAAGTTTTTAACGGATAACATCATGGCAAAGATTAAAATAACACAGGTAAAAAGCGTAATTGACAGATCTGAGCGCCAGAAAAAAACAATCTCCGCATTAGGTTTGAAAAAAATGAACGCTTCTGTAGAAGTAGAAGCTACTCCTCAGATATTAGGAATGGTAACTAAGGTAAACCACTTGGTTAAAGTAGAAGAAGTAAAATAATGCAGCCCCTCCCGCCTCCCCGAAGGAGAGGTGACCAGAAACACAGCCCTGCCTTTTCAAGGGCGTTTGATTAAAGGGAATAGTGTGATGTTGAAAAGAATAGAATCTGAAAAGTGATAATAGAAAATATTCTATAGTTGAAGTGTAAGAACCTAAAGTTTGGAGATTATTGAAAAGCACCGCTCTCTTTCTATAGGAAAGGGAGAAGGAGAGATAGGCAAAAATTATTAATAAGCGAGCCCGAACGTTATCCGGGCGTTGAGTAAAAAAAGATAAACAATGAAACTGCATCAGTTAAGACCAGCAAAAGGAGCAACACATAAAGAAAAACGTTTAGGTCGTGGTGAAGCATCTGGTAAAGGTGGTACATCTACAAAAGGTAATAAAGGTCAGCAGGCAAGAACCGGCTACCAGATTAAGATGGCACACGAAGGTGGTCAGATGCCTATCCAGCGCAGACTTCCTAAGCGTGGTTTTAAAAATCCGCACCGCGTTGAGTACGCTGTTTTCAATCTCGGTCAGATTGAACAACTCTCCCAGAAATACAACATCCAGGAAATTACTGTTGACAATTTATATGTTAACGGGTTGATCCAAAAGAACGAAATCGTAAAGATATTAGGCAACGGAGAACTGAAATCCAAGCTTACATTTAAGGTTAACGCCATAAGTGAAAAAGCTAAAGCCGCTGTTGAAGCTGCTGGTGGAACAGTTGAATTGGTAAAGTAATTTTCCTTACCTTGCATAACGCATTTCAAATGCGTTATTTTCATTTTGGGTTCAAATTAAAACCGCACTATTCGTGAAGAAATTCATTCAGACACTGAAGAATATCTGGACTATCGAAGAACTAAGGGGCAAGATTCTTGTCACTTTGCTGCTTTTATTCATCTACCGTTTTGGTACGCACATTGTTTTGCCAGGTATAGATCCAAATAAACTAGCTACATTTTCTAAAAAAACAAGCCAGGGTTTGCTCGGCTTGTTTGATACTTTTGCCGGTGGTGCATTCTCCAATGCATCTATTCTTGGTTTAGGTATTATGCCTTATATTTCCGCATCAATCTTCATGCAGTTGCTTACTATACTGGTTCCGCAGATGCAGAAAATTCAGAAAGAAGGAGATAGTGGCAGAAAGAAAATCAACCAGTGGACACGTTACCTCACTGCAATAGTAACTGTATTGCAAGCGGGTACTTATGTGGCTTATCTTACTAATCAAAACCGCGAAGCGTTAATTCCCGCATATCAACCATACTTCTGGATCTCCACAGTAATCCTACTTACTGCGGGTACATTGTTTGTAATGTGGCTCGGTGAAAAAATTCAGGATAAAGGTTTAGGTAACGGTACTTCTATCATCATCATGGTGGGTATCTTATCACGTTTACCACAATCTTTTATTCAGGAATTTGGTGCAAAACAGGTAAGAGGTGGTGGAGGATTGATCTTCTTCCTTATTGAAATTGCAGTGCTTATCGCAATTATTCTCGGTCTTATTATATTGGTGCAGGGGGTTAGAAAAATACCGGTAAATTATGCCAAACAGATTGTGGGAAACAGGCAGTTTACGGGAGCAAGACAATTTCTTCCTTTAAAAGTAAATGCTGCCGGTGTAATGCCTATCATTTTTGCGCAGGCAATCATGTTTTTGCCAACGCTTTTTTCATTCACCAAGTTTGAAACCGGTCAGGGTATAGCAAGAGTATTTGCCGACCATAGCAATGTGTGGTATATGGTTATTTATGCGGTAATGGTAATTGCTTTTACTTTCCTGTATACCGCTTTGATATTTAATCCTAAACAAATTTCGGATAGCCTTAAGCAGAGTAATGGTTTTATTCCGGGCGTTAAACCTGGTCAGCCAACTACTGATTACATAGGTCAGATTATGGACCGCATTACTTTACCAGGTGCTGTTTTCCTGGCTATAGTAGGTATATTACCAGGTCTTGCACAAAGAGCTGGCGTTACGCCTCAGTTTTCTACTTTCTTTGGAGGTACATCTTTGTTGATTATGGTTGGTGTAATATTGGATACCCTGCAGCAGATTGAAACACATTTGCTCATGCGCCAGTATGATGGATTGATGAAGAGCGGACGCATACAGGGAAGACAAACTTCATCACCTGTTTCTATATAACACATCATGGTTTATTATAAAACAAACGATGAGATCGGATTAATCCGTAAAAGTTGTTTATTAGTTAGTGCCACCTTAGCAGAGGTGGCAAAATTTTTAAAGCCCGGTGTTACTACCATGCAGGTAGATGCGCTGGCTGAAAAATTCATCCGCGATAATGGTGGCGTTCCTTCTTTCAAAAATTACAAAGGATTTCCTTTTACCTGCTGTATTTCTGTAAACGATGCCATCGTGCATGGCTTCCCTAATAATGTGCCTTTAAAAGAAGGCGATATTGTAACGGTAGATGCGGGGGTTTATATGAATGGCTATCATGGCGATAGTGCCTATACTTTTGCTATAGGCTCCATAAATGACGACGTAAAGCAACTGTTGCGTGTAACCAAGGAATCCTTATATAAAGGTGTAGAAAAAGCCGTTTCGGGTAACCGTGTAGGTGATATTGCATTTGCCGTGCAGGAGCATACAGAGCGCAAGCATGGTTATGGTGTAGTGCGGGAATTGGTAGGGCATGGGCTCGGTAAGCAATTACATGAAGATCCCCAGGTGCCTAATTTTGGAAAGCGTGGTACAGGTTTAAAAATGAAAGAGGGATTGGTGATTGCCATTGAACCCATGATCAACATGGGCAAGAAAGATGTTTTTTATGATGACGATGGCTGGACGGTACGTACCAAAGATGGTAAGCCGGCAGCACATTATGAACATACCATTTGCGTGCAGAAGGGTAGTCCCGATATACTTTCTTCATTCACTGAAATTGAAAAGAATGAGAAAGCCAATATTAACCTGGATGCATCTTATCTCAATTAAATCTCCCAACTGCAGTTTACAACATTATTTCATTCATTGATTTTCTATCTTCTTCAGATAGACGCAGATAATTTATTATTTCCAGTAAACAGGCATGCGCCTGCGCAGCACACCATCCTGTGAACGGAAGAACAAAGACCCACATCCAGCAAGGGTAAGAAGTTGTATAGTTTAATAATAAACCGATAGCAATTATGTATACCGGGTATATAACAGTAAGCAAACCGCATATAAGCGCATCATAAAAAATAGAATCTTTTGTTTTTGAATAAGCCCATCTGCTTACTGGAAAATAGAAAAGGGAATTAAGCAATATTCCTGCAACGCCCGGAAGCAGCAAAAGAAAAAGCAACAGCAGACTTTTGAAACATTCTTTTTTATTGTTACAGAGAAATTTTCTTTTTATTGAATTTAATACAGGAATAGTAGTTGATTGTTCAATTTTATTTGCTGCATCATGCAGATTAGATACAGTAATGCATTTAGTTTGCAATGAAACGTTTTGCAATAATATTTGCCATGCTTTTATCCTCTTCTCGTCCTTAGATGCCATACGCGGCACTAATGGTTGCATATGTTGAAACACGGTTGTATTGAAAGCCTGCTTCCATTTGCCTTCAGTAGAATACAATTGGAATGATCCCGGATAAATGAGATTGCCGGATTGAATGATGATGGTTTTAGCAGGATGACGATAGTCGCTGTAGGTTAACCCCACGGGCAAAATGGCAAGTTTTTCTTTTAAGTAACTATCTTCTATAGCGTGCATCACAATTTTTGAAATGCCGCTTTTTATAGGTTTTAATTCCCAATCATGCAGAGTATATCCTTCAGCAAAAATGATGATGATGCCATTTTGTTTGAGAATTGCTTTGCAGCGTTGCATAGTTGTAAAATTTTCCCGCATTTTATTTTTTTCTTCAGTTGACCGATATACGGGAATACCGTTAAGACGTTTCAGCAGGAATTTAAACAAGGGATTTTTGAACATATCGCTCCTGATAGTAAAATGAACCGGCTGGCTGCAGGCACATCCAATTACTACAGCGTCCATTAATGAGTTGGGGTGATTGGCTGCAATTATCGCTGGTCCTTGTAGGTTTTGCAGTGATGCGCCGCAAACAATTTTCTTTCTAAAGAAAAATAACAGGCTGCAACGCGCAAGAATTTTTATGACGCGATAAAACAAAAGAGATATTTTTAATTTTAAAAATTTGCTGCTGTTTAAATTACACAAATTACATGAAGCAACAACAATTGATTGTGATAGGAGGAGGGGCTGCCGGTTTTTTTACCGCGGTAAATGCTGCCAGAACAAACCCGGATTTGAAGGTAATGATACTTGAAAAAAGCAGTAAACTGTTATCAAAAGTAAGAGTGAGCGGTGGCGGCAGGTGTAATGTTACACACGCGTGTTTTGATATAGACGAAATGATAAAGCGATACCCCCGCGGATTGCATTTTGTACGAAAAGCATTTCACCATTTTTTTACGACTGATACTATATCCTGGTTTAAGGAGCGCGGAGTAGAATTAAAAACAGAAGCTGATGGGAGGATGTTTCCGGTGACTAATACATCAGAAACCATTATAACCTGTTTATTAAGAGAAGCAGATAAGTATAAGGTTGATATTAAAATGAATGCTGACGTGAAAAAGATAATAGTGAATGATGTAACAACGGACGAAAAGAAATTTGGTATTTATCTTTCAGAAACAACAATACTGCATGCTGATTTTATTTGTGTTGCATGCGGTGGATATTCAAAAGCTACACAGTTCGATTGGTTAAAGGAATGTGGACATACAATAGCTGAACCAGCCCCTTCATTATTTACATTTAATATGCCTGGCAATAACATTACGGCGTTGATGGGGGTAAGTGTAGATAAGGCCTCGGTAAAAATTAAAGGAACGAAATTTTCACAGCAGGGACCTTTACTTATAACGCATTGGGGTATGAGCGGACCTGCCATATTAAAACTGAGCGCATGGGCCGCAAGAGAGCTACAGCAAGGCGGCTATCATTTTACTATAATAATAAACTGGTTGCATTCTTTTACAGAACAAACATTGCGCGAAGAGTGGCCGGCGTTAAGACAACAGTATGCTGCTCAGAAAATGAGCTCGCGAAATCCTTTTCAGCTACCCGCAAGACTTTGGGAGTATCTGCTCACCTGTAGTGGTATACAACCGGAGCAACGGTGGAGTGATTTACAGGCGAAACAGCAAAATGTTTTGATACATAATCTTACCACACAGGAATTTGAAGTTAAAGGCAAAACAACGTTTAAAGAAGAATTTGTTACTTGTGGCGGAATAAACCTATCTGAAATAGATGTGAATACTATGCAGAGTAAAAAGCATGGGGGTTTATTTTTCGCCGGAGAGGTATTGGATGTGGATGGTATTACGGGGGGCTTTAATTTTCAACATGCCTGGACGAGTGGATGGATAGCGGCAAAGGGGATAGCGGAGAAGATGACTGAAGTGGTGTAGGGAATAAGGTGTAGGGCGTAAGGAAAGCCTGCCCCCGCCTTCAAAGGTCTGCCTTTTCCTTAAACCTTCTACCTTTATTTCATCCACAAAGCGCTTCAATTTCTTGTGTTGTTTTGGCTAAAGGCTTTCCTAAAACTTGGTTACCCGTTGGCGTTATTAGTATGTCATCTTCAATGCGGATGCCTCCAAAGTTCCTGAACTTGCCTAACGCATCATAATTAATAAAAGCACTGTGTTTATTTTCTGATTGCCACATGTCCATTAATTCAGGAATGAAATACAAACCGGGTTCAACGGTTACTACAAAACCAGGTTTAAGCGTACGCGCCATTCTTAGTGACTTTAATCCAAATTCAGTGCTTTTCTTTAAGTCGTCTGTATAACCAACATATTGTTCGCCGAGGTTTTCCATATCGTGTACATCAAGCCCCAGCATATGACCTAACCCACATTGAAAGAATAATGTATGCGCTCCGGCGGCTACAGCTTCCTTACTATCGCCCTTCATTAATCCTAACTGCTGCAACCCTTCTGTTAGTTTTTCACAAGCAAGCAAATGAATAGCTATAAATTTTTTCCCAGGTTGCGAAGCATCAATAGCAGCCTGCTGTGCCTTCAATACTATATTATACACTTCTTTTTGTAATGTAGAAAATCTGCCGGATACAGGTGATGTTCTCGTAAGGTCTCCGGCATAATGCGATGCTGCTTCAGCGCCACAATCGCAAAGCAACAACTGATTGTTTTGCAGAATATTACTCCCGGCATGGTTATGCAGATACTGCCCGTTTACGGTAAGTATAGTAGGAAATGCCAGATGTCCACCACCACTTACAGCCACGCCTTCTAATTGTCCTGCCAATTGATATTCGGTTATGCCTGCACGTGATAGCTGCATGGCTTTTAGCTGCATATCGGCGGTAATGTCAATTGCCTTTTCTATCTCTGCTATTTCTTCTTCCGATTTAACAGCCCGTTGTGCTATGATGGCTTTTATTAAAGTAACAGATGATTGTTGTTTTACGGCAGCATAAGGTATGTTCAGCCATTCACTAAGCTTTATGGCGGTATCTGCACGGTAGGGCGGTAAAAAATGTACCGTTCTTTTTTGTTTTACATACTGAATCAGCAGATCTGTTAATTTGCTCACAGGTTCCGTGGTTGTTATACCAGCAGCAGCAGCCTGCGATTGTATTGATACCGTTGCACCTGTCCAAACAATATCATCCATGGTGGCTTCATTACCAAAAATAGTTTCATGGTTATTGTCAATATCAATCACCAGGTAGAGTGATGGACGATCAATACCGGTAAAATACAAAAAGCAACTGTCCTGCCTGAAATGATACAGATTATCTGTATAGTTCATGCTGCTTTCTTCGTTACCGGGTAACAGAATAACGCCACTACCTACTGCTGTTTTTAATCTTTTTCTTCTTGATTGATAGGTTTCTTTAGCAAACATGGTAAATAATATATAATGAGTTGTAAAGCTATGGAATAAAAAAAATAAAGGCTGTACATAAGTCACAGCCCTTATAATTATCAAGCATTATATTAATGTCAATTGGCTACTCTTTTCTTACCGCATCTGTTAATTGTAATTGCACTATAAAAGTACCTTCAAGTTTAATTGTAAAGGCGAATCTGGGATTGGCAGAATATTTCCCATCTGCTAATCCGTCTATTGTAATGTGGTTACTTGGAATACGGTAGTAAATAAGATGATTCCAGTTAGTACCATTTGCATCTTTATAAGGCGCCAATGGAAAAGGGGCTACTTCAAAATCACATACCATGGCCGTATCAGTAAACACAACAGGGTTAAACCTGGCGTAGTTTTCGAAAGTAGGGCGATCTCCACGGCGGATAATCTCTCCGGCTGAAGGATTGAACGGATTGCCGTTTTTGTCTACAATTTTCAAAATGATTCTCGCACCTTCACTTGATACTTTGGTAAAAGTGAGTTTTGGATTTTTAACAGCAGTTACTGCGCCATCAAGATCGGCAAAAGCATTGTTTACATTATCTTCCTGCAAAAACATGTCATCGTCAGTTGGATCTATTACGTGTATGCTGCCGAAAGAAGGATAAAATTTTGTTCCGTTTCTGTTTGTGGCCTGGATATCGAAATTGTATATACCTAAGGGAATATTAGTAGAGCCCCTGTTAAATGTAAGTTGCCCGCTTATCGTATTAAATTCCATAGGTTCAACATTTATTGTTTCTCTTTTTTCATTCAGTAACGCTATGGTAGTATCCGTATCTACATTAAATGTTTGTCCTGTCTTAAAAACAGTAATCTCGTATTTTGTGCTGAAGGCTTCGGGTAGTTTTTCTCCTGAACTGTCTCTTAAATTCATCATTTCAAAAGTAACAGGAGGAGTAGAGCCATCCAGTGATATCTTATCCGATTGAACTAATGCTAACCCACGCTGGCAATACAAATCAGGAGTTGTATAGCGTATGGTATCGCTTAAAAAACCTTCAGTAATTTTTTTACATGCAATAAAGCTCGTGCATGCTGTAAGTATGTATATAACTACTTTTTTCATAATGATCTTTTATGATGATGTATGAATTTTATTGAATGCTGTTTGTGTTAAAGAAGAGGCGGTGATAGCCGTCAAGTATATGTACAACGCCATTGGTTGTAATAATACCTGAAGATTGTACTGTGACTGATTTATCTTTCTCGGCTTCCGGTACAGCATTAATATCAGGTTCCTGCGAATCATCAGTACCTATCACTTTTGAATACACCACATAATCTACATAATCTACGTATGAGCCATAAGCAAAACTCCGGTTCAGCCAGAGTTTAAATCTAACATCCGGTATATCGCCGTAGAGCGATGGGAAAAAAGCACCTTTAACAGAAAGCTTATCTCTTCCAAGAGCGCCATCAAACATATATGTTTGCAAAGAATCAACTCTGAACATAGGGATACTGTCGAGCGTATAGGTTATATTTTCATCACCCAGCTCAATAGCCCTGATGTTTTTCATTGCTTTTAAGTATTCATCTACTCCGTAATTGGTGGTTGCAAAGAATGTAGTGTTACCGTTTATTTTATCCTTGAAACCACCCCTGTCTATATGTGTCACTAAAGATGAAATGTTTGGTTTTGATTTCAGGTAGTCATATGTTTTAATTTTTACTTGCGCTTCAGAAACGCCTCCA
>JBGALP010000115.1:0-14894 GCA_044223805.1 Agriterribacter sp.
AGCGAATTGTCTACATGCTTTTTAATGTTCTTTTCAAGCGGTTCAATGCCAGCAGCGCATTTATCATTAAAGCTTACACAGCCATCGCCTATTAATCTCGCACTATGCAGAAAGTTGTAGATCATTACCGGTTTAAATACATTCAGTTCAAAATGACCGGTAGCACCGCCTATATTAATAGCTACATCATTTCCTAACACCTGTGCAACAATCATAGTAAGTGCTTCGCACTGCGTAGGGTTTACCTTGCCTGGCATAATAGATGAACCTGGTTCATTATCGGGAATATGAATTTCGCCTATACCACTCCGTGGCCCTGAAGAAAGCATGCGTATATCGTTTGCTATCTTCATTAAACTAACCGCAACCGTTTTTAAAGCGCCATGTGCTTCCACAATGGCGTCATGCGCAGCTAAGGCCTCAAATTTGTTTTCGGCGGTTACAAATGGTAACGCTGTTAAGGCAGCAATATGTTTGGCAACATTTTCTGCATATGCAGGCGGTGTATTAATGCCGGTGCCAACAGCCGTTCCACCCAGCGCGAGCTCACTTAAATGAGGCAGCGTATTTTTAATGGCTTTCAATCCATGATCCAATTGTGACACATAGCCGCTGAATTCCTGTCCTAATGTTAAGGGTGTGGCATCCATAAAATGCGTACGGCCTATTTTTACCACGTTCATAAACTGCTTGCTCTTTTCAGCCAAAGTATTACGCAGTTTTTCTATGCCGGGAATAGTTGTTTCAATCAAAATTTTATAAGCGGCTATATGCATAGCCGTTGGAAAAGTATCGTTACTCGACTGTGACTTATTTACATCATCATTAGGATGCAGCAGCTTTTCTTTATCATCTAATTTCCCTCCATTCAGCACATGACCACGATATGCTACTACTTCGTTTACATTCATGTTACTCTGCGTGCCACTACCTGTTTGCCAAACTACCAGTGGAAAATAATCATCCAGTTTACCTTCAAGTATTTCATCACAGGCTTTGCCAATCAGATCTGATTTTTCTTTAGGCAAAACACCTGCTTCAAGATTGGTAATGGCTGCGGCTTTTTTGAGATAAGCAAATGCGCGGATAATTTCTTTTGGCATGCGGTTGATGTCCTGCGCGATTTTGAAGTTATCAATACTTCTTTGTGTTTGAGCGCCATAGTAAGCATTTACGGGAACTTTTACTTCTCCCATCGTGTCTTTTTCTATTCTGTAATCCATATTGCAGATTGTATAATGATGATAAAACTATAAGGCGGCAAAGATAAACGATATCTGTGCTTATGAGCCTAATGACCTTTGAAAACAGGCTTTCTTTTTTCCAAAAAAGCGGCGGCACCTTCTTTGGCATCTGCTGTATCAAACAATTCGCCGAATGTATTTATCTCAAGCTGGTAGCCATCCACGCTTTCGTTAAACACCGCATTTACTGCCTTTATACTTCCTGCTACCGCCAGCGGTGCTTTTGAATTGATCATTTCAAGTATGGTCATGGTTTTGCTTAATAAATCTTCTGGCGTGGTTACATCATTTACTAATCCATATTGAAGCGCGGTATTTGCATCAATCATTTTACCGGTTAGTATCATTTCCATGGCACGACCTTTCCCTATCAACTGGGTCAGTCTTTGTGTGCCACCATATCCCGGGATCAACCCGAGGTTTACTTCGGGCTGTCCAAACTTTGCATTGTTACTTGCTATGCGAAAATGACAAGCCATTGCCAGTTCGCATCCTCCGCCCAATGCGAAACCATTTACTGCCGCTATTATAGGTTTTGGAGAGTTTTCAATTTTATTGAACAAGTTGGTCTGACCTTTTTCTGCAAGCGCTTTTCCTCCTGCAGCATCAAGTGCGGTAAACTCACTTATATCAGCACCAGCAACAAATGCTTTAGGTCCGCTGCCGGTTATGATAGCCGATTTAATTTCGGGATTATTATATACATCTTTTACCGCGGCACTTAATTCTTCAATAACGTTTTTATTCAAAGCGTTTAGTTTGTCAGGACGATTTATAGTTATGATTAATACCTGTTTTTGAAATGATAGCGATAGTGTTTGCATGACAATATGTTTAATAAAACAATGGCTGAATAAAAACGTAAATATTTCTTATGTTAGTTAATGATGCAAAAGTACAACCCCATACCTTTTGTTATTAACTATAATATATCAATTTCCTAATTGCTTCAAAGCTATATAAGCCATTAAGCCAGTACTATTCATTAATGCGTCTTCATCAATGTTAAACGTAGGCGTATGTAATGAGTAACCAATACCTTTTTCCGGGTTGCCAACACCCAACAGGTAAAAGCACGAAGGCGCCAATTGGGTGTAGTAGGCAAAATCTTCAGATGCCATCCATATATCTGTAGGTAATACATTTGAAGCTCCTAAAAACGCTTCAGCGCATTGCTGTACCAATGCAGTTACTTTATTATCATTTATAAGAAAAGGATATCCACGGTTAATTACAAACGAACAACTGCCGCCCATGCTTTCTGCAATAGTTTCTGCCATTTTTTTCATTTTGATATGAGCATCAGAGCGCCAGTTTTCATCCATTGTTCTGAAAGTGCCTTCCATAAACACCTCATCTGGTATAACATTAATAGCGCCGTTGGCTGTTAATTTTCCAAAAGATAATACGGTTGGCATGGCAGGGTTAGCCATGCGGCTTACGATTTGTTGAAGCGCTAAAATAATATGTGCAGTGATTACAACAGGATCAATGTTTTGTTGTGGTTGCGCACCATGACCGCCCTTCCCTTTAACCGTTACAAATATTTCGTCCATCGAAGCCATATATTTACCGCTATGCAGTGCAATTTTTCCGGCAGGTAAAGATGGCATTACATGTTGACCAATAACCGCATGTGGTACCGGATTTTGTAATACACCCTCTTTGATCATCAAGCTGGCTCCCCCTGGTAATTTTTCTTCACCCGGCTGAAAAATAAATTTTATTGTGCCGCCAAAAGATGGCTTCAATGATTGCAGTATATATGCAGTGCCGAGTAAAGATGAAGTATGTGCATCGTGCCCACATGCATGCATTACGCCTTCCTGTTTTGACGCATAACTGATATCGTTCGCTTCTTTTATAGGCAAGGCGTCTATATCTGCCCGAAGTGCTACAACAGCATCAGAAGGTTTCTCTCCTTTTATGACAGCAACCACACCAGTATTGGCCAACGATTGCCATTTAATACCCATTTTATCGAGCTGGGCTTTTATAAATGCTGATGTTTCATATTCGTGAAAGGAGAGTTCGGGATTTGCATGCAAATGCCTGCGATTAGATATAACCTCCGTGCTAATTTGTGATGCTAATTTCTGTATATGTTGGATAAGCATAGATGACGATAATAAATTATATAAATACAATCAATGCTGAAAGTTCCTTATAAAATTTTAAATGAGATAATTTACACTTATTGCTCTGCAGGCGAATATAAGCTGTCATTTTCAAGGAAAGGACAGGTATATGACACAGTGGTTAATTAATAGTGCGATAGTTTTTTTATATAATAAAAGATCACTAAGAATAATATTTTACATTGTTTGTTTCGCGGTTGTTAAGCATACCTCCACTGCCAATAATTTTTTTTCACCTATTCTTTTGCCCGGTTTGCCGATTTCATCTGTTAAATCTGGCTATTCATATAGAAATTTGGGTCACTCGAATATCTTATTACCTAATTCTTAATCACAGAACTGATATGCAAGAGGAAGCGCTTATTCTCACTGAAGAAGTCCCGGTACTTACCAATTACAGTAAACATGATTTTGTTTTCGTTAAGTCGGAATACAAAATAATTAAAGTAAAGTTTGATGAGATAATGTTTTGCGAGGGGATGAAGGATTACACCCAGATATACCTTGTAGGTAAAAGCCAGCCGGTTTTGACGTTGCAGAACTTAAAAAATTTTACTTCCCGGTTACCTGAAAATAATTTTGTACGCGTTCACCGTTCGTTTGTGGTATCGCTCAATCATGTGGAAACCATCTCCCGAAGCGAAATATCTATAGGAAGAAAAAACGTTCCCATAGGCAATAGCTACAGGAACGATTTTTTTAAGATTATAGAGCAGTATTCTTAATCAAAATTAGTTGACGATGTTATGGCGTTATATGAATACCTAACGCCATAACTTCCTGTAACGTTAATGAAGGGCGTATGCCTTTCAGTAGTTTTTTCATTACCGTGTTTCCGGTTGTTGCCGCATCTTCTTTGCTGGTAAATTTTTTATTTCCTGCAATAGCTGGAATAGTTTCCTGCTTAATATAGGGCTTGCCATCTACATCAATTTCATACCCCCATCCATCGGCGGTTTTAAAAGGCTTCATTTCCACTTTTAATAAATCATCTCCTTTGTTTGCCCGCTTGTGCGAATATGCATACACACTTATCGCTAAAACCAGTGATGCGGTAAGTGTTGCAATATAAACCCATTGCTTATTGTGTTTCATCTGAATTGTATGTTTGATCAGGGAAAAATTCTCTGATGTCTTCAAACTGATAGGTACTGCTTTTTCCCAACAAAACAAAGCCCCTGTTGTTTATTCCGAAAGCGCATGCTGCTGTTCTTGCCGCACCTTCAAAAGGTGTTTTTAAAGTCCATGTATCATCGGTAAAATTATACTCCCAGGTATCTTTGTAAATGCTACCGTTTTCACCGGTGCATACATACGCTTTATCATTCATTACAAAAGCAACTGCTTTGCTGCGAACAATCTTGTAATTATCATCATAAGATTCATCGCTTACATTAGCTATTCTTCTTAACTGTGTCCATGCTTGTCCTTCAGGTTGTGCAGGATCAAAAACATTAAAATCATCTACAGTGCCCCCACTATATATTCCTGTTACAACATAGGCTTTGTTATTACGCACAAACGCTACAGCACCCATTCGTTTTTCACCACTCATACTAACTCTCTGCGTCCATTTGCCATTAGCGCCACTGGTTGGGTCAAATTCCCATATATCTTTAAGGTAATTGCCATCAAAACCGGTAGTAATATATCCTTTACCTGAAATGCTGAACCCTACGGCACTGTAACGGCCTGATCCGCTGAAATCCGCTCTTTGTGTCCATTCATCAGTAACGGAATTGTATTCCCAAAAGTCATTAAGCTTATTGTATCCATCATACCCGGTTCCTATATATCCTTTTGTATCTATAGCAAATCCTGTAGCAGCGTTTCTTGCTATACCAGGAAATTCGGCTTTTTGCTGCCAAAAATTATATTGCGGGTCGTATGACCAGGTATCTTTTAAACGTTTAGATCCATCGTATCCCGCCACAATGTATCCCTTGTCTGCAATAGTAAATGCAACAGCTTCGCTTCTGGCTACTCCTTCAAACGATGATCTCGTGATCCAGTTACCCACAGTTGAATCTGATGAATTAGACGATTTATTACAGGAAGATATTATAATGGTGCCCAGGCCTGATAAACAGAATAGTAAAGTCTTTGCTTTCATCATTTAAGAAAAATTTGCAGCTAAACTATCTGAAACACCAAGTTCAAAATCGTTAAAATGTAATTTCAATCAGTATTCATAGATGAATAAATGATTTATCTATACAAACGTTTTTATAATTTACTAAAAGCATAACCTTTATTTAAAAGGGCAGCGTTTCTGAAACATAAGCAATATGTACCCCAATGCAGTTCTGTAGGGTATTTCAATAAAAACAACCACTTATCAGCTTTAAGTGATCAGTAAATTATTCCCTACATTTTAATATATAAAATAAGCATGCTCGTATATATAACTGTATGATCTGTCCACACTAACAAAATAGTAACACGATACACCAATAATATTGCACCGAAAGTAAAAGCATTTAAGCTCCTTTCTCCCAATAAAGAGAGTATGAGAAAATGGATGTCCCTCTATAGTGTTATTATTTTTGTTTTGGTTTACAACATTGGTTGTAAAAAGGCAGACATAGAATTTGGTGAGCAATTTATTGATGCGGGTTATACTAATGTGATAGTTGTAGATACGCTCACTCCCATTATTTCAACCATTTTCCGCGATTCCATTGCCACTTCCCAGAGCTCAAGTGTATTAATAGGCAGTTATAAAGATCCCTATTTTGGTAAAGTAACCGCCAATTCTTTTTTTGTGCTTTCTTCTCCATCTACCAGTCCCGACTTTCATATTTCAGCCGCTTACGATTCGCTTGTACTGCAAATGCGGGGTGATAGTTCATTTTACGGCGATACTTCGGTATTACAACACTTTAATGTGAACAGGCTTACCTCTATGATTGAACTTCCCGAAGGATTATCTTATTTGTATAACACCAGTAATTTTCCCGCCGAATCAACGCCGCTTGGTTCAGCCAATGTACTTATTCATCCTTCTTTAAAGGATAGTGTTAAAATAAAAATAACTGATGTATTGGGATATGAATTGTGGGGCTTAATACAAAACAAAGCGGTGCAGGTAGCAACTGCCACCGATTTTGAGCATTATTTTAATGGAATAAAAATATCCGCTGAAAATGCCAATGCGGCAATACTTGGGTTTTCAGATAGTATAACTATGCGGTTGTTTTACCATGAATCCAATCCTTACCTTACGCAGAAATATATTGACTTTACATTAACCGCAAGAAACAGGCAATTCAACCAAATCAGTGTTGACCACACGGGTACTCCACTCAATGTTCCTGTACCTGATAGTAAAGAAATACCTTCAGACGCAACAGCGCATGCGGCATTTACACAGTCGCTCACTAATGTATTCATGAAGGTTACTTTTCCTTCATTGCGCTCCTTATTGCAGCGAAGTGATTATGTAAAGATTATTAAAGCAGAGCTTACCGTTCCACCGTTGAAGTCGAGTTACGACCTATTATATATGCCACCTCCGCAATTACAAGCGGCGGTAACTACCAGTATTAATAATAATTTGGGAGGCTTGTTGGTGGCAAATGGCGCTACAGGTTCGCAAAGCGCTCAAACCGGTAGCCTTATTGTAGATTGGCTGTATGGAGAAAATACCTATTACTCATATGATTTAACTGCTTATCTGCAGCAGCAGATTGCTTTAAGTGGCGACACTCATAATGGGTTAATATTTTTACCAGCTTCTCCGGGGTATGGTAACCGCTTTAACAGGTTGGTGGTGGGAGATAATCAGAATGCGAAGGGAAATATCAAACTGAAAGTATATTATGTGTCGGTACAACAGGAGTAGTATAATATGAAAATAACTTTAAAATATTTTTTGTTAAGCGGTATTGTATTGTTGAGCAGCTATATGGGTTTTGCTCAAAACACCAGTTCTCCTTATTCTATATTAGGTATTGGAGACCTGGAAGACAGTTATTTTAACCGTACTTCAGGCATGGCTAATACCGGTATAGCATACAGGAGTAAGTATTATACCATTAATAATAATCCTGCTTCCTATTCGGCCTTGCAGGAGCAGTTTTTTGTGGTAGAAGCTTCAGGAAGAGGAAAGTTTGTGTCTTATTATGCAAACAACCTGGTAAGTTCTTCTAATCAAACAAGAGATTTTAGTGTATCGCGTTTCAGTCTCGGTATAAAAGCACGCAAATGGTGGGGAACCAGTATTGGTATGATGCCTTTTAGTACCGCCAATTATTCTTTTACCGGTAAAAAAAGCATACAGGGTACCAACGCTTTTACAACAGCAGATTATGATGGCAATGGTGGCGTGCATAAAGCTTATTGGGACAATGGGGTAAGCATTGGTAAACATTTCTCTGTAGGTATCAGTGCCGCATTTCTTTTTGGCTCCATTACACAAACAGAAACATTGGCATGAACAGAAGCAACAGACGCTATTACCTCTACCAGGAATATTTACCTGCATAATTTTTACCTCAACTACGGCGCACAGTTTTATACCAAGCTCAATTCAAAATGGGATCTCGCCCTTGGGGGTACTTACGCTAATAAAACAGACCTCACGGCCGATTATACTACCGATGTAGTTACCCAGTCTACCACTATACACAGCGATGCTTCAAAAAGTGATTATTTCAGAATGCCAAACGCGGTTGGGGTGGGAATAGCCGTTACGAAGAGCAAAAAAATCACCATGCTTGCAGACTACAAATACCAGGATTGGTCTACAGTAAATTACAAAGGAGCTGGTTATTCGCTTAAAAATGCTAACCGCGCTTCATTAGGAATAGAATTTTCGAAAGTGCAGCAGGTGTGGCCGGTAGTAGTTGAAAAAGTATTTTACCAGGCGGGTGTTTTTTATTCAGATTCTTACCTGAGCGTTTACAACCAGCAGTTGAAAGATATGGGCATATCAATAGGAATGGGTTTTAATTCAAAGCGTAGTACATTGAGTTATATGGTGGGATTTGAGTATGGTATACGCGGCACAAAAGTAGATGGTCTGATACAGGAAAGATATGGTAAGCTCACATTTACACTATCGTATAAAGACTTATGGTACACAAAAGGTGTTAAATATAATTAAGCCGGGTTATCAGCACAACTGATGATGTAAAAACGGCAAAGGTTTGTTTTTATAGATTAATAGAGGGTCTATAAGCGGGGGAATAGTCTTATTCCCCCTGTTTTTTTAGTGAATAGTGAAACGATAAACGCAAGATGGACGTGAAGCGAAAAGATGATGCTGATCAGGACCAAAGGTCAGACCAAATATATAGCAGTGTGAGGTTACGTGTAATGAAACGTGAGATGTGAAACAATAAACTACAAGCTTCTTTATCTTACAAAAACACTGCTGAGTAACTTCCAGAAACTTTTGAGCTTAACGGCAAAGGGTAGCTGTACTTCTTCGCATTCGCCTGTATATACTTTACCGCGGCATAAATAAAATTTTGAGAATGTGTCGGAGCTCATACCCCATTTTTTGATGAACTGGTAATAGCCCTTATTCTTAATTATTCTTTTAACAGAAATAGATCCGAAATGATATACACGGCTGGCAGCTACACCTTTAAAAATACGGATGCCCATTTGCCAGAGCTTCATCGAAAAATCAGGATCTGAGTACATGCCAGGTGAAAATTCTATACTGTATCCGCCTGCCATATTCCATACTTTTTTATGTACAATATTAGGGGGCCAGGTGGCGCCTGTCCAATCCTGGATGGGTAAATCAGCATATTCCTGAAGCAATAATTTTTCATCAAAGCTTTTAATATCAGTGCCGTAAGTTTTTTCAATGGAACAATTGCTCTGAGCATTTGGCTCAATAGCTGTTGCCGATAAAAAAAAATGATCATGTCCTATTTTTTCAATCTCTTTCCAAAGTGCAGCATCCCATCCGGGGCAGGCGTACATGTCATCATTCATGTACAATATATACTGTGTATGTGCAAGTGTGCTGCATGCATTGAGTGCATAACAAACGCCTGTATTTTTCTTACTATAGGTATAATCGAAATTTGTTTCCTGTTTTATCCAATCTAATGTGCCATCCTTACCTTCATTTACATGTACAATAATCTGGTGAGAGTAAGTAGAGTTTGCTTGAATACTACGGATACACAATTTTAAATAATCAAGATTATTCCATGAAGGGATCAGGATAGAAAACAGGTTGTCATTTTCAGAGGACCGTTTATTGAATTCGATAGAAGTATTTTTATCGGAATATGGCATGTATACGTTAAAGATAGCGGATTATCATTTGCTGCCAAACATAGTTTGTTGCAATCTCCGTTACTTACTGAAATGCTAATCCTGCCGTTGAAATATATCAGCTCCAAATTTTTCTGAAAGTGATTTGGGTGCCAGCCACGAAAGGAATATGCCCAATTTTGTACTGAGTCCCGTGATGGTTTCTGCTTTTTTATTGAACAACGCCTTTACAGCAATATGCGCTACCGCTTCAGGGGTCATGTTGTATTTATCGGCAGTTTTGCGGATGGCTTTGCCCATTCCGGCTCTGTCTACAAAATTAGTATCTGTGCTGCCAGGACTAACACAGGTTACATGTATATTGGTATTACGTAACTCATAACGTAAACTCCTTGTAAAAGAAATAATAAACGCTTTTGATGAGGCGTATATATTCAGGTAGGGTACAGGCTGGTAGCCAGAGTTGCTGCCTATATTAAGTATGTATGTGTTGTCTCCCTTTTTTAATACCGGGATAAAAAGATGACAAAGCGAAACAACGGCTTTGACATTCACATCAACAATATTGAGTTGTTCGCTTAATGATAAAGTTTCGAAGGCCCCATTTAATCCGAAAGCTGCGTTGTTAACCAATATCTTTAATTCATTATGCCATGGAATGCTCCAGGTTTTTATTTTTTGTGGAGTTTGTGCATCCGATAAATCAACGGCAAGTATTTCTATTACTTTATGATGTAATGATTGTAATTCCTGTTGAGTAAGTACTAAATTTTCCGCATCAATATCGACCAGTAATAAGTCAAATCCTTTAGCTGCCAATTTTCCGGAAATAGCTTTGCCAATGCCTTTTGCAGCTCCTGTAACAAGTGCGTAAGCCATATTAAATCTTTATGAGTATGCCTTTTCTTTTTTTGCCTTTTGCTTTATAGTGTGCCTTCTCAACGGTTCCCTATATTGTTCCAGTTTAGGCAGCGCTAATTTATGATAAAATGGTGTAGGACTGTTGGCATGTTTGGGTTTATAGTGAGAACAATTTCCCGGGTATCAGGATCATTAAGTTAGAAAATATTTTTTTGAATAGCAGGCCAAAGATACTTTGAGTATGTGTTACCGTTAGCATACACAATTCACCTTTTCAAATGGATAATCATCCAAATGTAATCCTGCATTCAGCATAGGATACCGGAATGGATATTTTAATAAAATACAAATACCCGGTTTGCAAGCCGGGTATTAAGTGTATGTGTATAAATACTATTTTAAAGACAACGGTATATTTACTTTGAAGCTGAAATTTCTGCCCATATTAAAAACGCCCATCCTGCCTGTTACATTATTTACGTCAGTGTATTTTAGCCTGCTTAGGTTATTCTGATAAGCCACATCTGTTAGATTATTGCCGGTAAGAATAAGCGTAAATAAAGTTTTCTTGTTTTTTACAAAGTCCGCGCTTATTCCTGTATTTAGTAATGTATATCCTGAGGTTGGTGTTTCTGTATTGAATGCTGTAAAAGCGTTGGTCTGTTTAAACGTATTGTCCAGCTCTATACTGATCGCGATGTTGCGGACACATTTTCCTTTCTTTAAAAAAGCGCCTTTTAACTGTGTTATTAAACGGGCTGCCGGAATAAAAGGAATGTTTTTTACCCCTTCAACAGGCTGATCAAAAATGCCTCTTACGTAGGAAAAAGTATTCTCAAAATGCAACCAGTCTAACGGGTGGGGATGAATGTCAAGATTTAATTCTCCGCCATATAGTGTTGCTTTCGCCTGGCTGAATTTGAATGCAGTAATATCTTCACCATTAGCATTTACTAACGAATCGCCTCCATTTACACTTTCCAGCTTTCGGTAAAAAATAAAATTATTGATATTGTTTACAAAACCTGATGCGGTAAGTGAAATATGTTCCGTATTAATGTCAATTCCTCCATCAAATTGTAAACTCGTTTCCGATTGTAAATTGTTATCACCATATTCATACCTGTTGGTTCCTTCGTGTGCTCCGTTCGATGCCAGCTCTGCAATAGCCGGTGCCCTGAAACCTCTTGCTACATTAAATTTCAGCGTAAGCGTTTTGCTGGCTTCATAACTTATGCCGGCACTTCCGGACACATTGCTGAATGATCTTTTAAACGCCTGGAATTTCGCTTCGTTATCAACAGTGAGCGCTTTGGAGTCAATGCTTCTATTGTCAAAACGTATACCGCCGCTAATGGTAAATTTCTCAAAGTTTTTTTGTGTGTATACAAAACCTCCAATGTCAAACAGACTGTATTCGGGTATCAGTACTTCTTCCGCCTTATTTTCATTTTGTTGTTGCATACCGTTTATGCCAATCGCTGTTTTCCATTTGTCCATTTCAGGAAGATGATACTGCAGGTTATAGGTAAATGTATTCAGGTTAAAAAAAAGATCTGGTGTTCCAGCATCCAGTACATTGCCATACTCCTGTCTTTTATTATTTTGATAGCCGATGTTAACGTCCAGTTTTCCATCGCCAATATTAAACCTGTTGTCTGACGCTATTTTAAAATGCCTGATATGTTGTCTCGGTAAAAGTGGATCAATACCTTTAAAATCGCTGCCTTCAGCTATCCGCGTTTCTTCTGTACCATTGTTATTTACTGCTCTTGTAAATTTGCCTGTGGCAGAATCACGATCTCCTTCAATCAGGCCCGGCTGTTGGTTAAAACTGCTCACCAGTATATGACTATATCCCCAACTACCGTTGTAGCCAATATAACCACCAAAGTTTTTTTCATTGTATCTCGAGTTCAATACACGTCCATCATATTTATTGGTGTAATCTTCCGCGCCTTTAAGTGAGCCATACAGGTTCCAGTTAAAACCATGAATATTGCCGGCAATATTGCCCCCTACACCACGCATGTGATTATTGGTTTGGTAGTTGCTCACAATGTTGCCTTTAATAGTACCTTCCGGTACAGGCACATTAGTAAGAATATTAATTACGCCTGCCATAGCATCACTGCCATATATAAGCGAAGCGGGCCCTTTTAATATTTCTACTTTGTTTACACTATACTCATCTATTTCAATTCCATGTTCATCTCCCCATTGTTGTCCTTCCTGGCGCATACCATCATTCAATACTACCACACGGTTATAACCTAAACCACGAATCATAGGTTTTGAAATAGAAGGACCTGTGGTAAGTTGAGAAACCCCGGGTGTTTTACTAATGGCATCTATAAGATTGGTAGATGTTACTGCTGTCAGTTCTGTTTTACTAACAATAGTAACTGGTGTAGGCGTTCTTTTTAATTTAGTAGCCGATGATACACCGGTTACCGTTACACCTGTATTTTCAATAACAGCTGTTGATAAAGCAAAATCTTTTTGTACATCGCCCGTAAGTTTTATATGCTCAGTAATACTGCCATACCCCACTGAAGAAACTTCAATTAAATAATTTCCTGGAGCAATGTTTTTTATGCTGTATTCACCCTTTGCGTTAGTGATGGCGCCGGTTTTTGCATCAGCAAAATACACGGAGGCTCCCTGTAATGGCTCGCCTGTTTGTGCATCGGTTACTTTTCCGGTAACAGATACTTTAGCATCAATGGGTGGATAAAAAAGATCATTTTTTTTAGCTGATGCCTGTTTACCAATGAATATAAAAAGAGTGATAAACAGTTTTATATAAGAATATTTCAATGCTGAATATTTGAATGGTAAAATGATTGCCTTTGATACGTATTGTTTTACGTTCGAATGGCAGCTTGCGTACCGCAGCAACAGAATGATATTACACCTTGACGGGTGTTTATGTTACTGCGTTGTGAATGATTAAATTACGCAAAACAAGGTGGTCCCCGGAGAGAAGTATGGATGCTGTTATCCGTGTATTTCTGTATAACAGCAATATTGCGGAAACAAATATCAGCAAATAAAGAATGAAGGGCGGTAGCGGTAGTAAGTGTATACGTTTTTTCTACATGAATGGTGCATGCCCAGCAATAGGTTTCTTTTGTACCAAGGTGAGACTTGTGATTACATATACCATCAGTATTACTTTTATCTGAACACGATGTTGCTGTAATATGTGTGTGAAAAAACTCAAAGGGAAAAAGCGTGGCGGCAAAGCTGGTTAATAAAACCAATGCTATATAAACCCTGTATAATGAATTATGCCGCTTCATCAGGTGGCGAAGGTAAGCGAAAAATGAAACAATGATGCAAATTTTAAAGAATGCTATGTTATCAATTGGTGATGATAGTTTGTATTATGCCTGCTGTGCTTTCAGCTCTGCCATTTCCTGCGCTGTAAACACTCTTGATTTAATATAGAATCGTACACCCAAAGGTATTTCCAACGAAAAGCTGCTGCCTCTGCCGGGCGTAACATCCAGTGTGAGTTCAGTATGTTTCCAGTATTCAAACTGGTCTCTGCTCATAAAAAAATTGCAGCCTTCAATATTTCCTAACAATATATCACTCGCTCCTGTTTTAAATTCACCATCTTCAAAACACATCGGTTGGCTTCCGTCGCAACAACCACCGCTTTGGTGAAACATTAAGGCACCATATTGTTTTTGTAATTGTTGGATCAATGCCTTCGCGGCATCTGTAGCATGCACCCGTTGAATCATAAAAGCAATTTTACATAAAGAGAAAGGAGCCTTACCAATTTAAACAGCCCGCCATGTATAATATCTTCTAAAGAGATTATTGTATTATCTTCTTTTTGATAAGGCTCCTGGTTTTCCGATGCCACTAAAAAAAGCCGAGTTTATTCTTGTTGTAGGATATGAGCATGTTTTTGGTTTGCCGGTAATGATTCAACATCATCTTGTGTGTTTCTCTTCCAAACCCCGATTTTTTATAACCGCCAAACGGAGCGTGTGCCGGGTAAGCATGATAGCAGTTCACCCACACACGCCCCGCCTGAATTGCTCTCGGAACCTGGTATAGCTCATGCGCATCTCTTGTCCATACGCCGGCGCCAAGCCCATATAAAGTGTCATTGGCTATAGCAACGGCTTCTTCGGTGGTTTTAAAAGTGGTAACAGCTACTACAGGTCCAAATATCTCTTCCTGAAAAACACGCATTTTATTGTGCCCTTTAAAAATGGTTGGCTGTATATAAAAGCCATGCTCCAGTCCGCTGTTCTGATGAAACGCTTCACCGCCTGCCAGTAGTTGTGCGCCTTCCTGCTTGCCGATGTCGAGATAACTTAATATTTTATTGTACTGGTCTTCACTCGCCTGCGCACCCATCATAGTATTACTATCTAATGGATTGCCC
>JBGALP010000378.1:0-2225 GCA_044223805.1 Agriterribacter sp.
CTGTAGCAAAAAGAGGCGGGACGGCTCCACTAAAAGAGCAGGAACCGCCTCTTTTTTGCGGCGTATTTAAAGAGCTGTTTTCATTCTGTCTCCAAAAATAATCTTTAATTGCGAGGCGGAGATAGCCCAGTTGCTTAATGGCATTGTCCATTTTTTTTCAATACGTTCGGTAGCCAGGTAAATCAATTTCAGCAGTGCCATGTCGCTGGTAAAAACACCTTTATTTTTAGTGACTTTCCTGATTTGACGATGATAGCCCTCTATGGTATTTGTGGTATAAATCAGCTTACGGATGTCAGCCGGGTATTTGAAATAGGTAGATAGCTTAGACCAGTTGTTTTCCCAGGAACTGATGACCATAGGATATTTTTTGTACCATTTTTCTTTAAGTTTAGCCAGTTCGTCCAGCGCCTGTAATTCATTATCTGCCCGGTAAACAGGTTTTAATTCTGACATAAAAATCTTTTGATCTTTACTGCCTATATACTTTATGCTGTTACGTATCTGATGAACAATACAGGTCTGTACTTCTGTATTTGGATAAATAGTCCTGATGGCTTCATCAAAGCCTTTCAGATTGTCAATGCAGGCAATTAGTATATCAGCCACACCTCTTTGCTTAAGATCATTAATTACACCTAGCCAAAAGTTAGCCCCTTCGCTTTGTGATATGTACATTCCCAGAACATCTTTTCTGCCTTCGGGATTTATTCCAAGAATATTGTACACACAACGCGTTTGCGTGAGACCTTCTTCTTTTACTTTATAATACATCGCATCCAGCCAAACAATGCAATACAACTCATTCAGCGGCCGCTGTTGCCATTCTTTCACCAGTGGAATGACTTTATCTGTAATTGAACTTAAGGTAGTGGCAGAAATTTCTGTATCGTATGTCTCCTTTATGTGAGCGCTGATATCACGAAGGCTTGTTCCAAGGCTATAAAGCCCGATTATTTTATCTTCCAGGCTTTGGGCCATTATCGTTTCCCGTTTTTTAACCATCTCTGGTTCAAAGCTACCTAAACGGTCACGGGGTGTGGTCACTTCAATAGTGCCAGATGATGTTTTCAGAAGTTTCTTATTCTTGCCGTTTTTACGGTTGCCCTTGTCTCGTTCTTCTTCATCAAGGTGACCTTCCATCTCGCCCTCCAGAATCGAGTTAAGCATTTCTTGTAACAACGGTGCAAATGCACCCCCTTTACCAAAAAGAGATTTACCACTGCGTAACTGTTCTTTTACCTTTTGCTTGGCCTGTTCATAGTCGAACGGAGCTGATTGTTCTTGCTTCATTTTTCTGTGTTTAAAGTTAAGATTTAACTCTTGACACAGTTTATTTTACACTCTCAGCCTTCAGGTTGAGCATCATTTGTATTCTCTCTGCAAGTAATATTTATTTATATTCGGAAATATTTTCAACCCTAATTAATTGCCCACAATGTCTTCTGCTTCTACTACCCAACGGCTTTATTCGTTAGATGCCCTCAGAGGTTTTGATATGTGTTGGATTATGGGAGGTGAGCGCATTATACATGCTTTGTCTAAAGCAACTGATGCTCCATTCTGGAACGGTCTTTCACACCAGTTTTCGCACCCTGAATGGAATGGCTTCAGAGCGTACGATCTTATCTTTCCTATGTTTCTTTTTATAGCTGGCGTAGCAACGCCATATTCCGTAGGCAGGCAGTTAGAGTCGGGTGTTGAAAAAAATAAATTGCTATGGAAAGTAGTAAAACGTGGGCTCTTATTGGTATTGCTCGGCATTATATATAATAACGACTTAAAGCTGCAACCATTATCTGAAATAAGATTTCCAAGCGTACTTGGGCGCATCGGGTTGGCTTATATGTTTGCCAATATTATTTTTATTTATACTGAAAAGGAACGTACAAGGATCATCTGGTTTTGCGGTTTGCTATTAGGGTATTGGTTAACGTTACTATTCACTTCTGCTCCAGGCTATCCCCTGGGCGATCTTACGGTGGAAGGAAATTTCGCTTCATATATTGATCGTTCGGTAATTCCAGGGAAATTGATAACCAAAGGAGGCATACATGATCCGGAAGGATTATTTTCAACCGTACCTGCTATTGGTACAGGACTGCTGGGAATAATCACCGGAAATTTTTTGAAGAATAATGCGGCTTCACAAAAAACCAAAGTATTACGTATGCTTATAGCTGGAATTATTTTCCTGGCTTTGGCGCAATTATGGAACCTCGTAT
>JBGALP010000116.1:0-14400 GCA_044223805.1 Agriterribacter sp.
GGCAGTATAATCTGCATACACGTAAACTAACGGAGCTGGCTACCCAGGAAAGAATGGCAGTATTTTATACGCCTGCATTATTATTGAATGATAACAGAATGCTGGTGCAGGTATCTAAAAAAAATGTAACACAGATATTCAATATGAAACTGGATGGAGGTGACGCAAAACCATTTACACAGCCGAACGAAGGAGTGCCTTATGGTTTTAGTGTGAATCCTGCTGGTGATAAAGTTGCCTTTCACATTGCAGGCGCCGAAGGGTATCAAATATTTACCAGCAATACAGACGGCAGCGACCGGAAAAAGATTATGGGCAATACAGCACATTTATATTTTGGTACAAGCTGGTCGCCGGATGGCAAGTGGATTTTATATGTTGACTGTCATGAAACAACAGATCGCGGGCATGACTGGGCAGATGTGTGCATCAGCAGCGCTGATGGTGGTGAGCATCGCATTCTCACTAAAGAGCAGGCAATGTGGTTTGCATCTTCTTACGGTAATGAAACTGCGCATGGCAATGGGTCTAACGTTCCCGCATGGACTAAGGATGGGCATATTATTTTTCCACGAAGATTACCCGGTTCAAAAGTGCCCTGGCAGTATAATGCAGGCAGAGTGGATACAGATCATTTCAACCGCGACTACAAACCCGGGGAGGCCATAGGCGGCGTTGAAATATGCAGACTCAATATTGAAACGGGGGCAATGCAACCGCTTACAAAACCAGGCGAAGGCATATGGGATTTCAGAGCCAGCGAATCGCCTGACGGAAAGCATATTGCCTTCTGCCGGGCACAAACAGGCGCAATGCCATCGGTATGGGTGATGGACGCGGATGGTGGGAATGAACGAAAACTAACAGACGGTTTTGAAAACAAAGGCGCTGATCAGCCACGATGGATGCCATTGCAAAAATCATAAATACTAAAAAGGATATCATACATAGAGTTAGCTGAATAATGCATCATGCAGTCAAGAAGAAAATTTATTAAACAGCATTCATTTGCAGGATTGGGCTTAATGCTTGGATCATCTGTATTTTCCGGGCTACCAGAGAATGCGGATGATATTCAATTTGTCAGTCCCATTGATGGAGACATCCTGCATATGCATGATGGCGTAATGACGGGTACATTCCTTAGAACGCAGGTGAAAGTTACTGCGCCTTCCAATAGCCAGATCACAATAAATGGTATACCCGCTAAAAAGAGTAAAGGCGTTTTTACCGCGGATATAAGTATGGACCAGTATAAAAATAATATTGAAGTAATAGATACGAAAACGGGTACAAAAAAAACAATCATTGTTTACTGGTTTAAAAACCTGGCAGATAAATACAGGGTATCTATTGACGATGCCATTTGGTTTCTAAAAGATATTCATCTTAATACTGCTGTATATACTTCCATATTTGAAAATCCTTTTCTTGCATTTTTAAAAGAGGTGCATGATAGACATGGCACTAAAGTGCACATCAATATTTTTTATGAGACACCGGGGTTTAATCTTTCTCAATTAACCGACAAATTCAAAAGCGAATGGACCGCCAACGCAAGTTGGTTAAAATTAAGTTTTCACGCCAATGCAGAGCTGCCTGACGATCCATATAAGCATGCTGGTTACGACAAGGTAAAAACAGAATGTGGACGAGTGATAAGAGAAATCAAAAGATTCGCGGGCGATGAAACAGCCTCATCCATTACTACCTTACATTGGGGTGATGTGCCGGTGGAAGCATCAAGGGCTTTACGCGACTGCGGTTATACCGGCCAGTTATGCGATTTTAATGTTGATGATGGACTGTCGCCTTGCTCGTACTATCTTACTGTTGAACAGCGGCGTCATATGCAGAAAAGATTTTTATGGAGAGATAACAAGGAAGACATCACTTTTATTAAGAGTAGTATTATCATTGATACTAAAAAATCGCCTGAGATTATTCCTTACTTAGATCGGTACGAAAAGGAGTCGCGTAAACCACCGTATGTTGATCTGTTGGTACACGAACAATATTTTTATGAGTACTATCATAATTATCAAGCTGATTATCGTACAAAAGTTTTAACAGCGGTAAAGTGGGCGGTAGATAATGGATATTCGCCAGCATTTTTAAGTGAATGTATATATGAGGTTTAGGGGAAAAGGTTTGAGGTTGAAGGTTACTAACCTTGTCACAAATGTGCTTATCCCCAAGGTTTCCAACCCTCAAAGGGTTGGAAACCTTCTAAAATATTTTTGTAACACATGCTTAATGTAGCGCAATTGAAAAATTTAATACACAAAAGTTATATCGTATATCTGTATGTTTCTATACAGTTATTGTTTGTAATGTTCCTGTTTGCGAACTGTGGTAAGAAAAGTCCAGTTACTACAGATGGACTTCGCGTTCCCGAAGGTTACACTATTGAAAAGGTAGCTGACTCATCGTTATTATCCTATCCCATGTTCGCAAGTTTTGATAATGAAGGAAGATTGTTTGTTTTTGAATCGAGTGGAAAAACCACCTCAACGGAAGATGTGTTGGAAAATCCAACTTTTATCATTCGCATATTGGAGGATAAAGATGGAGACGGGGTATTTGACAAGAGCAAAATATTCGCAGATAAGATTCCGTACCCCATGGGCGGCACATTTTACCAGGGAAGTTTATATGTAGCCGCGCCACCTAACCTCATAAAGTTTACAGATACAGATGGTGATGGTGCTGCGGATAAACGGGATATCATATTAAGCGGCTGGACACTGCATCACAATGCTGCCACATTAAGCGGTCCATTTATGGGACCTGATGGCTGGTTTTACATGGCCGATGCGCGACGTGGATTTAATATCAAAACAAAAGAAGGGGATTCTTTAAAAGGAAAAGGCGCCAGAATCTGGCGTTGCCGTCCGGATGGTACAGGGCTTGAATCAATGAGTGGGGGTGGCTTTGATAATGCTGTTGAAATAGCGTTTATGCCTTCTGGTGAGACACTCGGCACCATGACTTATTTCACAGATCCGCAAGGCGGCTTCCGCGATGCGATTATGCATTGGGTAGAAGCTGGCGTGTATCCAAAGCCGCAGGAGGTTATTGAAGAAGATCATTTGAAATTAACCGGAGACCTGATGCCGGTAATGACGAAGTTGGCAAGAGTATCCCATGCCGGTTTAATGCGTTATAGAGGAAATGGATTAGGCGAAACATTCAATGGAAATTTATTCACAGCGCAGTTTAATACCGGACGTATTATGCGGCACATCATCACACCAGATGGCGCTACGTTCAAAACCGCGGATGAACCCTTTGTACAATCAGATAGTTTAGATACACATCTTACCGACGTATTGGAAGATGCAGACGGAAGTTTACTCGTTGTTAATACGGGTGGCTGGTTTATCGCCGGTTGCCCGTTATCGGTAGTAGCAAAAACCAATGTGTTAGGCGGCATATTCCGCATAAGAAAAACCGGTGCGGCTGTTATAGAAGATCCCTGGGGAAGGAAAATCGAATTCAAAAAATTAGCTCCGCAGGAATTGGTGAATTATATGATGGATCAAAGGCAAGCAGTAAGAGATCATGCCATCGAAGAAATCGTTTTAAAAGGAGACACTGCGGTTGATGTACTAAAGAAATCTTTACCGCTTTTTAAGAATGAAGAACAACGTGCTGCTGCTGTATTTGCCATTTCCCGTATGCATACTGCATTTGCCAAAGAAGTAGTACGGAGTGCTATGAATGATGAAAGCATAATAGTGCGTACGGCTGCGGTTAGGGCTACTGGCTTAGCAAAAGATAAAGCTTCGTTAGATAAATTGATGGAGCTGGTGCAAAAAGATAAAGCGCCTGTTCGCCGCCAGGCCGCTACTGCACTGGGGCAGATAGCAGACGAAAAATGTATTCCTGCATTATTACAGGCTGCTGTAAATCCTGGTGATCGTTTTGTGGAACATGCCATTATATACGCGCTCATTACGCTCGGTAAAGCCCAACCGCTGATTGATGCCTTGATTGATTCTTCTGTTAATAAACGTAAAGCCAGCTTGATCGCACTTGACCAGATGGATGGCGGGCCACTGCAAAAGAGCCACCTGGCTACTTTTCTAAACAGCAGTGATACCATGCTTCGCAATACCGCTATATGGGTTGCTATGCATCATAACAATTGGAGCGATATTGTGGTGAGTTTTGTTGATAAACGATTTAAAGCGTCCGATTCATCAGCAAATAGTCTGGCTTCCATACGCACACTAATGGAAGTTTTTTGTGAAAAACAGGATATGCAGCAATTCATAGGCATTCAATTAGGTAATGCAACTACATCTTCTGCTAAAAAAATATTTTTAATGGATGTGATAGCACATAGTGATGTGCGTGAGATACCACAGGTTTGGATAAAGCCGCTAAGCAATTTATTAAAGGGTAATGATGATCAACTTCGCTTACAGGTGATGAGTCTTATTGAGTCGAGGCGGATGGAAGCGATGAATACTGTATTGAACCAGATTATCCAGGATGCTAAAACACCTGTATCATTTCAATTGAAAGCATTTGGCGCGAGATTAAGATCAGAAAAAGAATTATCAGATAAGGAATTTACTACACTGCAAAAATATCTGGACTCATCATATGAAGCCCCTGTAAGACAAACTGCTGTAAGGCTGCTTGCCCGGGCAGCACTTAATGATGTGCAATTGGTAACATTGGCAAAAGAGCAAATTCCTAAAGCAGATATTTTTTTATTGCCAGGACTGGTGCAAACCTTCAAAGGAAATAAAACGGAAGGCACAGGTCAGGCACTTATTACTGCATTAAGCAATGCTGCAGATCGTTTAGGTAATTTGTCTTTGCCTGATTTACAGGAACTCATTAAAACATTTCCGTCATCTGTGCAGGTTGCTGCGGAACCATTGATGAAAACATTACAGGTGCAGCAGGCAACAAGATTAGCACAACTGCAACAGTTAGAGGCGAGCCTTAAAAGAGGTGATGTGAGTGAAGGACGTCAATTGTTTTTTGGAAAGGCTACCTGTTTTACCTGCCATGCCGTTGCATCGCAAGGTGGAACGTTTGGACCCGATCTTACTAACATTGGCGAAATAAGATCGAAGCATGATTTGCTTGAGGCTATTATGTATCCCAGTGCGAGTTTTGCACGGGAACATGAAACATCACGCATTATAACTAAAACAGGTAGTTACACCGGTATTATCACAGCACAACTACCCGATGCCGTTATAATCGCTACAGCGCCTGGAACCAAAATGAGTATAGCAAGGGCGGAGATCAGCTCTATTGAACCGCAGAATGTTTCCATGATGCCGCCTGGTTTGGATAAAATATTAAGTACACAGGAAATGGCAAATCTGCTGGCGTACCTGGTATCGTTGCCGAGTGGATTAGGGCAAATAAAAAGTCATTAGTTCTGATAACGATTACTTATAAAGCTATTAAGTATGATATTCAATAAACTATTTTTCCTTTTGGCTATAGGGCTGCTATCACTGGTAAGGGTAACCGAAAAAAACAAAACGGAATTAACTTGTGCAGCGGATAGAAAAGCTGGCAAAACCATTAAATTGTTTAACGGCAAAAACCTGGATGGCTGGTATACATTTTTAAAAGATCGTGGTCGTGATAAAGATCCAAAATCCGTGTTTACGGTGAAAGATGGAATGATTCACATATCCGGTGAAGAATGGGGCTGTATCACTACCAATAAAGCGTATGAAAATTTTTCGCTTACAGTAGAATTCAGGTGGGGCGGAAAAACCTGTGAGCCAAGATTGAATAATGCAAGAGATGGTGGCATACTCCTGCATTCTACAGGCAAGGATGGTGGTTATTCCGGCACCTGGATGCATGGTATAGAATGCCAGATTATTGAAGGAGGAACAGGAGATATGCTGGTAGTAGGAGATGGCAGTGATAATTTTTCAATCACCTGCCCGGTAGCTGCCGAAAAACAAAAAAGCAGTTACCTGTTTAAAGAAAATGGAGATACGGTTACTATACATGGTGGCCGCATCAACTGGTGGGGGCGGGCTGATGATTGGGATGACATAAAAGATTTCCGCGGTAAACAAGATGTGGAAAAACCTTTAGGTGAATGGAATACAATGGAATGCGTAGCCGACGGTAAAAATATAGCTGTGTTTTTGAATGGCGTGCTTGTTAATCGTGCAATGAATGTACTTCCATCAAAAGGCCGCATCCAGGTGCAATCTGAGGGCGCTGAAATAATATTCAGACGTATAGACCTAACTATGTTGCCTGGTAAAAAGAAAAATTAATGTATATATAGATGAGAAAAATGTTGCGCTGTTGCTTTTTGTTTTTAATGATGTGTAGTACGGCATTACTGCATGCACAAAATCAAACGCTGTTGCCTGCGCCTCAGAAACTGTCGTATGGAAAAAATAAATTTCCGTTATTTGGCTCAACCATTTTAATCGGTGCTGATCTTACAAAGGAAGACAGGCAAGCTATTGATGAATTTATGGCATGGACGGCAGAGTATGCTGCCGTATCTATAGCTACGACCCGCGATAAAGATGCGGGTAATATTTCGTTGATAGTTTTCAATTGTGAACATAGTGGGACTCCGCTTCCTGTGCCTGGCGAAAAAGCAGAAGCGGATGGAAGAGAAGCATATAAAATAAGTGTAACTACAAATAAAGTAACAGTTACATCAATGTCGGATGCGGGTTTGTATTACGCATTACAAACCTTGCGTCAACTTATTGTTCGCGATGGTAAAAATTCTTTTTTGCCTGAAGTGGAGCTGGAAGATTATCCTGCTTTTGCGTATAGGGGCATCATGATGGATTTTGCACATGGTACTTTGCTTACCGAAGCGGAAATAAAAAGACAGATTGATTTTTTAGCGCAGTGGAAGATCAATCAATACTACTTCTATAATGAAGTAAGTGTAGAAATGAAGGGTTACCAGTTGATGAATTATAATGCGCAATACTCGCAGGAACAAATCAGGCGCATTGTTGCTTACGGAAAAGAAAAACACATGGATGTGATTCCATTCGTTAATTTTTATGGGCACCTGCACGAACTGTTGCGCCTCGAAAAATACAGCCACCTAGGTATTGGACATTATGGGTTCGATCTTGATCCGCGCAAACCGGAAGTGCAATTGATATTGAAAGACTGGATAAAACAATACAGCACATTATTCCCAAGCCCTTTTATACATGTAGGATTTGATGAAACCTGGGAAACCGAAAGATTATCGAAAGCAGATAAAACCATTCAGCCGAAAAAATTATATCTCGATCACCTGGCATTCGTAACAAACGAATTGAAACAATATGGAAAAAAAGTAATGGTGTGGACAGATATTTCAAAAAATTATCCGGATATCATCGCTTCATTTCCCCGGGATGTGATTCCCGTTATATGGGATTATTCGGATAATTTTTCTTCTATCAAAGGCTGGATAAAACCTGTTGTAAAAGAAAAGCTGCCATTTTTTGTGCAATCTGCCGTTGATGGGTGGGCGCACTTATATCCAACAGAAACTACCTGGGGCAATATTGACCTATGTCTTAAAGCAGCGCAGGAAGATAAGGCGGAAGGTTACATTACGTCTGTGTGGACAGATGCCGTGCAACCGCTGTTGAGAAACAACTGGATGTTTATGGCTTATGGGGCTGTAACAGCATGGCAAAACAAACCTATTGAAAGAAACACTTTCACTCAGCAGTATGCGCAAATGATGTATCCTCAAATTGCTGCGCAGATGACGGAAGCATTTAAGAAAATGGCTGAATCGCAGGTAGCGCTCCGCAAGTGTTTGAACCAAACGCAAACACATATGTGGATTGATCCCTTCTTTTCATATAATCTTAAACATACCAATGAATTTGCAAAAGAATTTGAAGCAGGACGGTTAGCGGCTGAACTGGCACAAGAAGCGCTTATTGATGCACTGCATGCTCAAACCAAAGACAGCGCTTTTATTAAAACGATGCTCGTGAATTGCCGGTTACTATCTTATACGGCTACCCGCTTTTTATGGGCCAAGAAAATAGTGGATCGCTGGAATTACAGCCTGGAGCATAAAGGGCAGGAGAACACATGGTATGGCGATATTACCGAAACGCCACATGGGCTGATTATGGATATGCTGGACTATAGTACGGAGATAAAAGAAGAATACCGGCAGGCATGGCTTTCAGAAAATATGCCATATCGCCTGGGAACTATACTGGGAAGATTTGATGATGAATACCGTTTGTGGAGAGCGCTCTCTCAAAAAGTATTGGACTATCGTTATCACAGAGAAGAAGGCAAAAAAAACGAGTTGTTTGGAAAAACTTTTAAGATTGATTGATACAATTCCATTCATACAACATTTTATATAGTTGATATAATGACAATAAAAAATAACATACAGAGATTTCTAATTCTAGCAGTGATAATGACTGCATTTTTTTCCTGCAAAGAAAAGCACTACAAGGACGCGCTTTCTCCAGAGGAATCAATGAAAACATTTCAGTTGATAGATGGCTTTAGCATTGAACTGGTAGCTGCGGAACCATTAATAAAAGCGCCGGTGAGTATGGCATATGATGAAAAAGGAATGGCATATGTAGTAGAAATGGCTGACTATCCTTACAAAGCGGATTCTATAAAAGGCAAAGGCATTATTAAAGTGTTGTTCGATAACAATAATGATGGAAGGATGGATTCATCTGCAGTATTCGCGGATGGTTTACCCAGCGCAACTACTGTGTTGCCATGGAAAGGTGGACTGATAGTAACGGCTGCTCCTGATATTTTGTATCTGAAGGATACGACCGGCGATTACAAAGCGGATGTAAAGGAAGTATTGTTTACAGGATTTTTCGCGGATAATTCTGAAGCGCAGATTACCAGTCTTACGCTGGGAGTTGACAACTGGATTTACGCCAACAATCATGGGCAGCGCGGCAAAATTTATTCGAAGCTGAAACCAGATGCTCCGGCAATTGATGTATCCGGTGGTGATTTCCGTTTCAGGCTTGACAATGGCGCATTTGAAAATGAGTCTGGCTCCGGGCAGTTTGGAATGGCTATAGATGATTACGGGCATAGATTCTATACACAAAATACATTGCATATTCAGCAGGCGCCTATCCGCTGGAAATACCTGCACAGAAATCCTTTTCTTCCTTCTAATAACGCGGATGTAAATGTTTCTGATCATGAACTGGTGATGTTTCAGAAAACACCTCCGCCATACTGGCGCGCAGAGCGAAGCGCACAACGCCAGAAAGATTATGACGAAAGAAAACTGGATCGCAAAGAATACGCAGAAGGACATTTTACCGGCGCATCCGGTGGTACGTTTTATGGAGGCGATGCGTTTCCTGCTGCCTACTATGGTTCTGTATTTACCGGTGATGTATCTGGTAACCTGGTACACAGAGATGTGATGAGCGCGGGTGTTACCAATCCTGCGTTTATTGCTCAACGTGGTGAAGGAGAAAAGGATAAAGAATTCCTGGCGTCAACAGATCCATGGTTTCGTCCTGCAAATTTTTATACAGCGCCGGATGGGTGCTTGTATATAATAGATATGTACCGTCAGCATATTGAAACACCGGTTTCCATTCCTGATGATTTAAAAAAGGACATGGACTTTACTAACGGGAATGAATATGGTAGAATCTATCGCATTGTTGCAAAAGGTGGGAAAGAAAGGAAGCAGGAAAAAATAGATATTGGAAATAGAACTTCCGCTGAGCTGGTTGAATTGCTGGCAAATGAAAACAGTTGGTGGCGGTTGCAGGCGCAAAGGCTATTGCTGGAACGTAAAGACAGTTCTGTTATTCCGGCATTAAAAACAATGTTTACCACAAATAAGGATGGGAGGGCCAGGATAAAGGCGTTGTTCGCATTAGAAGGGCTGAATGCATTGAACCTGGTAACTATTCAGCAGGCGCTTAAAGATCCTGAGCCCGGTATCAGGGAACAGGCTGTTATACTGGCTGAAAAATATCCGGCCAGCCTACCTCAATTAATCACGATGGTTAATGATTCAGTTGTACAGGTAGCATTCCAGGCGGCTTTGAGTTTGGGAGAATTTAATTCGCCACAGGTTACTGCAGCATTGGTAGCATTTATAGAAAAACATGCAGAGACAGCTTTATGTAGAACGGCAGTGTTAAGTTCAACGGCCGGATCATCTCCGGGATTATTTAAAGCATTAATCAGTAATAGCAACTTTTTTTCAACCACTACAAAAGGGAAATTATCCTTTGCAGAAAATCTTTTTTATGTGAATGGAGCAAGAGGAGATAAAGCGGAAATATCAGGTTTGTTGCAAATGCTGAATTTGCCAGAGATAAAGAGTAATAAAGAAGCTGCGTTGGCTGCATTAACAGGATTGTTGGATGGCTTAAAAGATTCCGGCAAAAGGATAACTGACCAGGCCGACATAAATAAAGCATTACAGACACTTGAAGGAGAAGCTGCGGATGATATAAAAGCGTTATTGTATGAAATCAGCACCGCTATATCAGATACGTTGAAGAAGTAAGTATTACTGATTCTTCGCGTCATCGCGATGGCAGCGAAGCGTAGCTTTATGCAAAGCGGTGACAGAAGCAATCTTTCGGAAAAAGGTTTCCAGCCTTTCAAAGGTTGGAAACCTTGCTCATAATCCCGCGGCTTGAGATGACGGGGAGTGGCGTTTTGCGATGACGGAAAGCGGATCACCCTTCGCGTCATTGCGAAAAAATCAGCGATGGCTTGTGCGCGGAGATGTTTTGAAGCAATCTCCAGCCAATACGCGAAGTGATCGCCGCGCCGCTTCACAGTTGTTCAATTCAAATGTTGTTGCGGCGGCTCGCGATGACAAAAAGAAAAGATCTACAATTAAAATGAAACAGGATTAATCAAAACTATGAACCACAGGAACTCAAGAAGATTGTTTTTGAAAAATTGTTTTTCTACCGGTATAACGGTAATGGGTATAAACTTTTTTCTATCAGGATGCGGAGAAGAAAAAAAAGAGGTAAAGCAAACCAGTGATAACCCACCTGCCGACCCATGCGGCGATTATACAGGACTTTCTGATAATGACTTAAAAGCGCGGAAGAGTATGGGGTATACCGATGTGTCGCCGGAAAAAAACAAACAATGCAGCAATTGCAACCTGTGGCTTCCTCCGCTACAGGATAAACCATGCGGGCAATGCCAGTTGTTTAAAGGGCCGGTAAGGCCGGGTGGACATTGTACCTACTGGGCGCCCCAGGCAAAAAAGACAAGTTAGTTTTATAATATTTAACGGATAATATGAGTCATATATTAAACAGTAAAAAAATTTTTGCTTCACGTGTCTGCATTTCTTTGTTTATCGTTTGTTGTACAGCGTTAGCTTCGTTTGCGCAGCAGGTAAAAGTAGCGGTTTTTAATGCGGATGTTACGCCACCCATCGGCAGCCCGGTTGCTTATGCTACTACCCGGTCCATCATGAATCCGTTAAGTGCAAGAGGAATTGTTTTACTAACGGATGACAGGCCCATTGTACTATGCGCCGTTGACTGGATCGGCATAGCTAACGAAGGGTTAGGGATATGGCAAAAAAAACTGGCCGAGGCCGCTAACACAACAGTTGATCGTGTGTCTGTACATGCATTACATCAACATGATGGCGTGCATTGTGATTTCACGATGGCGAGAATCATGAAAGATTATGGGATTGTTAATACGCCCTTTGATACTTTATTTCAACTGAGGGCAATACAAGGAGTGGCCGATGCTGTTAGTTCCGCCATCACACACGCGGAGCCCGTAACCGATATTGGTTTTGGAGAAGCTAAAGTAGAGAAAGTAGCTTCTAACAGAAGAATATTGGGAGATGATGGTAAGGTAAAAATTATTCGATGGAGCAGCACCAAAGATTCAGCGGCTATTGCTGCACCGGAAGGATTGATTGATCCCTGGTTAAAATGTGTAAGCTTATGGAATAACGATAAGCCTGTTGCCGTATTAACTTATTATGCTACACATCCTCAGAGTTATTATGGACAAGGTGATGTAACCTGCGAGTTTATTGGTATAGCCCGTAATACCCGCGAAAAGGAATCAGGTATACCACATATACATTTTGATGGAGCTGGTGGCAATGTTACCGCCGGAAAATACAATGACGGTTCTGAAGCTATGCGCCCGGTATTGGCAAAGCGGGTAGAAACCGGTATGGAGCAGGCCTGGAAAGCAACAGTAAAAACACCACTCGCGGCAAATGATATTACCTGGAAAAGTTTAGCTGTGTCGCTACCACTAAGTAAAAAGTTACTACCTCAAAAAATGCGCGATACGTTGAGCAGTAAAACTTCATCAAAGCCTGACCGATTAGCGGCGGCGGAGAAATTGGCCTGGTATGAAAGGTCGACTGCGGGTGAAAAAGTAAATGTTTCTTCTCTTAAATTAGGTAAGATCTGGTTGTTAAATATGCCCGGAGAGTTATTTGTGGAATACCAACTGGCTGCTCAGAAAATGCGTCCCAACGAGCATATATGTATGGCAGCGTACGAAGAGTACGGTCCGGGTTATATCGGCACCAAAATAGCGTATACCCAGGGCGGTTATGAAACACAAGAACTCGTTTCTGGTGTTTCACCAAAGGTGGAAAAGGTGTTACTTAGGGCGATGAAGAAAGTGTTGAAATAAACTCACCATGCATGCTGAAATTCCTTAACCATTCTTTCAGGCGCATCTGCTTTTACATTTTTCCAGTTACTGTCGTAATGAACAAAAAAGTTCAACCAGCCAGAGCGGGCAATGCGCATTAATAAAGGTTGTATACTAATAAGCAACACAGCGTTAAACCCCATCCAGTAAAATATCCTGTTATCCTGAACAGACAAGCCTATACTGAGCCACCAAACAATCAATGAGCCTACACTGATGGCCACAGACAAGGCATAGCTAACATAACTTGAACCGTAATAAAATCCTACTTCAAGGTCGAATGGCTGTCCACACACCTGGCAGTTGTTGTGCATTTTCATAAAACCTTTGCTGTAAGCATGTGGCTCTACAAACATATTTCCTTCGCGGCACCTGGGGCATTTGCAGGTGACAATGCTTGTGATAAGTGATTTTTTGGGTGATGCAGGTATTGCGTTCATATACCAATTTTATATACGCAAAGATAAAAATACCTGTATGGGCGCTATGGTGTTAGCTGTATATAAAATGGTATTATTCGTACATAATCATTCCACATAGTGTTTGTTGCGAAATGCATCCGGCGTAGCGCCTGTATATTTTTTAAAGAATTTCACGAAGTAAGAACTGTCCGCGAAATTCAGCTCAAGCGCTATGGCGGCGATGGATAATTCCGCGTTAACCAGCAGGCGTTTGGCTTCCAGCACAATCCTGTTTCTGATTACTTCTCCCGCGGGCGTGTGTAAAAATGTTTTACACTGCGCATTTAAATAATGTGGTGTAACATATAACAGAGACGCATACTCGTTTGGCAATTTCATCTCCCGGAAATGTAATTCTACCAATTGTTGAAATTTTCTTATTACAGGCGCCTGTTGATGTATCATCGTTTCAGGCGGGGCAGTATCTTCTATTTCACGCTGTATAAGAACAAACAACTGCATCAGTAAGCCCGCGATCATTAATTGAGCTGAAGGTTTGCTTTCTTTTTGTTCCCGGATGATAGTTTCAAAAACCGCTTCCACATTTTTTTGTGTAGCTTTTCTTAAATAGATTACCTGGTTTAAAAGGTTGCCGTCAAAAAAAGAAAACTGGTCGGATATATTGGAATTAATAGAAAGACTGTCGAAAAAGGTAGATGAAAAGTTGATGATATATCCATCAACAGCACCTTTAAAATGCCAGTTGTGTACTTGTCCGGGTCGCATAAAGTAAATCATTCCCTTTTGAACCTTGAAGGTTTTAAAATCAACCAGGTGCTCACCACCACCTTGCGTAAAGTATACAAGATGATAAAAAGAATGTTTATGCACCACCTGCAGGTGGGGATTTTTAGAAAGATATTCTTTAAACCGGTCGGCATTCAGCAAATCATTTTTCGACTTGCTTGCTTCAAGATGCTTTATCGTAAACGTAGGATATACCTGTTTTGCCATTTCCCGTTGTATTTACCAAATGTACCAATAGAAGCGGTCACATATGCAACCCGTTTTAGATTATGTAATAATGAGGATATCTGCTATTGCCTGACTGAGTTTACCGCTGCTTCAACCTATGCCCTTTAGGGCAAGGCTTTGTTAAACCCAAACCTTAAAACTTCTGCCTTATTCCTAAGATTTCCTATATTTATTCTATTCAATCTATTATCATCTTTTGACTTTCCTGAACCCGTAGCCTGAATTTTATTTTTATTTGTGCTGTTTGCTTCTGAATGGGAGTGAGGAGGAAATATGAAAT
>JBGALP010000117.1:0-16791 GCA_044223805.1 Agriterribacter sp.
AAACATACAAGTACACCTTCAGATTTTCGATTTCGGGCAACCGGCTGCGATTACGCCAGAGGTTTATAAAGGTATCAGATACAATTTCTTCAGCAGTCTCCTTATTTTTTACAAAACAAATTGCCAGGTTAAATAATGCATCATTGAAATGAAAAAAAAGTTTTTCATATGCAGCCTCATCGTTAAACAAGGCTACGCGTTCAACCCAATATTGTAACTGCAGTTGGTCTTGCATGCAGCAACAAATTAATACTTTCTGTGTAAAGTATGAGAGATAAGACGATAATCGTTAAAAAGCTCAATAATTTTTTAATCCACTCAACACCAAACTATCTTTCTGTTGTACAGGAAGATTGTATCTATAATTATACAAAGCTCCTTCCCAATCACCATACATCGTATTGGGCAATACAATAAATTTTGTACCGAACATCGCCATATTATTTTTTACCTGGCCAGTTCTTTCATCCAATGGTTTTTTATCAAATACCGCGCTGAAATCGCTAAGATTATCACCGAACAACAAAACAATGTCATGCGTAGCCGCCACAATTTGTCTCCGTGATTCTTTGCCAGAGGTAGTAGTTTTTAAAATAAGATGTTCATTTACAGCATCCGGAAAATTCCAACGTTGTAATTCTTTCAATGTCTGCGTTCTTTCTTCTTCCAACCGGTTGGTAATATAAAATACATCTATGCCTTTGCTTTTGGCATATTGAAAAAAGCTCAATCCCCCAGGCACTGTATCGCAATCCACTCTCTTTGTCCATTCTATCCATGATGCATCAGTATATTCCTTATTCAGCAGAGAACTGTGTACCTGGTAAGGACTGTTATCTAAGATGGTTTCATCAATATCCGTAACAACAGCCAGTGGTTTTCCATGTTGCTCTTTCAACAAAATATCTAATTGCATTCTGGCAGTATTATAAGCCTGGAAACACAAGGCCTTGTATTCAGATGCTTTTTGCTGCCATACTGCTCCCCATAAAGGACCCTGCGTAACAAGCGAAGTACCATTTTTTGATGCACCACTATGTTGCGTTTTACATGACAGTGCACATATCACTATTGCGAATCCCAAAAGTAAGCGTAGATAATTTTTATTGATATACATGCTTTATCGAATTAAGCTTTACGTATCGGATTATTTTTTTTCTACTACCCAGCGGTTAAGCATATTAGTGGGTGTTTCAATAACTATCTTATAAAAAGCAGAAGGTTTATTGCTGACATCAATTATTGCTTCTTGTTTCGAAAGCGGCACGGTGGCAGCGAGCGTATACGCATCTTTTCCACCTTCTTTAAAATTATTGGTGGTAGCTAACCATATTTTAGCGACACCTGATTTGCCTACCGCCTTCCATGTTACACGCAGTTTACCATCTTGTAAAAAAGTATTAGGAGTAGTTGCTGAAATTTCTCCTGTTAGTGGTATACCATCTACTTCCATCAATCTTTCGTGTGGAATAGTAACGTGCAGAAAATTGGCAATAGATGGCATAATGTCTACAATACCAGGGTTACCTGTTTTAAAATAATTATTTAATCCTTTTGCATTGGTAACTATCCATGTGCCTCTTTCTCTGTCAGATTGCCCTCCATGATTTTTTCCTGTTTCCGCACCACGTCCATGGTCTGTGGTGATATATATTATCCAATCTTCTTTAAACTGTTGCTTACGGTACTGTATAGCCGCCCACAGTTTTCCCATTTGTTTATCCATCATTTCAACCGCTGCATAAAATTCAGGGCTATCCCCGTGCATATGTCCCATATCATCTGTGTATTCGAGGTATACCCATGAAAGATCAGGTGCTTCTTTTTTGATGTATTCGGAAGCATTAGCTACTACCGCCTCATCTATCCGGTGCATGAAATCTCTTTTCTTATCATGTGGATATTTTGCAGTATCCAGTTCCAGTCCATCAAAATGATAATCCAGTTTGAGATTGCCTGTTGCCGCAAGACCTTCACCAACCAGTTTTGTTCTGTTATCTTCCCAGCTTGAGAACACAGCAGTTCTCTTTTGAGGATATTGTTCTTTTAAAAAACGGAAAATGGTCCAGTAATTATAATTAGGCGCCACTATATCATTATCCCACACATTGTGTTTGTTAACCCATGTGCCGGTAAGTAAACTATTATACCCAACGGCAGATATAGTAGGTGTTTCAGAGTAACCGCCTTTTTCACCACCAACATGCGCGTAAGCAAAACCGCCTTCTTTTGCAATGGCATTTAACGAAGGGGTATTTAATTTTTTTACTACGTCGGCCGGAATACCATCTACAATTACAAATACAGCTTTTTTGTTTTGTTGGGCATAAACTGTTATTCCCATACATAAAAGAAAAAATAACACGATACTATTTTTCATTCGTTCTGATTTTTTGCAGTTGTTATCGAAACAAATGCGATCTAAAAAAGTTACATCATGGAATGTATAAACGCCTTCCAATGTATTAAAAAACCGGGAAACAATACTGACTTCCCGGTTTTACAACAATTTATTAAACTATTGCCACCCGAACAATTGCTTGAGCGAAGGGTTTAATGTAACCTGGTTAAAAGGAATAGGACGGTAATAATATTTAGGATCAATAAAATCACGGGGCGTAACTTCTGTTACAGTTGTTCCACCAGCATTTCCATTTTTGAGATAAACTGTTACGTCTTCTCCAAAACTTCCAGCCTTATAATAAACCAGTTTGTCGCCAAGTGAATTGGTTTCCTTTTGATCTTCATTTGGTATAGCAGTACCCTTGTCTACCAGTTTAATATCTGCGATTCCATCGCCGGTAAGATCAAAATTTCCCAAGCCGGAAAAATACATGCCTTCTGGAATTTTTTGCAGCTCTTTACCAGCACCCCATCTCATCAGGTCGTCAAACCTGTATCCCTCCATAGCAAACTCTACTCTTTTCTCACGACGTATTTCTAAAATCACGCCCGTGTTAGCCCCTGAGACAGTGGGATATTTAGCAGCCAGTACCGGATCAGGATTACTATTAGCCCAGGCCATATCAAGATGCGGAAGCGCTACCCTGTCGCGAAGCAGGTTTAGGCTTTCATCAAGATCAGATTGTGTAAGCGTTTCCAGCTCGGCCTTTGCTTCCGCGTAAATCAACAACACTTCAGCATAACGGTATGCAGGAAAATCTACATCAGCTATTGTTTTGCTATCCGTACTATTAACATAACCTTTTAATTGATGATAACCTGTAAAGTTCTTGTTGAGTCGTTGAATATAAGGTTTGGTTCCGGGTGCCAATATAAATCCCGGATAAAATACAGCGGCTGAAAGCCGGGGATCGCAGTTTTGAAACTCCTGCACAACCAAAAAGTCTGGTAACCTGCCTGTGCAGTAAACCTGCTGCCATCTTTCATAAGATAGGTTTGTACCAGGTCGCGTGAAGGCGACATTTCATAATCAAGTATGTTTTCCATTACCCACCGCGCGTTTAAGATCCTGATCGTAAATACTGGCCCCAATAATACCTCTTCATTTCCATCAGGCTTGCACTGGAAAATAATGCCTGATAAGAACTGTGAATTCCAAAATTTCCTGAACTGATAATTTCCTTTGCTACTTCACCGGTTGGTCGTAAAATCCATCGGCTGTACTTTGTAAATTAAACTCATCATGATATCTTCTATACGTGCCTTCATATAAAGCGGTTCTTGCTCTTGTACCAGCTTCATTACCCAAACATCAGGCGTACCTGTTGGTAGTAAATAGGTAAATTTATCTTTCACATTAGCTGCGGCAAAAGCTAAATCTGCCATCACACTATCCATTACCAATGCCTTGGGTCACGTGGTTTATACAAATCCGCCGTATCAGATGGATTAAGCGCTTTTGAATACCATGGCACATCAGAATAACGTTTTACTTTATCAATATAAAATAATGCCCTGTAATATCGCGCCAAACCAGCATAACGATTTTTACCGCATCAGTAACATCTGCTTTTTCATAATTATCAAGAAAATAATTGATATCCCTGAGTCTGCTCCAGCTCCATCCCGATGTAATATTCTGAGAACTCGGATTACCTGTCATAATTGATTTTATTTCCAGAGCACCGGTAGGTCGCCTTTGTCATCAGTGTCCTGATTGAAAGATAACTATCCCGACCCGGTATAGTTAGCAAACCATTTACATACAAGGCAAGATCTTCTTCAGATTTAAAAAAACTCAGGAGGCACCGAATCTTGCGGATAACGATCCATAAAGTCTTTCTTACATGATACGGTTACTGCTATCATGCAGACTAAAAAAATATATTCATTAATAAACTTCTTCATACAAACATTTTTCTGTTTAATGATCTATCTACAAAACATCTTAACTATTAAAAATCGAGGTTGATACCAAAAACGCAAATTTGCGTTGGTAAGGATAGCCCAGCCATATCCATCCGCTACAGCTTCAGGGTCTATGTATTTTTAACGCAGAAAATTCATATAAATTTTCCCCGGTAAAAAACACTAAAAATTGCTTACTTTAAATCTTTTGGTAATTGAATTAGGAATAGTATAACCTAGTGTTAGATTTTTGATACGTAGGTAAGAGGCATTTAAGAGATATTTTGTTTGCGGAATATCTAATCCTGCACCATAGTTGGCATCTGCCAACCATGCCTGCAAAACAGGAAAATAAGAGTTCTTATTTTCGTCTGCCAATCCTGCGGCTATGTATGATGCGGAATGTTTATCCCGATCAGCACCTGTTTCGGAAGCGCCGCGATAGTAGTCGAGGTTCCATTCGTAAATACCGGCATAAGGTTGCTGGTAAGGTCCCCAGAAAAGATAATGCCTCGGATAGAAATCTTGTTTGAGTACGCCTTGTAAAAATACAGACAGGTCGAAATTGTTCCAATCAAAATCGAGGTTAACACCAAATCTGTAACGAGGGTTCTTATTTCCTATTATTTTAAGATCCTTTGGATCTGTGGCTGTATTTCCCTGTTCAATAATGCCATCTTTATTCTGATCAACATATTTAGGCCACCCTGGTACAATATCTAATGCACCCCATGGCACAATAGCGGATTCGTTTAATGCATCTATCTCTGCCTGGTTGGTAAAATAACCATCATTTTGTAGTCCCCATATTTCGCCCAATTCCTGCCCAACTCTGTAACTGGATAATAATAATTGATCGTTTTTATATCTGGTAATTTTTGATCTTGAATCAGAAATAAAAATTTTTGCAAATTCACAAATGAAAAAGGCTTATTAGCAACATCAAAATTATCGCGATAGCCAACAGTTAGCTCCTCCCAACCTGTAGAAAGGTCAGCTGGTGTTTTGCAAAGGTGGATCAGTGCTCAGCACACCCGGTAACTCCTGCCCGTGTGCCAACATTCCACTGGTTTTTCCACCAAAATAATCAAACCCCCGCCTGTACCCTGTTCTTCAATAAATCAATATCTGTACCCACATTGAATGTGGTTACTCTTTCCCAGGTATATGTATCAGGGTCAACAAATAATGGCGCGGCGCCCCTTATTACAGTTGGCATTGTACCATTGATCAAATAACTGGATAAGCCCACAGGAAGCGTTTGAATATATCCGAAATCGTTCACCGTTTGGTTTCCAAGATCACCGTAAGACGCCCGGAATTTTAACGAAGAAATTTTATCTTCCAATGGTTTAAAGAAAGATTCTTCGCTGGCTATCCATGCCGCAGAAACTGATGGGAAAAAGCCCCAACGCCTTTCTTTAGGAAATCGGGATGATCCATCATACCTGCCATTCCCTTCAATAATATATCTGCCCTTAAATGTATAATTCAATCTGCCAAAAACACTCCGCAAAGCATAAGTACTATAATCAGCAGAAATAACTGGATTTTCAGCGGTTGTTAAACGAATATATGGAAGAGAAGAAGAAATAAACCTGTCGCGCGATGCCGCTTCGTAAGACCATACATACTCCTCCTGATTGTACCCGGCTATTAACTTAAAGGCATGATCTTTTGCTATTGTTTTATTGTAGGTGGCAAATAAATCATATACATCATGTTTTACTATACCATTGGTTATTGAAATAGAACCAACCCCACCTTCTTCTCTTATATCATCAGGACCATAACCAATTTTGAATTTGCGATTGTCAGCATTATATTTCCATATTTCTCTTTTAAAACTGGCGCTTCCAGTTATTACGAGATCATTATTTAAAAAGCTGGCGGTACCACGTAAAATGTTCTGGAACCCGAAGCGTGTCTGGTTATTACGTCCGCCATCTGTTAATTGGGCACCTAACCATCCCGCACCTGTATTGGCCCAGCTACCATCCGGATTTTTTGCTACTTGTGTAGGTTGCAGATAATATAGATCAGTGATATTATAGGCAGGTGCATCTGTAATGGTTTGATATATATTCAAATTGTTCTCTACTTTAAACCATGTAAGCGGCGTAAAATTTACCTTAGCCCTTAAACCATAACGGTTCCAGTCATCCTTTGCTAACTTATTCAACCCATTTTCTTTGGTCCAATCTGCAGAAAGCAAATAACCAAACGGTTTTCCTTTGCCAATTTCCGAGCCTCCGCTAAAGGATATGCTATGATTTTGAGAAGCACTGGCTTTATTAAAAAAATAATCGTTCCAGTTGTTGTTTCCCATATAAATCCATTTGGTAGGATCATCTGGATCAACCCTGGTATCTTCAACAGATGGGTTTTCAGAACGTTCTTTAGCCCATTGGTACTGATAATCGGTATAATTAACGTAATCCCAGGGCGTATTATCTGTAGCTGTTTCTAAAACCCTTGAATAAATATAGGGATCAGTAATCTGGTTTGGAACAACCGTACGTTTTGACCATGAAAAATAATTGTTGTAACTCACTCTTTGTTTACCACCAGTTGCGCCAGATTTTGTTGTAATCAATATTACACCAAAAGCAGCCCTGGCACCATAAATAGCTGCAGAAGCAGCATCTCTTAAAACAGACATCGAGGCAATATCCTGCGGATTTAATCTTAGAATATCATCCAGACTAGCTGAGATTCCATCAATAATAATCAGCGGTGTGAAGACCCACCTCCGGCTAAAGTAGCAATACCGCGGATATTAATGGATGGCGTGGCACCAGGTTTTCCACGAAAGCACATTTAATCCCGGGCTGATACCCTGCAATCCCTGGAAAAGATTGGCGATGGACGCCTACCAATTTTACCTGATATTCCGGCATTCATTGCGCCGGTAACATTAATTTTCTTTGCAGATCCATAGCCCACTACGACTACTTCATTCAATGAATTCTCATACCGCCCCAAGTGTAATGTTTATAGCAGTTCTGCCATCAACCAGCACCTCCTGCGTTTCATGCCCTATGAAAGAAAAAATCAGTGTGCCATTTTCAGGCACTTTGATTTCAAATTTTCCGTCTGCATCCGTAACAGTAGCAACCTTCGTATTTTTAAGTTGGATACTTACTGTAGTGCTTCATTTAATGAATTTACTACCTTACCCGTTACTGTTATATCAACCTTGTCTGTACTCAGGAGCTATCACAATGAGATTTTCGGACATCATCCGAAATCCCAGTTGAGTATTGTTTAATACACTGGTTAATAATTGAGAAATGGAAAAATCCTTCGCATCTACGCTTATTTTATGACCGTATGGAATGTATTCATCATTATATACAAAACGATATTTTGTATTTTTTTCAATGATGGAAAAAGCTTTTACCAAACTTATTTTTGTGAGGCTAAGTGATATTTTTTGAGAATGCACGCGAGCGCTTACGTGCAAACAAAATACCAGTAGAAAAAAAGCCGTTAGTTTCATAATCAGGAACACTTTTCTAAGGCCCCGCTGTAAGCAGGACGGGTTTAGTCTTACTTCTTTTTGCATTACCTTTGGTTTGTTGGTTAAAGAAATTTTTGTTTGAAGAACAGGAGTATTCTATTACCATCAACCGGCGGGAAATGTCAGTTTCCTGTTTTTTATGATAGTAATCCTTGTAAAATTTTAAATATGGGTATGTATTTTACGTAGAATTGGGTTGTATCATTTCATTAGTTTTGGTTATAATAATCGATATATATATTTATTTGATCCAGATCACACCATTTGTATCTCTTTCATATATAAATGGCTTACCTGTTAATTGAAATGCTTTTAATATCTCATCAATATTTTCTCCCTCAAAAGTTCCGCTAAGATTAAGATCTTTCTCGCTTTCATTCTTAAACCTGATATCTACACCAAACCATTTTTCTAACGACAGAACAATGTGTTCAAAAGGTGTGTTTGAAAGCAAGCTTGTTATCAACCCACGCTGTTTCTGAAATAGTATTCGCCTCATCCTTCATCGCCGTAACCGTGGTTTTTTTTAATTCCAGTGGTTTAATAACAGCCGGATTTTTGCTGGACAGTATTGCTTTATCCGTATACTCTTCTTAACGGTGTTGGAATAGTTAGCTTTTCATTAGGGTGCAATACAACAATATGATCTTTGTTCTTATTTACTTCAATTTCTACAAGTCCACGTATTAAAGATGTTTCCGCATTTAATTCATCTTTATATGCTCTTACATTAAATGCGGTTCCAACTACTTTAACCTGAAAATTTTTAGTGTGTACGTAAAATGGTTTTGCATCATTTTTAACTACATCAAAATATGCCTCACCTTCTAATGTTACTTCTTCTTTTTATCATCAAATTGTGTGGGATAGTTGAGTTTACTATCGCCATTCAACCAAACCTTAGTACCATCTGATAAAACAATTTGTGAACGTGACGCTTTGGGAGTAGCAACCTGCTCCATTGCTGTTGCTACAGGCTGAGCGGGTTTTATTGAACCACGCCCAAGCCACATCCATCCTGCAAATGCAAATAGTATACAACCTGCAGCGGCAGAAATATACTTCCACAATGCAAATGATTTCACCTTCACTTCTTCTTCCTTACTGACAATACAATTTCATTTACAACCTTTCCTGCTCTGCTTCCTGCAACCGCTTTTGATGTTTTTTAAAAAAGTATCGACCTCATTTTCCTGTAATGCATTATGAGTATTTTTCCATTCGCCATCAATCTCCTGCGTATACATCGCATAAGGATTATTCCGCAAAAGATCGGCTAACTCCTTATCTTCTTCAGATGTAATTTCTTTGGCTGCTTTACGCGCCATTAGTATCCACAGCCTGTCGTTATCCCTGTTCGTTCCTTTCCATGTATTGTGTATAGACAGGTTATAGAAAAGAAACTCCCTAAAAAATAAAAAAATTAATGCCTGAAGTAAGAAGTAATAAGATCTGCGGCATATGCAACCTGATAGTAGTAGACAATTTTTTAATAGCGATGGCTAACTGGCATCAACTGTTTTAGGGGAAATATCAGAAGCAAGCAGCAGTTTCTTTATAACTTAATCCATCTATTTTAATAAGCCTGAAAATCAATTGGCACTTTCCCGGTAATTCTCTTATCGCTTGTTCTACTATTCGCGATACCTCTCAGATAAAAAAGCTTTTTTGCTCTACATCAGGCATAACACACAAAGCGTCTTTATCAAGACTATCAAAAGGAATATTGCCTCCTTGCGATGGGGAGCTTATTAATTGACAAATTTCTTGTGCAGGTATACAAATATATAAGAGGCTGTTTAACACTAATAAGCTGATGCTTTTTTTGCCATATCACGATAAAAACGATACAATTTCTTCAGCCACATGAAATGATCCGACAATACCTGCAGAAAAATGAATCAGCCTTGAACAAAGTAATTCATAAAGCAGTTCATAAGACTTAAGGCTGCTGTTAAAGCAGACATCATGAAATAAAAATCTACTTGCGTATCATTCCGCATAAAACAAAAATAGAAAAATTAGTTATTAAACTCCGCATTTTCAGTATTACGGATTTGTTGCGTAATGTTCGGCTAACGTTATTTGCGGCGTGTTATATTATGCAAACGATTGAACTTTCCAAGTTGCATATTCCAACTCTTGCAATAAGGTATTATTATTTTTAGAGAAATCAATTACTATATAATAACCAATAATTGTTATTCAATAGCATACCATCCATACAAAAAAATGGTGACGAGTGATGCTGATTTTTTAAACCCACAAATTGAATAGTAAATCCTGCTATCCAAAAACAAAACATTAGTCAGGTGCCCGATACACAACCTCTCAAAATCCATATACAAACCTTCAATAAATATAAAAATATAGTTCAACCTAATTGCTGTGGATTTCTTTGCGCGTAGCATCTCAAATAGAAAATTATTGTTTATGGAAAAGACCAGCATTTTGCAGGCAAGCCTGCTCGACATTGTATTTGATGAACGCAACAAAGTATATGGCGCATACGAACTGCGTAGCAAATACACACAGCGACTTTCAAAAGCTCTACTTGTAACAGGCGCTATCGCTTCAGTTATTTTACTCGCTTCTTTTGTAGGTTCAAAAATGAAATCGCAGGCAAAACATGTTCAGCTCGACATTACAGATGTTTCCACCACAAAGCTTGCAGATGATCCTATTGTTGAGCCGCCACCTCCGCCCAAACAAAAACCTATTGAACAACCCAGAGTTGCAATGATCCAGTTCACCCCGCCTCGCTTAGTGCATGAAGAAATCGATCCCAAAGATCAGATGAAAAATGTAGATGAAATTGACCAGGCTAAAATCAGTACAAAAAATGTTGATGGAATAAAAGCTGTTGATATAGCTGCTCCTCCTATGGATGAAAACAGTGGGGTAATAACAGGTCCAAAAGCACAACCCAAAGATGAGCCTTTTAGTAAAGTCGAAATTGAAGCATCTTTTCCCGGAGGTGAAGATGAATGGAAAAAATACATTTCAAAAGAAATAGGACGACATACCGACGAGTTGCAGGAAGATGGAAAGGCTGGCACATGCACCGTGCAATTTATTGTAGACGTGAATGGAGTAATAAGCGATATCGAAGTATTAACGATGAAAGGAAGTAAACTCGCTGAAATTTGTGCCAATGCGGTACGTAAAGGGCCAAAATGGATTCCCGCCATTCAAAACGGAAATAAAGTAAAAGCCTATAGAAGACAACCCGTTACGTTCAGAATAGACAATCCATAGGTATAAGGTGTGAGGTGTAGGGTAGAAGACAACAACTTCCTATACCTTTCACCTTAAACCCTACACCTCAAACCCACGGCTAAAGGCTGATTGCTGATTGCTCATAGCTTTGTACTTTTGCAGCCTGAAATGTAGAAATATGAGCCGTAAAGGAAAAGTTCTGGTGGCAATGAGTGGCGGTATTGATAGTACCGTTACGGCACTGATGCTGAATGATGAAGGTTATGAAGTGATTGGCATTACCATGAAAACCTGGGATTATGCCAGCTCTGGCCCCAGCAAAAAAGAAACCGGCTGCTGTAATATAGACAGCTTTAATGATGCCCGCATGGCAGCGGTTGAACATGGATTTCCACACTATATACTGGATATAAGAAGCGAATTTGGTGATGCAGTAATTGATAATTTCGTTGAAGAATATCTTGCTGGCCGCACACCCAACCCTTGCGTAATGTGTAATACCCATATTAAATGGCGTGCGTTGCTAAAACGTGCTGATGCATTGGGTTGCGAGTATATTGCTACCGGTCATTATGGTAATATTCATCAACATTCAAACGGAAGATATTATATAAGCAAAGGTTTGGATGAACTGAAAGACCAAAGCTATGTGCTGTGGGGCTTGCAGCAGGATCTGTTGAGCCGTACCCTGTTGCCTTTGGGCAATTACCGCAAACCGGAGATCAGGCAGATGGCGCTGGATTACGGGTACCCCGAGCTGGCTAAAAAAAGCGAGAGCTACGAAATATGTTTTGTGCCTGATAATGATTACCGGGGATTTTTAAAAAGAAAGGTTGACGGACTGGAAGAAAGGGTGTTAGGCGGCAATTTCGTAGACAATACGGGTAATATCATCGGACATCATAAAGGATACCCTTTTTATACCATCGGGCAACGCAAAGGATTGGATATCGCTTTGGGAAAGCCTGCTTATGTTACCCAAATCATCCCCGAAACAAATACTGTGGTATTGGGAGATGAGGAAGATCTGAACCGCCAGGAAATGGTAGTAACCAAACTCAGCTGGCTGAAGTATAATGGTATTGATGATGGCATGGAAGCCATTACCAAAATACGATACAAAGACAAAGGCGCCTTGTCTACCCTGCACAATCATGAAAAGGGTATTGCTGTACAATTTTACCAGCAGGTAAAAGGCATTGCACCAGGCCAAAGCGCTGTTTTTTACGAAGGAGACGACGTAATTGGCGGCGGCATTATTATGAGAAATATGTAATGATTGAATAGAAAGTACTTATCCCTTCTACCTCCCTTTCTCTTTTCGCAATAAAATGCATATCAGAGCGTTAGCAATCATATGCTGTCCAGGTAAACTATTTTCAACGATATTTGAAGCAACGTTTTAATTAAGAAAGAAGCCTGTATATCATCAGCAAGCCTGTTTATGACAACAACTAAAAAAAACATCCTCCTCTTTTGTTCACTGGCATTAGTTTGCACATTTTCGTTTTGCAAAAAACAAACGGAAAGTTATACGGGAGGTACCGCTTCAGATTATTATCCCATGGAAGTGGGAAAATATATTCAATACCGGCTTGATTCGGTTGTATTTACCAATTTTGGACAAACACGCGAAGTACATACTTACCAGGTAAGAGATATAGTTGATGCCGCTATTACAGATAACCTGGGCAGACCGGGTTTTCGTGTACGCAGAATGATACGCGACAGCGCCGGCGTTACCGAATGGGTAGACAATGCGAGTTTTATGGTAACTGTTTTGCCTAATTCGGTGGAATATGTAGAAGATAACATGCGCTTTATAAAACTTGTTTCACCTGTGCGCAACGATTATTATTGGGAAGGCAATAAATATATTTATACCGGAAGTGATCAAAGTGGTAGTTCGTCTGAAACATCGTTTGCATACCTGGATGGCTGGAATTATACATACGCAAACACTGGCGATCCTTACACTGTAAATAATGTTACGCTCGATAATACAGTTACCGTATTGCAGCAGGATTATGCTACGGGCGACCCTATAGCTAATCCTATTAGTTATGCAGACAGTACTTATAGCGTGGAAGTATACGCGAAAGATGTAGGAATGGTATATAAAGACTTTTTGCACTGGGTATATATTATTCAGTTAACGCTGCAAAACTGCCGGATGGTTATTCCGGGAGAACCTGTACCCACTGCATGCCCGGTAAATCTGAACTGTGATTCGTTGGCGGCCACTAAAGGAGGCTATGCCATTTGTGATACATTGGCGCCTCATTCTTATTCGGGGTATGGTATAAAACTTACCATGCTTGAACATAATTGATCATTCACTTTACTCCTATGAAAAGAATTCGTTTAGTCATCGCTGTTATATTCGTTTTTTGCATAAAAGAAACGAATGCGCAATTCTCTAAATACATTATTGTTTTAAAAGATAAAAACAACACATCATTCTCACTAAATAACCCTTCCGCTTATTTATCAGCAAAGGCCATTAACAGAAGAAATAACCAGAATATCGCTATAGATAGTACAGACCTTCCGGTGAATGTTGTCTACCTTGACAGTATAAGAAACGCAGGAGCGGTTACTATACTTAATGTTTCTAAATGGCTTAACCAGGTATTAATACAAACTACTGATGCAGCCGCTTTAGTTAAAATTATGAGCCTTCCATTCGTTCGATCCTCAAAGGGTATAGCGCCCAGAACCACATCAAGAAACAGCAATGATGATAAACTAATCAGGAAGAAATCTCCTTCAAAAAAAGCGAACGATATACAGGGCATTAATGATTATTTCAGCTATGGCAGTTCTTACAACCAGATCAATATTCACGAGGGAGAATTTTTACATAACAAAGGATTCAGAGGTGAGGGAATGACGATCGCTATATTAGATGCCGGCTTTTATCATTACGATGTTAATCCCGCTTTTGACAGCGTAAGGCTTAATAACCAGATTTTAGGTACATGGGATTTTGTAGCCAACAAGAGCAGTGTAACAGAAGAGCATTCTCATGGTATGTTTTGCTTTTCCACTATCGCCGCAAACCGTCCTGGATCTATGGTTGGCACATCACCTAAATCAAAATTCTATTTGTTCAGAACAGAAGATGCGGCAACCGAATTTCCTGTTGAAGAACAAAACTGGGTAGCTGCCGCCGAAAGAGCCGATAGCCTTGGCGTTGACTTAATTACTACTTCTCTTGGATATACCACTTTCGACGATCCTTCATTAGATTATACGTATGAAGAGATGGATGGCAAAACCACTATTTGCGGAAGAGGCGCGGAATGGGCAACAAAAAAAGGCATGTTTGTAACTGCGGCAGCGGGTAATTCAGGCACAAGCTCCTGGCATTACATAAGTACACCCGCAGACGCTGAACATGTATTAGCCATCGGTTCGGTAACATACAGTGGAACTCCATCTGACTTTTCCAGTTATGGACCTTCGTCAGACGGAAGAGTAAAACCTGATGTTGCTTCAGTTGGCTCCAATACCGTAGTGGCAGACTTCGATGGAAATCCTTCAGGAGCGTTAAGCGGCACATCGCTTGCAAACCCTAATCTTGCAGGATTAATAACCTGTTTGTGGCAGGCTTTCCCTGAATTTACCAATATGGATATCAGGGACGCTGTACAAAGAAGTGGATCAAAATATAATAGTCCCGATAACCAAATGGGATATGGCATACCTAATATGCGCATAGCGTATAACCTGCTGGAAGCCAAAAGACAGGAAAAAAATGTGGATCGCATACTGGGGCAAGACTGGATTAAGGCGTACCCGGTACCTTTTTCAACCAGCTTTAATGTATTGGTAAAATCTCCTAATACGGGCGATGTGGCATTGATATTATATACATCGGGCGGCGCAACTGTGCTTACCCGTAATATTTCTATACAGGCAAACGTGTCTCAATCTATTTCATTCAGCAATCTTAATACGTTGGCTTCGGGTGTATACTGGTTGAAATATAAAGACAAAACAAGCACACGTGTTTTAAGACTTATCAAGCAATAAAAAGCAATTATTGTTGGAGTTGTTTTTGCAATAAAGCCGCAAACATAGTATCGGACTTTTTGTCGTACCCTTTTATAATACCGCTTTGTACTACCTGCATGTTACCTGAGATCAGTATTTCATCAACAATGGCTTCGTTTTCTTTTTTAAAAACAGAACAGGTAATATACAGCAGATAGCCGCCCGGTTTTACAGCAGGTAATACATTATACACTATTTTTTTTTGAAGGAGGTGATATTCAGTAATCTGTTCCGCTCTAAAATAAAACAACTGTTCAGGAGTTCTGCCCCAGGTACCCGAACCAGAGCAAGGTGCATCACATACAACCAGGTTGAATGACTGCTTAAATAATGGATGTGAATTATTGGTAAGATCAGCTACTATTGACTTGTAATGTATGATTCCCGCAGCATTAAATCGTTTGTTAAGATTAGCGATGATAGAAGAACGGATATCCGAAACTGTTAGTTCAATGTTTTTTAGAACATCTATAGCTAATATGGATTTACCACCGCTTGCGGCACAACAATCCCAAACTGCTAATCTTTTATCACGCTGCACTGGTTCCATAAATTCAGCAACACGCTGAGAGCTGTAATCCTGGATAACAATTTCCTTATCTACCTTTAATATTTCCTGCACTTTAGTATGGTTAGGCAAACCAATGCAAGCATCATTTATAAAATGATAAGGTATCTGCGCGTTCATTAATGTATGCTCAACACTTTCTTTATACCCAGGTCTTACGCGGATAAATAGATCAGGTTGTATAAAAAAATGCTTGCAAAATAATGCATGATCAATTGTTTCGCTCAGTTCGTCCTTCCACGGAAAAACAGATGATAAAGAAGATAAAAAGAAGAAGGATGTATGATTTTTTAATATGCTGAATTTATCTGCAACCGCCAGATGGGCCAGTTCATTCCATTGGGGTTCTAATTGCAGTAACAAATCGTTGGGCTCCTGACTGCATAGAAATAAAGCGGCGGTAATATATTGTTTCAATAAAACATCATCCTTTGCCGGATTATTAAAAGCAAACATTTTACCGGTTCTGAAAAAACAATAGCACAGATGGCTGATCTGTTTCCTGTCTTTTGATCCGTATTTTTTATTAGCCGCAAAAAATGACTTTAAATAAACAGCTAAAGGCACATTGCCATCATACTGTTTAATAATTTCTGCACTCGTATTGAGGTATGAATAATATCTGCTCACCCTGCAAAAATGCGGAATTTAAAGCAGAGCACTCTTATTGATAATAGTACTTTATAGTTCCTGATATATTAGCAGGCAAATCTTTGGTTATGGCAATAGTAGGTTTATTGTTGCTATTATAGGTACACGTAAAGGTAACGATCTGGTTGTCTCCCCCGATTTCCTTCAGCTTTATAAGATTAAAAGGAGAAGATAACCCTTCAGCATTAAGTCCGGTTATAAAAAAATCGTTTCCGAAATTGGCCGCTGAAGCCTTGTCGTCATACTCATAATTAAATATCTGAGGCGGGTCGGTGCTATTCGCATCATACCTGAAAAGTATATTAAAGACTGTCAAATTCCCTCTGTTGTCAAAGGTGTACTGAGATCGATGCGATTCAAAATAATTGTTATCATCCCCAACTGAAAATGCCTGGAATAAACTGATCAACCCTTTGTCGTTATACTCATACACCAGGCTATCTCTCGTTTCGGTCCAAGT
>JBGALP010000118.1:0-14673 GCA_044223805.1 Agriterribacter sp.
TGTCCTGCACTGTCTGCCTTCAATACAATTCTTTACGGCATACTTAATAGCTATGTTAATAATAAGAGTTATGCAGAAAGAGGTTAAGTCATTTTTTTTGTTATATTTCCACAATATTCTGTTACTACATTATTATTTAAACAACTAAACTCAGTATCAATGAACGAGAACGTTAACAAAGGCGCTCTATTTAACGGAAGTTGCTTTGCCCTCATTACAACTGCTTTTACCTTCTCTATAAGAGCAGGTATTCTGCCACAGGTAGGCCAAAGTTTTGGACTATCTGCAGAACAATTGGGATTTATTAATTCCATGTTCTTTTTTGGATTTCCTATTTCCATGATTCTTGGTGGGTTGCTGTATTACAAAATCGGTCCTAAGTTGATTATGCAGGTTGCTTTTGTAATGCATACTATTGGTATTTTAACTACCATATTTGCCAGCAGCTATGCTATATTGCTTGTTTCTACCTTATTTATCGGGTTTGGTAACGGTTGTACAGAAGCAGCCTGTAACCCCATGATTGCTGATATGTATTCTGGTGATAAAATGAGCAAGATGCTGAACAGGTTCCACATGTGGTTCCCGGGCGGTATTGTAATTGGTAGTCTGATTTCAAAATTTATGACAGATAATGGCATGAGTTGGCAGGCTCAAATGTGGGTAACTATGATTCCTACCATTATCTACGCTATATTATTTTTTGGCAAAACATTTCCTCAGCCGAAGGTGCAGGGTTCTACTTCAATTGGCGAGAATCTGAAAGCAATGGCAACACCTACTTACATTTTCCTTTTTGTATGTATGGCGCTTACAGCTATTTCAGAATTTGGTCCGCAGCAATGGGTTGGATTAATTATGAGCAAAAGTGGTGCAAGCCCTATGTTGATTTTAGCTTTGGTAACAGGTTTAATGGCTGTTGGCAGATTTTTTGGAGGACCGGTTACGCACGCATTAGGGCAAACAGGTGTATTATTGATGGGAGCTATCTTCGCGGCAATCGGAATTTACCTGTTCAGTACGGTTACAGGAACGATGGCTTATTTTGCGGCTGTGTTTTTTGCAATAGGTGTTTGTTTCTTTTGGCCAACTATGGTGGGTGCAGTGGCACAGCGTGTTCCATTAAGTGGTGCGCTGGGCATGTCAATCATTGGGGGGATAGGAATGTTTTCTACCGCTGTTTGGCAACCTATTATTGGCGGCTGGATTGACAAAGATAAAGCTGCTGTTGCTGCTACAGGAGTAACCGGTGACCAATTGGAACTTGTTGCAGGTCAGGCTACACTTGCTAAAATGGTTGCTTTTCCAGGTATATTGATCGTATTGTTTCTGATTTTCTTCTTCTGGCAAAAGAAGATTGCACCTCGTACCGACGGCAAGGTTTCTCTTGCACATTAATAGAATATCGACTATTTGAATACATGTATAGCCTTGTAAGGTTTCAATATCTTACAGGGCTTTTTTTTATGCGTTTCCTGATTTTGTTATCGTATTCTCTTTAGAAAAAACTCCCCTTCAGTTATTTTTAGTGTATCCGAATTGTGTTGTGTTCATTTACAAGAAAGTTCCCGGTAAAAGTACCTTTAATAGATTCCTCATTTATTGAATCAAGCGTAACAGTATATGATGAGGAATTCACTCTGTAGGTTTTGAGAGAATATGTGGTTGTTTGATTACTTTGAGCAATGGTGTAATCAGCAGACATAGAATAACCATCGGATCTATAAGAACCTTCATTGATGGAGGTTCCGTTAACCTTGAAGCTTATACCAAGTCCTTCAGCGTTATCATTACTTGTTCCCTGAAAGCTAAAGGTTGTTTTTGTGTTATCATCGGCGTCTGCACCAAGGTATGATAAAGCATTTCTCCACGTAAGCCAAGTGTCATTTTTCTTGAATTTCAGGTAATAATCTGGTTGAGGAGTTTCATTTGATGCTTTTTTACAGCTCTCAACGCTGAGTATCAAACTGCCAATAATCATCCACGCGAAGAGTGTATTTTTCATACTCAAAAATAAGGATTACAAAAATATAACAATTATGCTGTGCGTGGCGTCCCTGATTGCTGTCAGGCAGGTTCGCCACGCACGATTTTGTTTGTCACCTAGGGCGACGACTATAGCCCAGTTAGCTGATTAATAAACTTCCTAGCAATCTGCGCATACTCTAGCGGGTTGGCCTTAGCAGGATCCTGCTCTGCTTCTACCACCATCCATCCGCTGTAGTTGCTGTCTTTAATAATAGCCGCTAAACCTGCAAAATCAATACACCCTTCTCTATCTCCAGGCACGGTAAATACGCCGTCTTTTACCGCGTCTAAAAAACTCATGCGGTTATCTTTTACTTTTTGTAAAATGTTGGGGCGGATATCTTTCAAATGGATATGCGCTGTGCGGCTGATGAATTGCTTCAAACAAGCAACCGGATCTTCACCCGCAAAATAAAAATGCCCGCAGTCGTAGTTAAGATATACATTTTCCGGATCGGTTTCATGCAGCATTCTTTCCGTTTCCGCTTTTGTTTGAATGCAGGTTCCCATATGGTGGTGGAATGAAAGTTTGATACCGCGATCGCGTGCAATCTTACCCAATTCATTCAATCCATAAGTAAATTTCTTCCATTCTTCCGCCGTATTCAGCATACCTTTTCCTTCCAGTACAGGTACATCTTTTTTTCCCTGGCAACTGTTGCCGGTTTCACCACCCCCAATTACTTTAGCACCCATCGTTTCTAAAAAGTCGAGTAACTGTGTAAAGTTCTTTTTGTTTTCTTCCAGCGATTTTGTTGTCAGTTCATAACTGTTCCATTGATTACAGATCTGCAGTCCTCTAAGTGACAACGCTTTTTTTAATACCGTTGTATCACGCGGATATTTATTACCTACTTCGCAGCCGGTAAAGCCTGCCAACGCCATTTCACTCACACATTGTTCAAATGTATTTTCCGCGCCGAGTTCAGGCATGTCATCGTTTGTCCAGTTAATAGGCGCTACGCCGAGGTGAATGTTTTCGAAATTCATGATTTTTTTGTTACAAGTTTCAGGTTACCAGTTGCAAGTTTCAGACGTCAGGTTTGTGCGTGTATTTTTCCTGTAACCCGAAACTTGTAACTTGTAACTACAAGAATATTCTTTGTTGTTTTTTATTTTCTTTATAAGTTTCAAAAGCTTTTTGTACTGATGCGGAGGTAGACACTTCGGCAACAGGTACTTCCCACCATGCATGGTACCCTTTTACGGTGCGATGTAAATGCGTTTCAATATATACTATGGTCACACGCTTTTGTGAACGTGCCTGTTGTAGAGCTTCCCGTAAGGATGTTGCATCCGTTGCTTTTATAACAACCGCGCCAAGGCTCTCTGCATTTTTAGCCAGGTCAACCGGCAGTGTTTCTCCTGAAAGCTGTCCTGTGCCTTCATCGCGATAGCGGTATTTGGTACCAAATCTTTCGCTGCCTATACTTTCACTTAAGCCGCCTATGCTGGCAAAGCCATCATTGTTAAGGAGTAAAATGGTAAAGTGAACACCTTCCTGCACTGCAGTTACAATCTCGCTATTGTTCATTAAATAGCCACCATCTCCACAAATCACATATACCTGTCTTTCAGGAGCAGCCATTTTAGCGCCAAGTCCTGCGGCTATTTCATAACCCATGGTGGAGTAGCCATATTCTAAATGAAAGTTTTTAGGATTGGTAGCACGCCATAACTTATGCAGATCACCGGGCGCACTGCCGGAAGCATTGATCATGATGTCTTCCTTGTTCATAAAGCTGTTGAGCGTGCCAATAACTACCGCCTGGTCAATAGGAGGGGTGCTGCCGTTCCCTGTTGCGTAGATCTCTGTTACTTCATCATCCCATGCTTTATTAATATCGGTTATTCGTTTACGATAATCGGGAGCCACGCTGTATTCATTCAGCATAAACAATAATTCATCTATAGTTGTTTTGGCATCGCCTGTAAGTGGTAGCGCGTTTTGCTTATGCGCATCAAATTCATTTACATTAATATTGATGAACTTAACATCAGGATTTTTAAATAAAGATTTTGAAGCGGTAGTGAAATCGCTATAGCGGGTTCCTATACCAATTACAAGGTCTGCCTCATTCGCAATTTCAATAGCATATTTGGTACCTGTTGCGCCAAGCCCTCCAATGTTATAAGGCGCATCATACATAGTAGCACCTTTGCCCGCAAATGTTTCCCCTACCGGAATACCGGTTTGCGACGCGAATGTATGCAGCACTTCTGAAGCACCACTATATATAGCGCCACCGCCAGCAACAATTACCGGCTGTTTAGAAGCCTGGATCCATTGCGCTGCTTTTTTCAACAAGCTGGTATCGGGTCTTGAACGGGGAATATGCCATACTCTTTTTTCAAACAGTTCTGCCGGAAAATCGTAGGCATGTGTTTGTACATCCTGTGGCATAGACAGTGTTACCGCGCCGGTTTCGGCAGGAGAAGTGAGTACCCGCATTACTTCAGGCAGTGCATAAATCAATTGTTCAGGGCGATTGATCCTGTCCCAGTATTTGGATACCGGTTTGAAACAATCGTTCACAGAGATGTCCTGCGTTGACGAACTTTCTAATTGTTGTAAAACAGGAGCTGGTTCCCTGGTGGCAAATATATCGCCGGGTAATAATAATACCGGTATACGGTTAATGGTTGCCAGCGCGGCGCCGGTAATCATATTAGTGGCGCCGGGTCCGATAGAAGTGGTACATGCAAAAGTGCTGAGCCGGTTTTTAACTTTCGCGTATGCAACAGCGGTATGCACCATGCTTTGTTCATTGCGGCATTGGTAATACCGGAAGTCAGGATTTTCCTGCAGCGCCTGACCCAGGCCTGCAACATTACCATGTCCAAAAATGCCAAAGCAGCCGGCAAAAAAAGGTTGTTCAACGCCATCGCGTTCAACGTATTGGTTTTTCAGAAATGCGATTGTTGCCTGCGCAACGGTAAGTCTTTTTTTCATTAGAAAATATTTATAAGCTATGAGCTGTCAGCTTTCGGCTTTCAGCAATTTTTTCACGCAAAGCGTACAAACAAAGCAAAGAGGCAAAAAAAACCATTGTGTGAAAACCTCTGTGAAACTCTGTGCCCTGTGTCTTTGTGGTTCAAACTTCAAACACTAAACCATAAACTCCAAACTCTTCCCACTTGCTCCCAGTAATTCAAATTTCTTTATCATAAATTCCTTGTACGTATCCATAAATATCTTGCCGGGCGATGTTGGAGCAAATTCTTCTGGTTTATCACGGAAAAATTCACGGGTTACCATTGTCCATATAAGGCGCATATCGGTGGCTATATTTACTTTACATATACCCAGTTTAATAGCCTTTTTCAATTCATCTTCCTGCACGCCCTTCGCATCTGTTTTTAACTTTCCACCCGCCGCATTTATTCTGCTCACTACTTCTTCGCTTACGTTAGAACCACCGTGCAGCACTAATGGAAAACGCGGCAATTTTTCCTGGATCTCTTTTAAGATGTGCAACTGCAAACCCTGACCGCCAGAAAATTTATACGCGCCATGACTGGTGCCAACGGCAATGGCCAGACTATCGCAATCGGCTTCTTTTACAAATCTTTCCACATCTGATGGATTGGTATAAAAAGAATGACCTTCTTCAACGGTAAGATCGTCTTCCACACCAGCCAATACACCCAACTCCGCTTCAACACTAATATTTTTTGCATGCGCTTTTTCAACCACCGCTTTAGTTCGGCTCACATTTTTTTCAAAATCATCATGCGAGGCATCTATCATTACTGAAGTATAACCGCCGCTATCTATTGCATCCCATATATGCGCTTCCACGCCGTGATCTACATGCACCGCATATACCGCTTCAGGATATATTTCAGATGCCGCTTTGATCATTGCCAACAGCATTTTCGCATTCGCATAGTCGCGGGCAAAAGGGGTTGTTTGTACAATAAAAGGCGCTTTAGCGTGCTGTGCCGCGGCAAACAGTCCGTGTATTTCTTCCATGAAAAACACATTTACTGCTGCTATGGCATAGCTGCCGTAACATTTATTAAAAAGTTGTTTGGTTGTTAGTAACATTTAATTTATGGTTTAAGGTATATGGTTTACGGTTTAATACAACCATAAACTATAAACAACAAACTTCAAACTGGATTTACCAAAACGCCATATATAGCGCTACCAATATTCCGCAAATAATAGTTGCACCAAGAATAAATGAACGACTAAGGTTAAACTCAGGTAATTCAATTTTGGATGGTGCATTTCTGTCATATTTCGACAATAAACTTACTACAACCATTACGGCACACAATACCAGGAATACAAATCCCATCCTGTTTAAGAATGGAACGTCGGGTATCCAGAATTTGAACAGCGTTGATAAGGGAATAGTAAGCAATGCTGAAATCAGCGCAGCATTGGATGTAGCTCTTTTCCAGAACATACCAAAAAAGAAAATAGCCAGTACGCCGGGCGTAACAAAGCTGGAATATTCCTGGATGAATTGATACGCCTGGTCGAGTGCTTTTAATTGTGGCGCAATCAGCACAGCAATAAGCATTGAAACCCAGATTGCGGCACGACCTACCCTGATCAGATGTTTTTCCGAAGCGCCGGGCTTCATATAAGGTTTGTAAATATCCAGAGTAAAAATAGTAGAGATGCTGTTTGCCTTACCCGCAAGTGATGCAACAATAGCTGCTGTTAAGGCAGCAAAGGCAACACCTTTTAACCCGGTAGGTAAAAGATCCAGCAGCACCGGGTATGCCCTGTCTGGTTTAAGCGTAGTGCCATCCATCATTTCTTGCTGAAACATGCCATGCTGATGTAATACAAACGCGGCTATACCTGGTATAACAACAATTAATGGAACAAGCAATTTTAGAAAAGCGGCGAAAAGAATTCCTTTACGCGCGGTATTAAGATCTGCACCTAAAGTACGCTGAATGATATACTGGTTACATCCCCAGTAAGCGAGATTGTTGATCCACATAGCACCGATGATTACACTCAACCCGGGAAGTTCCTTGTAGTGAGGGTCATCTTTTTTTAATACCATATGAAAGTGCGATGATGCCTGCTCTTTTAGTGTGCCAAAAGCTGCCAGTACAGAATTATTCCCAAACTCTTTTGATACAAGGTCGAGCGCAAGATAGGTAGTAAGCAAACCGCCCACGATCAATACAATTACCTGCACCACGTCAGTATATCCAATAACTTTCATACCGCCAAGCGTAATCAAAATCGCGAACAACGCAAGTGCTACTACCGCTACATTAAAATCAATACCTGCAGTGGTGTTCAAAGCCAGGGCACCCAGATAAACTATTGATGTGAGGTTTACAAAAATGTACAGTAACAGCCAGAACACTGCCATGGTAGTTGCTACCATGGGATTATACCGTCGGCGCAGAAACTGCGGCATAGTATATATGTGGTTTTTCAGATAAACAGGTAAGAAGAAGATGGCGACCACTATTAAGGACGCCGCTGCCATCCATTCGTAGGATGATATGGCTAAGCCGATGGCAAAGCCTGATCCTGACATGCCGATAAAATGTTCAGCAGAAATATTGGAGGCGATTAAGGAAGCACCGATTGCCCAGAATGTGAGTGAGCCTTCAGCCAGAAAAAAACCAGATGCAGTATCGGATTTGTTCGTCTTCTTTCTGTATATCCAGTATCCGTATATACAAATGAGAATGATATAAAATGCAAAAACAAAATAATCTAAAGTATGCAAGCCTTTTTGGTTCATCGTTAATATATATGGGGTGATAGTTTACTCATGCAGCAGTGTAACTCAGCAATACTTTATGTGTTTATGCATTTGCTGTTTCTTTTTTTGAAGATGGCTAATTGGAAATAGCATTTAATATTTCTGCCACCTTTACCGGTCTTTTTTCTTTTAAAGATAGCCCTGCAGCCAAACCAACAGCGGTAGCCATTAGCCCATCGTGTGCATCAACAGGCGATGCTGTATTTTGCAATACACTGTCAACAAAAGTCTGGATGCAGGAGCGATACGCTTTTTCATAGCGCTCTAAAAAGAAGTGCAATGGAAGCGCACTAACACCGCCGGTAGTATTATACTGTAATACATTATCCGGTGTATTGTTTTCTGCTTTTGCCATTCCTTTGGAGCCAAATACTTCTACACGTTGATCGTAACCGTACACGGCTTTGCGGCTGTTATCAATAACACCTATCGCGCCGTTTTCAAAAGTGAGCGTGATTACGGCAGTGTCAATATCATCATATTGTTTAATGCGCGGATCTATAAGGGCATCACCTTTTACGTATACTTCTGTTACTTCGCTTCCCGTAAGGTAGCGTGCCATATCAAAATCGTGAATGGTCATATCTAAAAACAATCCTCCTGAAATTTTTACATATTCCAATGGAGGAGGAGCGGGGTCGCGGCTGGTGACTTTTACAATATGCGGATCGCCGATGCTGCCATCAAGTACCAATGACCTTACACGGGCGAAGTTAGGATCGAACCGACGGTTAAAACCCAGCATAAGTTTTACATTATTTTCCTTTACCGCTTTTTGAGCCGAAAGAATGGCTGAAATAGTTACGTCGAGCGGTTTTTCACAAAAGATATGCTTCTTCGCCTGTGCGGCAGCGATAGTATATGGTACATGCTGCGGAGTAGGAGCGCAAATGATCACGGCTTCTACATCGGGGTGATTGATTACTTCTTCGGCGCTGATAGTTGTTGCTACGCCTGCTTTTTTTGCGTTTTCATGCGCTGCCTCAAATACATCTGAAGCAATTACTACTTCCGCGTTGGGGGTATGATATAAAAGATTGGAAAGATGGATTTGTCCAATTCTTCCAAGACCGATAACACCTGTTTTTTTAATTTTCTTGACACATTATACTATTTGAAATTTAAATTTAAAATTTTAGATTTAGCGAATACAGTTTCACGCAAAGCGTTTAAAGAATGCAGAAAGTAATAAGCAGGCTTTTCATTTCACATCTCGTTTATCTGTCATTCACTATTGACTATTCACCATTCACTCTTAGAATTTCCTGGTCCACTCTTTTAACCACCTTTCAATTACTACTTTGGTTTGTGTGAAAAATTCAACAGCGTGTTTACCCTGACCGTGCAGGTCGCCGAAGAAACTTTCTTTCCAACCACTGAATGGAAACTGCGCTACCGGCGCAGCTACACCGATGTTAATGCCGATATTACCCGCGTCTGCTTCGTTTCTGAATTTGCGTGCGTGCAATCCACTGCTGGTAAACACACAAGCCATATTTCCGTACTTATTGCTGTTTACATAAGCAATAGCTTCTTCAATGGTGTTGATGTGCATAAGGCTCATTACCGGACCGAATATTTCGGTGCCGGCCAATTCACCGTTCAATGGTAGTCCTTCGATAATGGTAGGCTGAATAAAGTTTCCTTTTTCATAACCAGGTATTGTTGCGTTGCGGCCATCAACTAACACTTTGCCGCCTTCACCGATACCTTTTTCAATAAGCCCCGTAACGCGTATTTTACTTTCAGGCGTAATAACAGGCCCCATCAATACACTTTCATCTAACCCAAAGCCTGTGGTTCTTTTTTTCGCTCCTTCTATCAGGCTTTCTGTAATGTCCTTGTGATCGCCCACGGTGATGATAGTAGACGCGGCCAAACAACGTTGACCGGCGCAGCCATATACACTGTCTACCACAATTTGTGTGGTCATATCAATATCGGCATCAGGCAATATAATAACAGGATTTTTAGCTCCGCCCTGCGCCTGTACTCTTTTGCCATTAGCTGAACCTTTGGCATATACATAACGGGCAATGTTAGACGAACCTACAAAACTGATGGCTTTTACAGCGGGATGTTCCAACAGTCCATCCACAATTGTTTTGCCGCCATGTACCATACTAACTACTCCTTTGGGTAAATCAAGCTGGTGAATGAGCTCCATTACCTTGGTTAAAGTAAGTGGTACTTTTTCAGAAGGCTTAATCACAAAAGTATTTCCGCAAGCAATGGCGTAGGGTAGAAACCAAAAGGGGATCATGCCCGGGAAATTGAACGGCGCGATGCAGGCGCATACACCCAATGGCTGCCGGATCATATATTCATCAATACCTGTCGCGATATCTTCAGAAAAGTCTCCCTGCATTAGTGCGGGTATGCCACATGCGTTCTCTACGTTTTCTATAGCACGTACCCATTCTGCTTTGGCTTCTACAAATGTTTTGCCTGATTCCAGTGTGATGGTACGGGACAGATCATCCAGGTTTTCCTCCAGCAATCTTTTTAGCTGAAATAAATACTGGATTCTCTTTCCAGCCGGCACTCTTTTCCATACAGCAAATGCGGCTTCTGCACCCTTTACAGCAGCATCTACATCAGCGGTAGTACCCGAAGGTACCTGCGCCATCACTTCCTGGCTGGCAGGGTTTACCACGTTCCAGTAATCTGTTGCACTGCTGGCAACCCACTCGCCATTAATGTAATTTTTTAATTTATTCATGATGATATTTGAAATTAGATATTTAAGATTTGAAATGTTTTAGTATTTAACTCTTTGTGTCTCGGTGTCTTCGTAGTTCAAAGAAATTTTCACGCAAAGCGCGCAGAGAATACAAAGGCGCAACGTAAAACCATAAGCTATAAACAACAAACACCTTATAATCCTCCCCGTGCGTCCGTAAATTCCATTACCTCTTTCAGTGTTGGCATAAAGTTAGCGCAGCCTTCTCTTGTAACTATTATAGCGCCGCAGGCATTGCCCATGCGCACGCTTTTATACAAGTCCCATCCATTCAGGTAGCCGTAAGAAAAACCACCTGCAAAAGCGTCACCTGCACCTAATACATTTAATACTTCTACAGGAAAGCCAGGAACCTTTATTTCAGCTTTACCTTTTTCAAAAATAGAGGCACCTTCTTTGCCTCTTTTTACAATTAAAGTTTGTACACCCGCATCTACTATATTCTGGATAGCTTTTTCAATATTGCCTTTTATTTCGGGAGCCGATATTTGCTGATGTTTAATAGAAACCTGGTTGATGTCGGTAAGATAAGCAGCCAGAATTTCTTCCTCTGTACCTACCACAATATCAAACTGCGGCAGCAATGTTCTGATCACAACACCAAAAGAGCGCGGATCATCCCATTGGTCGGCTCTGAAATCGAGATCCAACAATTTGATTACGCCATTTTTCTTCGCCAGTTCCAATGCGTAAAACATGGCAGTGCGACTGGGATCCTTACTGAACGCTGTACCTGAAAAAGCCGCGGCTTTAAAATCTGCAAAGGGAATAGCATCAATATGATTCAGATTGAGATTAATGTCAGCACAATTATCTCTGTAATATACCAATGGAAATTTATCAGGCGGTTCGATACCCAGTATCACCGCTGAACTTCGTGTACCCGTAATAGTGGGAACGAAATCTGTAGTTACTTTTTCTTTATCCAAAAAGTTTTTGATGAATGCGCCTACCTGGTCGTTGCCTATACCCGTTAGGATGGCTGTTTTTAAACCAAGTCTTGTGGCACCTACGGCAATATTGGTTGGGCAACCACCCACAAAGGCATTAAACGCACTTATCTCAACAAACGGTTTACCTACATTGGCTGAGTAAAGATCAATAGAGGAGCGCCCTATCGTAAGCAGATCGTATTTTTTATTCAAGATTTGAAATTTGAAATTTGAAATTGAACCACGGTGTCACGAGGACACCGTGGTTCACAAAGATTTTAACCCTAAACCTTACACCTTCCCATTCATTTCCGCCGTTACCATTGGCAGTCTTGGATCCTGTCCCTTCCAGGTGCCAAAAATCCATTCCTGCTGTGGATCGGGGGTATTAGCCAGCGATTGATCGCTGCCTGCCAGAAAGTTCAGGTAATAAACGTTGTATCCATGCCCCGCAACAACAGGATGATAGCCTTCGGGTATCAAAACCGCCTCATTATGATGAACCTTTACGATTTCATCCAGCGACCGGTCATCATTATATACCTGTTGTATAGCAAATCCATTGGGTTTATCTATCTTATAAAAATAAATTTCTTCCAGGTCGGCTTCCAGTAAGTTGCCGTTGGCATCTACTTTCCTCACATCATGCTTATGCGCAGGATAAGAGCTCCAGTTGCCTGAAGGAGTGTATACTTCCACACAAACTATTTTATGACAATCAAATCCTGGTTGTAATAAACTGTTGATCTGCCGGTTGGCATTATCGCCACCACGGTATTCAATCGCTGCTTCTTCAGGAGGCTTTAAATATGCGGGATGATCCTCATCTGTTGCTACCCAGCATATAGCGATATCTGTATTGTCTTTTGTAGCTGTCAAGGTAAAGCTGGTTCTGCGCGGGAGATACAAAGTATGAGCGATGCCACTGAAAACATCTTTTCTGCCATTCAAGGTTTCCCATTCACCTTTATCGGAACTTACTTTAAAATTACCACCGAGGAGTACAATGCAGTATTCGTTTTCCCCTGTATTGTGTGAAAAAAATTCATTGTTTTGTAAAACCCGTGCCTGAAAATTGAGATAAGTCCAGCCTGCCTGCTGTGCTGTTAAATCGTGGTAAACCGGGCTGGCCGGTTTCGGTTTAACCAGCAAGGAATCGTTTGCCATGTGCCTTTTGTTTAGATTGGTAAACTTAGCATTATAATTTTAACAAAAGAGCTTACAGGACCTGCAAACGTTTGAAATTTTTTTATTGAAAAAAAAGCTGAACTTGGACGGCAAATAGCGTGAAGAAGAAATGAGCAAACCGGTTACTATAAAAGACATTGCCAAAAAGTTTAAATGTTCGCCTTCAACTGTATCCCGTGCATTAAATAATCACCCCGTAATTAATGAAGATACCAGGAGAAATCTGCAGGAATACGCCCGTAAGGTAGGCTACCAGCGCAACCAGGTATCGCTTAACCTGTTGAATAAAAAAACCGCCAGCATTGGGGTAATAGTACCCACTATTAACAATTATTATGAATCTGCCATTATTGAAGGCATTGATGCCGTGTTGCAGCCTTTGGGCTACTCACTAAACATATGTGTTACCAATGAGCAGTACTTACTGGAGTTGGGCTACATAGAAAAATTATTGTCGAACAGGGTGGAAGGTATGTTTGTGTCTGTGTCGCAGGAAACCTATGATGCCGGGCATTATGAGCATTTTGAAAATGTATACAGGCGCAATCTGCCATTAATATTTATTGACAGGGAATATGAAGGCTATGCTGCAGGCAGCGTTACTATAGATGATTATCACGGCGCTTTTGCGGCAGTAGAACATTTGATCAATACTGGCAGAAGAAGAATTGCACATCTTAAAGGGCCCAATGGTATGGCAGTAGCTGAACAGCGGTTTAAGGGATATAGCGAGTGTTTAAAGAAATATGGACTTCCAGAAGATGAATCCCTTATCATTAATACTAATTTTAAAGTAGAAAGCGCTATTGACCCGGTAAGGCAGTTGCTGGCGCTGCCTGAAAGACCTGATGCTATTTTTTGCGTAAACGACCAGGTAGCTATAGGCGCTATGAAAATAATACGCGATTATGGGCTTAGTATTCCTACGGATATTGCGATAGCAGGATTTGACGATTCTCCCATTTCAGGTTATATATCACCTTCGCTCACATCTGTAGCAAGACCGGGAAGAAAAATAGGTATGGAAGCTGCCAGAATTTTAGTGAATTACCTTGAAACACCCGATGAGCACGTGATAGAAAACATGATTCTTCCTTCCGAGCTTATTGTCAGGCAATCATCTACAACAAAATAAGTTTTACAATGATTTCTGTCCCGCTTTAATTGGTTGGTCAGCTATACTGTTATAAGCAAGATCATGAATGGTTAAGACCTCGGTATTGTTTTGATGACTGATACAGATCCATCCAAAATGCTTTTGGTTGTTAATGACAAGTTGAATGCCCATATAATGCTTTTGAAGGTTCTTCCATGTTCCGTTAAACGTTGTGGTATTACCGGTGGTTGTAATGTCGGCCAGCAGCGCTTTATGCGGTATGCGTGTCCACAAATATTGTTCTTCTGTATTGCTTTCTATCGTTTCACCGGCTGATAACGGTTCACTCCAATATCCATTAACAGCTTCAATATTGCCTTGCTTTACCAGTATTTTGTTAAGCGTTTTACTATTGGTAGCCGCATATAAATACAGGTGTGGTTTATTGTTGTGCATTACTAATGAGGATCCCAACAGTATATCAGAAATACTATCATTATCAATTTTGAGTGTAACATGCTGTTGGTATCCCAGGGTGGAGTCAATTTTTTGATACACAATATTTCCTGTATCAGCAAAAGGGGTATTATCCTCTTTTTTACAAGCCCCCAACAAAACCACAAATAATGTTGAAAATAAAATATACCGGTTCATAATGTGTATTTGGCAATCATGACACGCCATGTATGCTGAACGTTATTTTTTATTGTTAAAAAAAATAAAAATCATCTGGATATATAGTGCGAACATAGGAGGTGTCAGTCAGTGTTTTTTTGTATCTTAAGTGTTTCAAATCCCCCTGAATAATGAGGCTGCTTATTGTATTGGTATGCTGGAGTTTTTCATTTTTTTTGTCCGCGCAGTCTACTTCTCCTTTTCTTTTTAGAAATATTACGATTAACGAAGGGCTTTCACAAAACAGTGTAATATCAG
>JBGALP010000119.1:0-14463 GCA_044223805.1 Agriterribacter sp.
GGAGGCTTAATTATTATTTGTGGACTTGGAACATTTTATAAACACATTTCATTTGGACTCGGGCTTGGAGACATTATTGGGTATATAATCCTTTATGCAGCCACAGTAACTCATATAATATTAACTCTTGTAGCAAAAAATAAGAGGGCAGTTCGATATATAATTTTAGCCACTACATTTTTAACTTTTATAATAATATTTTCATTGTATGCTACAATATGGCGGGGCAACGAATATGGATGGAATGGTAGCATTTTCTACTTACCATGTCCAACGACGCTTAAAATTGAGAATGAAGACAATGAGAAAAATGTATTAATACAAATGTGCTCGATGGAATATTATTCTAAGTTTACCGGAATCTGGAATGGAAAGCAGATCATAATAAAAAACGGAGAAATCAAAGTTCCCCAAGATATTGAGGCTTACATTAAAAGGCCAATAACCCAAATTGATATTGTAGCCGATTATTGGTCAACAATTGAAAATGCGAATATCGTAAACAAGCCGCTCTTCAACAAGGATACGTTAAAGGCAAATTATGAATATAAATGCACTGGGGAAATTATTGCAGTTAAGAACTATTACCCTGTGGTAAGAATTGCCATAAGTAATAACCGACCATAACCTGGTATTGCAAAGAGAATAAAAATACCTTTTGCTAACCCTGAGAAGTTTCCTCGCTTGACCAATGCAGTATTCCTGAATAATAACATTGTTTTGAGCTTCCGCAAAACAATTACCGGCATATAATGCTTACTTTCGCGGCTTAAATTAATATTATGCAAAAACTATTAATAGGATTGCTTGTTGTTGCTGCTGTATCATCCTGTGGCAATAAAGGCAAATCTGATGTTGCCGGGGCACAGCCTGGTGATTCAAGCTATACTGTTACCGGAAAAATACAAGGGTTAGATACTGGCTGGGTTGTATTATATAATGTTCAGAAAAATGCAGACAAACCAGATTCGGCAAAACTTGAAAAAGGAAGTTTTGAATTTAAAGGATTTGCCGCTGAACCTCAGTTGGCATTTATAATGGCAACCAACGGACCGCGTCAATCTCCGCTGGCTATTTTTTTGGAACCCGGAAAAATTAAGATTGAAGCTTTAAAAGATTCTGTTGCAAAAGCATCTGTAACTGGTACACCTAACCAGGAAGACCTGGCTAAATTTAATGCATTCATGAAACCGCTGGAAGATAAACAGAAGGCATTATACGAACAGTATCAGGCTGCAGCTACAGCAAACGATCCTCAAAAAATAGGAGAAATTCAAAAAGCGGCTGAAGGAATGGAGGCAGAAAACAAAGCGTTGATTCAAAAATTCGCTAAAGAAAATCCGGCTTCTTATGTAACAGCATTTCAATTAGCACAAACTTCTATGGATAATCCTGATCCCGTTGTACTTGAGCCATTGTACAACGGCTTAGACGCTAAAATAAAAGCTTCGTATTTTGGCAAGATGATCAGGAGTTCGATTGATGCGGCAAAATCAACAGCTATAGGCGGAATGGCTCCCAACTTTACGTTGAATGATGTAAATGGTAAACCGGTTTCACTTGCTTCTTATAAAGGTAAATATGTGTTGATTGATTTTTGGGCAAGCTGGTGCGGACCATGCCGGCAGGAAAATCCAAACGTTGTAAAGGCTTATACCATGTATAAGCCAAAGGGTTTTGAAATACTCGGCGTATCCTTAGATGATAAAAAGGAAAATTGGGAAAAAGCCATAGAACAGGATAAACTGGCATGGACGCATGTATCTGACTTAAAAGGATGGCAAAGCAGCACCGCCGAGTTGTATGGCGTAAAAGGTATTCCTATGAATTATCTTGTTGATAAAGAGGGTAAGATCATAGCCAAGAGCTTGAGAGGTGAGGACCTGTTGAAAAAACTGGGAGAGATACTGAATTAGTTGTTTATTGTAAAATCATATAAGAAAACTGCCGGCATGTGTCGGCAGTTTTTTTTATATTGTACCGTATACTATGTGCAGCTTGTTTTAGTGATGTATGAAGATATATGCCTGACAAACCATCACTAAAAATAATGTATGAGCCAAAAACAAGCCAGACGCGATTTTATTAATACCATGTCGGTAACGGGCATTGCATTAAGTTTAGGCCTCCCCAAAATAATAGCTGCAAAAACGGAGAACGATAAACCCGCTATCCTTGGTGGAAGCAAAGGGCATCCAGGCAATTTTACATCCTGGCCCTTGTTCGATAAAACAGAAGAAGATGCTTTGCAAAATGTATTGAAATCAAAAAAATGGGGGCGGTTAGATGGTGGTGTAATGGCTGATTTTGAAAAACAGTATCAGCAATTGATGGGAGCTAAACATGCGCTTGGTGTATCCAGTGGTACGGCTGCTCTGTATACTATGCTTGGCGCACTGGATATTGGTCCCGGCGATGAAGTGATTATACCGGTATATACCTTCATTGCTACGTATAATGTGGTTGTGCTGAACTATGCATTGCCCATATTTGCGGATACAGATATAGAAAGTTTTCAGATAGATGCAAATAAAGTGGCTTCAAAAATAACGGCACAAACCAAAGTAATTATACCGGTGCATATTGGTGGATCTCCTGCTGATATTGATACCTTGCTAAAGGTAGCATCGGTGGCTAAAATTACAATGATTGAAGATGCGTGCCAGGCACATATGGCTGAATGGCGGGGAAAGAAAATAGGTACTTACGGATTGGGAGGCGCATTCAGTTTTCAATCGAGCAAAAACCTGAACTGTGCAGAAGGCGGCGCTATCATAACCAACGACGATGATTTTGCCACTACCTGTTATACATTTCATAACCAGGGGCAGGGGGGAAAAAGTACCGCGTATAATCCGGGTGTGGGAACACGCGGCACCAACCTGCGGCTTACAGAATTCCAGGGCAGTTTATTACTTGCACAAATGACGAGACTAACGGCACAAACCAAACGCCGTAATGAAAATGCAACTTATCTAACAAAACTGCTAAAAGAAATCCCAGGAATTTCGCCCGCTACATTATACCAAGGCACAACAGCAAGCGCTTATCACTTATATATGTTCAGGTATAATAAAGAACAATTTGCAGGCTTAAGCCGCGAAAAATTTCTGCAGGCATTAAGCGCGGAAGGTGTTCCCTGCTCTGCAGGCTATGGTAAAATCAATAAGGGCAGTTATGTTACCGATCTTGCCAAAAACAAACACTACTTAAAAATTTACGGAGAAAAAACCATGCAGGAATGGTTGGAAAGAAATGAATGCCCGGTAAATGATGTGCTTACAACGGAGCATGCGGTGTGGTTTTTTCAGAATATGTTGTTAGGTACCAAAACAGATATGGAACAAATGGCAACATCCATCAAAAAAATTCAGAAGCATGCAGCGGCAATCGCGGCTATATAAAACGTCTTTTACTTTCAGCAATCACATCATAACAACAACATAATGAAAAATTCATTTCGATATTTTGGGGCAACAATATTTCTTTTTGCGTGTTTCCAGGTTCTGGCAAACGATATCAAAGTTGGCATAGGACGAAAAGTAATCACGCCACAAAATCCTATATGGCTGAATGGCTACGCCAGCCCGGAAAGAGCCAAACCTGCTACAGGCGTAGCACACGATCTGTGGGCAAAAGCGTTGGTGCTGGAAGAATCGCCAACAAGTAAAGTTGTTATTGTAACCACCGATATACTTGGCTTGTCGCATGAAGTAGCTGAAGCTGTAGCAAAAAGGCTTGTGGAAAAATACGGCATTACAAGATCGCAGTTATTATTGAATTCATCGCACACGCATTCGGGACCGATGATTTGGCCGGCAGCGGGTATGTTTGATTATGGATTGGAAGATATGCAGGCGGTATACAAGTATACACAACAGTTAACTGAAAATATAATTGCTGCTGTAGATATGGCGATGACCAGTCTTACACCTATGCAGGTATCAAGCGGGCATGGCACAGCGTTTTTTGCCAGGAACAGGCGTGCAGCAAACCTTACCTATCGTCCGGTTGATAATGATGTGCCGGTTTTAAAAATAAGTACGCCAGACGGTATAGTAAAAGCGGTATTATTTGGTTACGCATGTCACAACACTACATTATATGGCAATTATATGGAAGTAAATGGTGATTACGCAGGCTATGCGCAAATTGAATTAGAAAAAATGTATCCGGGTGCTACTGCATTATTTTTTCAGGGTTGTTGCGGAGACATAGATCCGGGACCGCGTGGAAATATTGACAGCGCTCAAAAGAACGGACGCGATTTAGCTATCGCAGTTCAATCTGTTTTGTCTGGAAAGTTAAAACCTGTTCAAGCGCCTATCCGTTGCAGTTATGAAACGGTGCAGTTGGATTTTCTTCCCTTTGATCTTGCCGCTTATCAAAAAGATATGGTGGGTAACGATCCGTTTATACAACGCAGGGCCAAACTGATGCTACAGGCGTATAACAAAGGATGGGATGTAAGCCATTATACTTATCCGCTTCAATGCGTAAGGTTCGGCAATAGTCTTTGTATACTGGCTATGGCCGGTGAAGTGGTAGTTGATTATTCACTATGGTCAAAAAAAATGTATCCTAATGAAAACCTATTCGTTGCCGGCTACAGTAATGAAGTAATGTGTTATATACCGTCAAAACGAATTTTGCAGGAGGGCGGATATGAAGCTAACAGCAGCATGATTTATTATGTAATGCCAGGACCGTTTGCTGATAACGTGGAAGATAAAATTACAACAGGAATTAAAAGGGTGATGAAAACCGTTGGTATAAAATCTTCTATGAAAACCCAATGACAATACCTGCTGACCGCTTTGTTGCTTCATAACTATACAGATGAATTTGCAAACAGGTATATAATGGCCATCATTCCGATAGCAAAAAGCGTTAAGGTGAGATTAAGTGTAATGTTTGATGTAGAATTATTTTCTTTCATAGCGGAAGATTTAAGAAGTGAGTAAACTGTTGTGTAATTGTTGGCGAATGCGGTGCAAAAAAATTATGCATGTGTTTTAACAAACCAAAAAACAACAGAAATAATTCCGGTAAGAAAGATGAATAAACTCATGTTCACGTCAATGCGGGTGTGATGGTTTTTCTGATTCATAAGATTTGGATTTAAAAAAATGAAATTGTTACCGCTTTTTTAACGCATGTGAAAAAGAATATTGTATGAATTATCAATAAAAATATTCAGCCTGTTTTCTATAATGGTTTGCCCTCATAAACAATAATAATTTTCATCAATGCACTGTATTGGAGTATCATATCACATACTACACTGTGTAATAATCAGCACTACATATTAGCTGCATCATCTCAAACTTCATAGCAAAAAAAAGCGCAACATATACATGCTGCGCAAAAAAATAATTTTAAGCAAGTGAACTAAATACTATCTCAGGCGGTCAATACTTTTTACAAGTTTAATGTCTTTATAAATACCTCTTGCCGCCATCAGCAAAAAAATGGGTATTAAAAAAAATAAGGCAGCCCACAAACTGAAAGCGCCTTGTGTAAATTGTTTTATTTCTAAAAAATACAACAGGCAGCAAATTACGTAGACACCTAATGCAGCAAAACAAATTTTAAGCTGCATGCTTCTGTTTTTGTACAGGAAGATGGCTATAACTGAAAGTAATCCTAATGCCACAGTAGCAATCAATAAAAAAAGATTGCTTCCGGCATTCAGTATATTGTATTCATTAACCGCATTCACTAATTTATTACCATTGTAAATGGCAAAGCGTATAGTAAGAAATGCGAATACACCTGCCAGTAAAAGCCAGAGCGTTTGAATTCTTTGTAGCATACAGTTGTGATTATGGTATAATGCCTCTCTCTAAACAGGCTGTCTTTTTCTATTGAACATTCAATTAAATTGTTTCAGCTACTCCTACTTCCAGCTCAGGATATAAAGGAAATGCTGCCATGAATTCGTGTACATCATGTTTTACTGTTTCAATTTTAGATTCGTTGTCTACATTGCTCAACACCGTATCTATCATTTCAACAATAGGTTCCATATGCTCTTTTTGTAAGCCGCGTGTAGTAATGGCTGGTACACCAACTCTTATGCCTGACGTAATAAACGGACTCTTATCGTCAAAAGGCACAGCGTTTTTATTCAGGGTAATGTGTGCCTTGTCTAAGGTTTCCTGCGCTTTTTTGCCGGTAATGTTTTTATTCCTCAGGTCTATCAGCATCAGGTGATTATCGGTTCCATTGCTGATGAGGTTGTATCCTCTTTTTACAAAAGCGGCAGCCATCGCCTGGGCATTAGTAATAATCTGCTTAGCGTATTGTGTGTATTCATCAGTAAGTATTTCACCAAATGCTACTGCCTTAGCTGCAATAACATGCTCCAGGGGACCGCCCTGCATACCGGGAAATACAGCCAGATCAAGTAATGCGCTCATCGGCCTGATATTTCCTTTGGGATCTTTTACACCAAATGGATTATCAAAATCATGACGCATCATTATAATACCACCGCGCGGACCACGTAATGTTTTGTGCGTGGTTGAACTTACTATATGGCAATATTCAAAAGGATCGTTCAATAAATTTTTAGCAATCAAACCTGCAGGGTGTGCTATATCAGCCAGCACCAGGGCTCCAATGGAGTCAGCCACTTCACGGATTCTTTTATAATCCCAATCTCTGCTGTATGCTGAAGCGCCGCAAATGATCATTTTTGGCTTTTCAGCTTTAGCAGTTGCCTCTAACTGATCATAATCTACCGTTCCGGTATCTTTCTTTACACCATAAAAAAGAGCCTGGTAATTTTTACCGCTGAAGTTGGCAGGGCTGCCATGCGTAAGGTGCCCACCCATGCTAAGATCAAGTCCCAGAATTTTATCCCCCGGTTTTAAACATGCCAGAAAAACAGCGGTATTTGCCTGTGCTCCACTATGGGGTTGCACATTTGCCCAACTGGTATTAAAAATTTGCTTTAACCGTTCTATTGCTAAAGTCTCAATTTGATCTATCACTTCACAACCACCATAAAAACGTTTGCCGGGATACCCCTCCGCATACTTATTGGTAGGCACAGAGCCCATAGCCTGCATTACCTGCAGCGATGTAAAGTTTTCGGAAGCAATTAATTCAATGCCATTACGCTGGCGCTCTAATTCTTTGTGAATGAGATCGAATAGTTGAGTATCTTTTTGCATGTTGCAAAAATAATGTAACAATCCCGAATTTCACTATTTTCACGCTTTAATGCATTAATGTAGCTTACATGAAAGCAATTATACCTGTAGCAGGGGCCGGAACCAAATTACGTCCACATACCTATACGCAACCCAAAGCGCTTATTCCCCTTGCGGGAAAAACGGTACTAAGCATTATTGTTGATCAATTGGCAGACGCAGGCATACAGGAATTTATTTTTATTATTGGTTACCTGGGAGACAAAATTCAGGATTACGTAAAACAACATTATCCCGATCTGCGCTGTCATTTTGTGTTGCAGAGCGAGCGCCAGGGATTGGGGCACGCTATTTATCTAACGAAAGATGTGGTGGCTGGCGACGAGGTTTTTATTGTGCTTGGAGATACCATTTGCGAGTTTGATGTAAAGGAAGTGCTGTATAGTGCTGATTCGATGCTGGGCGTAAAAAAAGTGGATGATCCAAGGAATTTTGGTGTTGCTGAAATGGGGGATAAAGGACTCATCAGCAAAGTGGTAGAGAAACCACAAATACCAAAGTCAAACCTGGCTTTAGTAGGTTTATATAAAATAAAAGACACTGGCGCTTTATTTACCTGTCTTGAAAATAATATACGGGATGGTGTGCGCAGCAAAAATGAATATAGTTTGACTGATGCGCTTGAATGTATGATACTAAGCGGCGCCACTTTTAAATCTTTTAAAGTACAAAACTGGTTTGATTGCGGGCGCATAGATACGCTCCTGGAAAGCAATGCCACCCTGATGAAAAAATTAGGAGGCAAAATCTCTCCCGACCATGTTTTTGAAAACGTGATTATAGTGCCACCGGTAAGTATTGCAAAAGGGTGTGAGATCAACAACTCCATTATAGGTCCGAATGTAGCTATTGGCGAAGACGCGAAAATTACCTATTCCATTGTGCGGGATTCTATTATCGGCTCCTTTGCTAATTTGTTTGATGTGGTATTACATGACTCTTTAATAGGCAGCGATACCGAAATAAAAGGTGAAACCAGGTCATTAAATATTGGAGATAATACGCAGATTGATTTGGGCTAAGGTAAATGGTGGAAGGTATAGGGCGTAAGGCGGTTGGCGGTTACAGGTTTCAGGTAATATACTCTAAAAGTCTTTGTGTTCCTCTGTGTCTTGGTGCCTTCGTGGTTCAAATCTCAAATTTCAAATCTTAATGTTTTCCAACCGCATAACAAACCTTTTCAACATTAAATACCCCATCGTACAGGCTGGTATGGTATGGGCGAGCGGCTGGAGGCTTGCTTCAGCTGTAAGCAATGCAGGAGGATTGGGTTTGATTGGAAGCGGGAGTATGCTGCCGGACACTTTAAGACTGCATATTCAAAAATGCAAGGCTGCTACTGATAAAACGTTTGGAGTAAACGTCCCACTTCTGTATGCTGATATAGAGAAACATATACAGGTAGTTATTGAAGAAAAAGTTCCTGTGGTATTTACTTCCGCAGGCAATCCCAAAACCTGGACGGGTTTATTAAAACAAAATGGCATTACGGTAGTGCACGTGGTAAGCAGCAGCGTATTCGCAAAAAAAGCGGAGGCAGCAGGTTGCGATGCCGTGGTAGCAGAAGGCTTTGAAGCGGGTGGGCATAACGGTAAGGAAGAAACGACCACTATGGTGTTGGTACCCGCGGTATGCAAAGCAATATCCATTCCAGTGATTGCGGCGGGAGGAATAGTTACAGGCAGGCAAATGCTGGCAGCAATGGTAATGGGCGCCGAGGGCGTACAGATCGGCAGCCGCTTTGTGGCAGCGGAGGAAGCCTCCTCGCATATTAATTTTAAAAATGCGGTTGTTAATGCAACAGAAGGCGATACCATGTTGTCACTAAAACAAATTGTACCGGTAAGACTCATCCGGAATAAATTTTTCAGACAGGTGCAGGAATCAGAGAATAAAGGCGCTTCTGTTGACGAACTGAAGCAATTGCTGGGAAGAGGCAGAGCCAAAAGAGGCATGTTTGAAGGAGATATGGATGAAGGTGAACTGGAAATAGGGCAATCCAGTATTTTGATAAATGACATTTTACCGGCGGCTACCGTTCTTCATAATATTTACAATGAATTTAGCGCCGCGCTTGCAAATCCTGTGAAAAAGATATAAATTTAGTTCCGATCCCCTCTATCATTCAATGTATTGTTTCTATTCGTCTAAAAAACAGTACCAACCAGTATAAAATATAAAAACATTCTCATGAAACTGAAATATGTTTTATCCTTCGCTGATGGTTGTTCTTTTCAGCAGCTATGCTAATGCAGATGAAAAGAAAGAGAATCACACCGTTACTACAACCTGTGAGTGGTAACAACATTGATATTCAGTTGGTGAATAGAACTGCAACTGATATGGTTGTAGGGAAGCTTTGAAAGATGTAAACATTACTGCTATACTGCAATCAAAAAAAGAAAAAGTAGTATCAACAGATATCAATGGCGGGTTTAGTTTTATTATGCTCAAGCCCGGTACCTACAAGCTTGTTTTTGAAAAAGAAGGGTATAAAAAAGTAATTAAGGAGAAAGTGGAAGTAAAGGAAAAAACACCTTTACAGATCAACGTTGAAGTGCCTCAGTTTATTCCATCTCAGAAAGAAACATATGCAGCATTTTTGAATCGTAAAGCCCATCCTGACCTTCCCGAAGCAACTCAACACAAAGCCCAGGCTTATCAAGTCATTGTTTAAGAGTGGCAAACAATAAACTTCAAACAAAAAAAACTTCTTTGTGCCTCATAGTGTGGCGCTAAGATTTATGCAACAATCTAAAAGCCTCACCTAACCTCCCGCACGAAAAGGAACAACACACAGCCCCACTTTTCAACAAGGTTGCTATTCACCAGTGCCTATGAATATGCCGAACAAAGAAATCATAGTACATGTGGAAGTATCAATAGTTGATCATAGTAATAGAGTACCGTCCTTCTCCATAAGGAGAAGGATAAGAGGATGAGGCTTTCTTCGTGCAACTTTGTGCCTCGCTGCCTTGGTGGTTCAAAATGAAATTCGTGCAGAGAATACAAAAGCCTCACCGAACCTCTCCGCACAGCGGAGAGGAACAACACACAGCCCCAGCTTATCCGATCAATATTTATCTATCGATACCATTCTCATAAAAATCACAATCATAAATTCTCTTTGTGAACCTTTGTGCCTCCGTGTCCTTGTGGTTCAAAAAAAAGAGATTGCTTTTGCAAACAACCTCTTTAATTTTTTACTGCAAGCCTGTAAGCCGGATTCTGTCGAGTGCTATCATTTATCTTGCCTCAGCATTACTGGTGAGGTCTATCTGCTTACCCTCCCCGATATTCATTGCTGACGTTCCGCCGGGCAGGCAGAAAATCGGGGTATACATAGCATTTCAGCACACAAGGTTTACCCATATAATAAGTTACCTCATTATATTGTGAGCTTTTACCTCACATTTTCACCCTTATCTCGACTAAGGCGAGACGGTAATTTTCTGTGGCACTTTCTGTTTCCGTAAAACGGAACCCGGTTGTTAACCGGTGTGTTGCCCTATGCTGTCCGGACTTTCCTTGTTTTATTTTTAAATAAACCACGATAGCATAGCCTGCAGCAACAACAAAGGTAAATTTTTATTCGCCCGCTTCACAACATTTTGAACCGCGGCATAGTAAATGAATCCAGTATTATAATCATAAAACTTTTCCACCCATTTTGTTTCTCCTTTGTCTGTTATTCCGTATTGCTGTTTTATATATAGTGTATGATTCTTTTCAAAGAAAGTAGCAGTATCGTTGTACTCATTAATAGAGGAGTAGAGTGTTGTGTCATTAAGAAGTGCAAGGTATTGAAGGCTTTTAGTAACGAAAGACTTACCTGTTAATTCTTTTAATGACTGACCGCTTGTTATACGGGCAATGAGAGAAATTGAAATAAGAAAAAATAGTCGCAGCATTTTGTAATGGAATATTTAGTATGTCATTATTTGTCTTCCAGGTATTGCACTATTTTTTCCAAATTGATTATTACAACTGTTCAGGTCGCCATATTCAAACACGCTGGTCTTCATGAAAGTCTTAAACATTATATCTGCCTGTTTAGTTAAAGTATCAAGATGCAAGTTGCCATATTTACATATAACAGCAAGAATGGCTTGCCGAGGATTAGTGAAATAAATAAAAGGAAGGTTTGCATTGCAGCGTATCAACCAAGCTATATGGGTAATAAAAGCAGGCAGCTCAGATGCTTTAACCACAAGCGCTCCATTGAACCGTTTGCCAATTTTTTTTACTGTAAGATATTCCTGAGCCAGTCTTGCTGGTTTGTATTCATTGTATTGATACAGCCATGGAGTTTCTGTATCACCTAAAAATATCAAAGTGTCTTCGTGGAGATATTTTAGCAAACTCATTATTTCTATTCCCAGCATTTTTGTATGTGCCTTAAAAGATTTTGAAGGAAGCGTGAGAATATAACTTTTAAAAATTTTTGGATAGAAGAATTCCTCCTTGTCTGATACATCATTGTAGCTTCGCTGTGGAAAAACCTTGTATTCATTCAGGCAATCCTTTCGGTTGATTTTTGACAGCATATGTTTTCTTTAGTAAAGCTAAAAGTTCAAAAGGTAAAATTATTACTCTCGGATTGCGTTATTATAAACCTTGCTTATGTGTATAACTATAATTATTGAGCTAGTTTATAAACAACCGCCTCGTAAGGTTTTAGTGTAATGCCACTTTTATTGAAAGCTGGTGTTGTATTATAATTGCAGATGAGCATAGCCGCGTTTTTCGGATTCACATTCACCGCCGCTTTTGCATTATGTGCGGTAAAATTTAATACTACCAACATTCTTTCTCCTTCTCCTTCACGTAGGTATGCATATACGCCTGGATTATTTTTATCAAGCAGCGTATACTTTCCATATGTCAGTGCAGGATGTATTTTGCGCAGGGCTACTATTTTTCTAAAATAATTCAGTACGGAGCGAGGGTCTTTGTCTTGTGTTTGTGCATTGATGGTTTTGTAATTGGGATTTACTTTTATCCATGGCTTGCCTGTTGTAAAACCTGCATTGGTAGTATTGCTCCATTGAAAAGGTGTGCGGCCATTATCTCTGCTTTCAAAAGCTTTTAGCTTCATGAATTTTTGCAGATCGCCATTGATGTTCTTTTCATGCTGATAGGCATTCAGCGTTTGTACGTCTCTGTAATCGCTGATACTGTCAAAGCGGATGTTGGTCATGCCCAGTTCATCTCCATTATAATAATATGGCGTTCCACGCATAGTCATTATAAAAGTGGTGAGCATGGTAGAAGAATAGGCGCGATAGAGCGGATCATCGTTTCCAAACCTGCTTACCATGCGTGCCTGGTCGTGATTGGAAAGAAAGATAGAAAGCCATCCATTCTGCGCGAAGGCGCTATCCCATCTGCTGAATACTTCTTTAAAATGAATCAGATCATAGCCTTCGGGCTTTGCAATATCTACACCTTCAAATGCATAAGCCATATTCAGCTCATGGCGGTTGCTGTCAACCAGGTTATGTGCATCTTCAAAAGAATTTCCTGCACCTTCCGCCACACTCATCACATTGTATTTACTGAATACTTCAACATTCATTTCCTGTAAATATTTATGCAGATCTCCCTGCATGGCGTAATACAATATAAAATTCTTTTCAAAGCCTTGAGGAAATGGAGGAAATGTAGTGTCTTTAGCTGCGAATTGAAAAGCGTCTAAACGAAATCCATCAATGCCTTTATCTGCCCAAAATTTCATGATCTCAAAAACCTCCTGTCTTAGTTTAGGATTTTCCCAATTTAAATCAGGTTGCTTGCGCGAAAAATAATGCAGGTAATAAGCATTGGTAAGCGAATCATACTGCCACGCATCTCCGTTTACATCAAACAAACTATACCGGTAAGGTGGTTTCCCTTTTTCCGCATTCCACCAGTGATAGTAGTTCCGGTATGGATTATCTCTGGTGCTACGGCTCTGTTTAAACCATTCGTGTTCATCGCTGCTATGATTTACCACCAGGTCCATCACCAGCTTTATGCCACGTTCGTGCAAACCTTTCAACAACAAATCAAAATCTGCCATTGTTCCAAAATCCTTCATGATGTCTCGGTAATCGCTCACATCATATCCATTATCATCATTGGGTGAGCTGTAAATAGGGTTAAGCCAAACTGCTGTTACGCCCAGGCTTTTTATATAATCCAGTTTTGAAATAATGCCTCTCAGATCGCCGACGCCGTCGCCATCACTGTCTTTAAAACTGCGGGGATATATTTGGTATACGATCGCTTCTTTCCACCATTTGCGATGAGATGAATCCGTGGAAGTTTTAACCTGCGCACAAACATTGTTTGTATAAACCAATGCATTGATGCATAGTATAAGTGCAAGCAGGTTTTGTTTCATAAAGAATGTTTGAGAATGCGTAACAATATATAAAAAAAGCCAGCATTGCTACCGGCTTAAAACATAGTGATTGATTATTTCTTGTCTACAAACAAATTATTTACAAGCTGTTCATTATAGTGCAGCGCCACCGGGTCGCCGGTTACATTGTGGTATACCGAACTTACAAAAATAGTATTAAATGCACTTACTACTGCCATTACTAACACAAAACCAAGTATACCAACAGCCACACCTGCTATAGGGTGGATTACAAACCCTGCCAAAAATCCAAGTGCCACTGCCGCCAATATCCCTAAAAAATTAACAAGGAAAAAGTTGAATCCGGCCCCAATACTCTCGCCCCATTTTTGTTTCATAATATTGGCAGAACGTTTAAATGCATCTAAAGGTCCGAGATTTTCATATGCAATAACAGGCACCACAAAAAAAGTGGCTACGCCCCACACTATACCTATTATACCAGTAACAATTTTTCCGAGGGCGCCCGAGTTGTCCTGGATGATTTTTAGAATGGCTCCTACGCTGCCTGCCAGCAATGCCCAGGCGAAAATATATTTAATCCTGCTCATGCTGAAGCTTAGCCCTTTTTGTATGGTAGGTTCTTCTCCTTTAAAATACAGCGCGGTGCAATGAATAAGCGCCATGTTGAAGAACACAATGATAAAATAATTGACAATGTAAAAGCCGAAAAGGACGGCATATTGCGTTACCCTATTACCTTTATTTATATTATCGAAGCTCCAGCCGTTATAACCAAGCACGGCCACAAAAAAAGAAGCCGCAATAAGCATTAATGAAATACCAGATAAAATAGGGAAAATGATGAGTTGGCGGTTTTCTTTCAAAACTTTAAAA
>JBGALP010000120.1:0-14194 GCA_044223805.1 Agriterribacter sp.
ATAAAATATATTCCGGCGGGAAAATCCTTTTATTTCCGGGAATTCTTTTGATAAATCCTTCGCGATTCTTTCAGCCAGTTGATCACCCCAGGCAGCATGTTTTTCTTTATCAAGTATCTCTTTTCCCAAATCCCAATACAAATTCAATAGCTCTGTATTTACTTTTAAAGCCGCCTTTATCTGCGCTGAGCGCACGCGATCTTTTACTTGTTTTAGCCATGTGGTGTATGCTTTGGTGAGTTTCATATGTGGTTAGTTTAGTTAGCTTAAGCACAATATAAGTTTTTTCATGGTTCTACTGTGCACAGATTTTGTACAAATGCAGCTATGCCGAAGTTCTGCTGCATTCTTTTATTTAAACCCTTAAACAACCCATCATTCCATTTTTCTGCCGACCTTTATTTTAAACTATACATATGGCAGGTATTAAAGTAATAATTACAGGCGCTACGGGTATGGTGGGTGAAGGCGTGTTGTTTGAATGTTTGGAAAATGCAGCGGTGGATGAAGTGCTGATCATAAACCGTAGGCATTACGATAAGCAACACCCGAAGTTGAAAGAATTGATTGTGCCTGATTTTTTTCAACTGGATAAATATGCGGCGGAGATAGCGGGTTATGACGCCTGCTTTTTTTGTGCAGGCATTAGTTCGGTAGGCATGAAGGAAGATAAGTTCAGGCATATTACTTATGACACTACATTGGCTTTTGCACAAAGCCTGCTGCAGGTGAACAACAATATAGTATTTACTTATGTATCAGGTGCGGGTACGGGTAAGGGTAATGCAATGTGGAGGCGGGTAAAAAGAGCGACGGAAAATGATCTAACCAAATTGCCGTTTAAAGCTGAATATAATTTCAGACCCGGAGTTATGCAGCCTTTTGAAAATCAGCAAAACTGGAAACCTGCCTATAAGCGGATAGTGAAGATTATAAAAGTATTTATTCCCAAAAGCGTTTTAACCATGCAACAGGTAGGCAGGGCAATGATTAATGCGGTTACAAAAGGGTATGCTAAAAACATACTGGAAGTAAGTGATATCAGAACATTGGCGCAGGCTTAGCATTTTTTGTTACCTTTCATTTACAAATTATTATATGCGTTTTTCTATTTGTCTTCTTTTTATTTGTTGTTTTTTTTCCACTGCTATGGCGCAAAATGCCGCTACACAGGCCAATGCATTTATTAAGCTGCTGAATGCTGATCAAAAAGCAAAAGCGCAACTCTCTTTTGACACAGCCGAACGTTATAATTTTCAGTATGTACCACGAGACGACAGAAAGGGCATATCAATGAACGAGCTTAATGAAACACAGCGCCAGGCAGTAACCCAGTTGTTGAGAACATCGCTTACCAATGCTACGGTAAAAAAAATGGAAGATATTATGCAACTGGAACATGTGTTGAAGGCATTGGAAAAACGTTCAGATGAGGATCATTACCGTGATGCGGGCAAATATTTTCTTACGATTTTTGGGGATCCTTCAGACACATCTATCTGGGGATGGCGTTTTGAAGGGCATCATATCTCTTTTCACTTTTCTTCCGACAAAAATGTGCTGGTGGCAGGTACACCTTCGTTCCTAGGTTCTAACCCGGCGGTGGTGCTGGATGGGCCTCAAAAAAATAAAGAAGTATTGAAAGAAGAAACTACGGAAGGTTTTGCCATGCTGCATGCTTTATCAAAAACGGAATTGAAAAAAGCGGTGATAGATTCCACAGCACCCGGTGAAATTATAACGGGTAATAATCGTAAGGCTATGATTGATCACCCTTCGGGTATCCGTTACAGTGAAATGAGCAAGGCTGCACAGCAACAATTGTTACGTCTGCTGGGTGTATACCTGCACCGCTATAAACAACCTTTTGCCGATAAAATGCTGAAGGATGTGCAGGACGCCGGTTTAGATAATATATGGTTTGCATGGGCCGGCTATCAGCAAAGAGGTGTTGGTAAACCTTGTTACTACCGCATACAAGGTCCTACCATCATTATTGAATACGATAATACGCAGAACAACGGCAATCATATCCACACCGTGATAAGGGATTTGAAAAACGATTTTGGCGGAGATGAATTGCTGGAGCACTACCGGTCATCGCATCATCATCATTAAGCGCTATATATTGTTATACGAAAAGGTATTGCGCAAAAGCTTTAACTGCAAGAAGGCGTACATTGTTCCGTTAAGCTGATGCCGCAGGAGCATTCTTGTATCCTGCATCAAAAAAGGTTCGTTTAATATATTTCTAAAAGCGGCGATGGTTTGTTTTTCCGCGGCACAGCAAGCGGTTAAAATCTCCTCGGTTGAATATACCTTCTCCATTATGTCTTCAACAAATGAAGGAGACAATTCCGGTTTTGTACAGATAGTTTCACCATCATCACTACCGGCACCGGATATACGCAACTGAGAGTAAATTTCATTAATATATTGAAGATTTTCCTGCGATAATAATCTTAGTGTATCAGCAATCCGGTAATCTGGTGTACAATGGGCATAATAATCATACCTGCCTTTTTGTGCAGCCAGGTGTTCTGCCAGTTTACAGAGTTTTTCAACTATATACCCTGGCGCTTTATGGTGTATGATGCGCCGCATGTTAAAATGGAGCATTAAGACGTTGTTCTATAAAATATTGCTCCAGCGTTTCGCTGCTGTTGCCTACTTTTTTTATGGCATCTTCCACATCTTTAGCCGATATATGAAATTTCTGCATAAAATAGCCTACACCCGCCGGTTCGTCTTGTTCAGCAATTGTATGTGCACTGTCTTCTTTTTCCTGTTGTTTATTTTTCATACAATGGTTTTATAACAATGGAATATAAAACCATGCCACGGGAGCGGGCTGTTTGCTCAGCCTGGTAGTCGTAGTGATTTTTCCTCACTGCGCAAGCTTTGCGTTTTTTTGGGGAATATAAAAGTAGATACACAAGGATGCAGTATATACATCCGTTTTGTATAATTAATAATAAAGGTTACAATTATTTACTGTAATACTTTGCTTTCGGTATTTCGCTTGAGAAGCGTTAACTGTCCTTCCTGCTTAAGCAATGCTTCAATGGAAAGCGGATGCCATTTGTCTTTTGGTGTAATCCACGGACATTCGTGATGTGTAATCTTATCAATAATTGCCCATCCTTCAAACAGCGCGTTGAGGGGATCAAAAGCCGGTATATTCTGCAACTCCTGTTCGCGGGCTACAATTTCGCCGGAGGCGGCGTATAATGTTTTATTGAAGATCTTTCCTTTTACCTCTCCTGATTTTCCGAATACACAATCGCCAAGAATGATTCCAATCACTTCTGATGTTGATGCGAGTAAAACTTTGTTGTTGTAGAAAAATGCAGAGAGTTTACCATGCCTGTCCAAAAGTGTAGTCATACTAAATTTTATTAGTCAGGTAATTTAAAAGCATAGTCAAGATGATCAATTTTTATTCCGTTTCCAAATAAAAACCTGATTAGATTTCCACAAAACATCCCCCAGTAAACTATAGGCGCAATTAACTACTCATCGTTAGTATTCTGCATAAAAATGTGTACAGCGGTTACTCCTTAAGTGTTTCTCTGTTTACATCGCATAAAAATATACCATAGAATGCAAGCTTATATACGGCATTTAATCTGTATATAAGCTTGCGCTGGAAAAGAGTTTATGCTTCTTCCGTTACTATTTCATCTGTGCGGTTTGCTTAGTTTTTCGACAACTGATCCTCTACAGCTACAATAGTTTTATTGTGTTTCTCTGCTAATGTAATAAGTGACTGCACAATATCAGGATGTGCATCTGCAATATTATAGCGCTCGGTTATATCTACATTGATATTAAAGAGCAAAGGCTTTTCTAACTTTTTCAGTTCGTCGGGATATGCAATTTCACTGTTGCTGTAAAAAAGAATTTTATAAACACCCTTACGAACAGCCACTAACTGGTCTCCATGGTAATAGTACATTTCATCGCGTGGGCTTTTATTTTCTTTTCCTGATAAAACGTTACTCAGGTCATAGCCATCGTATACCCTGTCTGTTGGAAGTTTGGCTCCGGCCAGTTTAACAAACGTGGGCAATATATCAAGACTGCTACCTATTTCTGTAACCTGTTTGGCGGCAACGGTCTTGCCCCATATAACAGCAGGTACGCGTACGCCGCCTTCGTAACTGTTTCCTTTTGCTCCATATAAAGGGCCGGTAGATCCGCCTAATTCCCTGAACAATTTCCACGGACCGTTATCGCTTAAAAAAACAATGTAAGTATTATTGTCAACTCCATTTTCTTTCAGCGCTTTAACTATTTCTCCAACACTCCAGTCAATTTCTTCAATTATATCTCCATAAGTACCTCTTGCGCTTTTACCTGCAAATTTTGGATTAGGAAAAAGCGGAACATGCGGCATGGAGTGTGCGAGATAAATAAAAAAAGGAGCCTGTTTATTGTCTTTAATAAATTTCACCGTTTCCTGGGTATACCTTTCCGTTAGTGTTTTTTGTACAGCCGGCTTTTCAATTACTTCGTTATTACGGATTAATGGCACCTGGAAATATTCATTCTTTGGTTCTGTAATAGATTTTAAATACGGAATAGAATCAACCCTTGCCATATCATTACTATAAGGCAAGCCGAAATAATAATCGAAACCATTATGGAGTGGCAGGTATTGTGGTAAACTTCCCAAATGCCATTTACCTATAGCGGCGGTATGATATCCCTGTTGTTTTAATAATTCAGCAATGGTGAGTTCGCTCGCGGGCAAACCTCCGGGTGAATTGGTTTGCAGCACCCTGGCTTTTTGTGTTCCCTGCATCCCACTTCTTATGGGCAGTCTCCCTGTTAAAAGTCCTGCTCTTGAAGGAGTACATACATTTGCCGCCACATAAAAATTCGTCCACTTTTGACCTTCGAGGGCAAGCCGGTCTATATTAGGTGTTTTAATGGTGGGGTTTCCATTTATACTGAGATCGCCATATCCCTGGTCGTCTGTAAGGATCACAATAAAATTCGGATGCTTTGTTGTGGATTTATGCTGCGCAAGTAATCCATTTAAGCTGGTAATGAAAAAAAGACTGATTAAATTAAGTTTGATAATTACGGAGCGAAGTGAATATCTCATACTGAGTTGCTTTGTTGATACTGATGAATTGTTATAAAGATAATAGTCTACTAAAATTATAGACAAACATAAAGGCTTTTTATTCCTGAAAAAAATTATAATGCTAAAACAAAAAAATAATTGTCTACAAATTTGGTAGACTAATAAATTGTATTATTTTTGCTCCACAATTATCATCAACAGTTAATTACTGTGATGATATTGTTATACCAGGATCAAAGCTAATTTCTCTCACATGCAAACTACTATCAAATTATTTTGTCAATCTGCATCCAGCTATTCCATGCTACGGGTAAAGATGTGTGGGTGTTGTTGCGTTACCTGCTGAAGCGCCGACATTGCCTTGCCTTCTCCGGATTTCCATATTCAATTATTGGAATTTACTTAACCGATAAAAAATTAAAATGACTGATTATAACAGATCGTGTTGTATGATACGCACGAGCCAGATGATCATACATCTGCTTTCAGGGCCTTAATGGTGCAGATAGCTACTGATCATAAAAAAATGCCAGAACTGTTCGAGCAGTTCTGGCTGGAAAAAAACAACAAGGTTTCGTCAAAACATATTATGGAGAAAACCATAATGTGCTATAGCCTTATTATTCATAAACCAAAGCGAATGTAATGAAAAAGAATGTATTGGTGTGGTTAGGCAGCATGCTCTTTCCGCTGTTTATCCTCGCCCAAAACAACCCTCAACCTATTATTAATTCAACGCTCTCAGGAACTATTGTAGATTATAAAACCAGGACACCGCTTGGTGGTGCTGTAGTTAAAATTAAGGGTACTACGCACGAAGTAATTGCTGATAACGATGGTAAGTTTCATTTTGTAACAGGACAAAAATTTCCATACATCTTGATTGTTAGTTTCGTGAGTTATCAGACCGAAGAGCTTACTGTAAATGAAAGTACAGTGGAAATCGGGCTCAGGGAATCATCTAATCAATTATCTGAAGTAGTTGTTACGGCTGTAGGGTTAAAAAATTCCGTACGTTCATTAGGCTACAGTGTATCGCAGGTAAAAGGTGATGCGCTTACCAAAGCACGTGAGCCTAATATTGTGGCAGCGTTAAGCGGCAAAGTAGCCGGCGTACAAGTCAGTAACACAGGCGGCTCACCTGGTGGTTCATCTACGGTTAAAATCAGGGGTAATGGTTCATTGCTGGGTAACAATTTCCCGTTGTTTATTCTTGATGGTATTCCGGTTGATAATTCCATCCAGGATCTTCTTCCTAATATCACCAATGCCAATTCATTGGCTACACCTTCAAACAGGGGTATAGATATTAATGGAGCGGATATTGCCAGCCTTACCGTGTTGAAAGGACCGGCTGCGGCTGCGCTTTACGGTATCCGCGCATCAAACGGCGCGGTAGTAATCAATACCAAACGCGGCAACCAGTTAACCAGCAAAAAGCTGGTTGTAAACTACAGCGGCGCTTTTTCAGTTGACAAAGTGAACCGCCGTTTGCAACCACGCCAGAATATTTTCTCCAACGGTATTAACGGCAACTATGTGTTACCGGGAGTTACAGGCTCCGACGAAAACTGGGGCGCATTGCTTGATACGCTTACGTACAGTGATCAGCCCAGTGCCTTTGATAAAAACGGTGTTATTGTTGGTAAAAGTAATCCACTCTCTAACGGCAAACCAGTTAACCGTTATAATAACATTGATAATTTTTTTGTGGATGGATTTACGCAGGATCATAATATCAGCTTATACGGTAATACAGGTAATGCCGGCTATTATTTTTCTTATGGCAATCTTAAACAAACAGGTATTATTCCAACAACAGATTTTTACAGGCATACCTTTCGTTTTAATGGAGACTTTAATGTAAGTGAGAAATTTAAAATTTCTGGTGGAGTAAACTATATAAGAGATGGAGCGCATAACCGTGCTTTAATGGGCGGCTTTAATACCAATGTTGTAAGAGCGCTTATTAATTCACCTGCTAATTTTGATATTACTAACGGTTACGACGAACCGTGGAAGCATGAAGAGTCGTATAAATTACCCGCTACTGCTGCTAAACCCTGGGGCGCATCCCGCGCTTATGCAGGTGGTATTGGTTGGGATAATCCTTACTGGTCGCTCAATATGAATCCGCAAAGTGATGAAACGAATAGGTTTATCACATCCGCAGAGGCCAACTATGAATTAACTGATTGGTTAAAGTTAACCGGGCGCTATGGTCTGGATACATATACTGATGTGCGTAAAGGAGCATTCAGCCGGGGTACTTCTGGTGTAGCCACAGGAACTATCAATGATATTAATTATTCGCGCAGAGATAATAACCTGGATGTACTGTTAAACGCCAATCGCAAAATATCTTCTGATCTTGGCATTAATATAGTAGCAGGTTATAACTATTATACTTCTTACAAAAACCAGGTAAATACAAGAGGTGATGGTTTAACCATTCCTGCCAATTTCAATATTGCTAATGCTTCTTCTACTCAAACGGTTAATCAAACCATTCGCCGCAAACTGGTTGCAGGTTACGCCGATATAAGATTCGATTATAAAAAATGGCTTTACCTGGAATTTACGGGTAGAAACGAATGGACTTCTACTTTAGCTAAAGGCAAAAACGCCTTTTTCTATCCATCAGTTTCTTCCAGCTTTATATTTACTGATGCTGTTAACGCGAATTGGGGGCCCATTAGTTTTGGTAAAATACGTGCAACTTATGCAAGGGTAGGTAATGATGCAGATCCTTATTCATTACTCACTTATTATAATACTACCAATGCAAGCGGCTGGATTCAGAGCAGTATCAGCTTTCCATTCAACGGGCTGCAGGGACTTAGCTTAAGTTCAACTATCGGTAATGCCAACCTGAAGCCAGAAAAAATAACCACATGGGAAGTGGGAACAGAACTGCGTTTGTTTAATAACCAAACCAGTCTTGAAGTAGTGTATTACGACAATAGCAGTAAAGATCAGATTATCCCGGTTTCGTTACCGTATTCAACCGGTGCGGTAAGTTCAATTATTAATGCAGGTAACATTGTTAACCGTGGTATAGAAGCCAACCTGCAGCAATATATTGTCCGTAAAAAGAATTTTTCATGGACAGCAACAGCATTGTTTTCAAGAAATGTAAGTAAGGTAAAATATATAACTGATGGATTAAGTAATGTAAGCCTTGGTGGTATATGGTTGGAAGCACGCGGGCAGGCAGGTCAACCCTATGGAGCGTTTTATGGTATTGATGTAGCAAGAAACGAAAAAGGGCAAGCCATTATAGACGATAACGTAGGTAGCTCCAATTATGGTTATCCTGTTGTAAATACCACATTTACCAAAATAGGCGATCCTAATCCTGCATTCAATCTTGGATTAAGAAATGAATTTAAAGCAGGTGCGTTTTCATTATCGTTTTTGTTTGACGGAAGATTTGGCTTTGATATTTTTAATGCACCACGTTTACAGATGGTGTACAATGGGGTAGACGCATCTACCGCTGCACGCGGTACTAATACTGTATTTGAAGGTGTAACACAATCAAAGGGCGATGTGAATACGATTGAAGCCGTATTGAGCCAGGCATGGTACCGTAAAACGTTTAGTATACAAGGTTTGTATATTGAGCACGACCTGTACTGGATTAAATTAAAAGATGTGAATCTTTCTTATGCGTTGCCGGGTCGTTTATTAACTCCTTTAAAGATAAGCGCAGCCAGTGTAACCTTAACCGCAAGAAACTTCCTTATTTCTACCAACTACACAGGCAGCGATCCCGACCTCGGAACACGCAATGGTTTAACCAACTATTCAGGCATTGATTTCTGGACTACTCCCAATACACACAGTTTTGGTGTAGCCCTGAACGCTACCTTTTAATTTTTTAAAAAGAAAATCATGAAAGCAGATACTCAATATATATCAGGTTTGTTGCGAACAGTTCAAACTTACAGCCGGGTAAGGTTTGCATTGAAAAAAATGGCCGGAAAATATTTGCTGGTGACAGCGTTGGCTGGTTCATTCACCGCGTGCGATCTTCAAAAAGAAAACATCAATCCCAATGCTTCCTCCGAAATATCGCTGAGTGCGGTATTAACTGGTGCGGAAGTGTCGCTTGGTTTTAATGTTGGCGTAAATGGGGGGCTTATTACCAACATTTATATTCAGCAGGTTTCAGGCGCTAATGGCGATGCTGCTTCTTTTGATAATTATTCTACCAATCCTTCTTATTTCAACACTACATGGGCCGGTTTTTATACCGGTGTATTGGATGAATTGAACATTGTTCAGAATACGGCTACAGAAAGGCAGCAACCGTATTATGCCGGTATTGCACGCCTGTTGAAAGTATATACTTACAGTACCGTAACAGATATTTTTGGGGATATTCCTTACACTGAAGCCTTGCAGGGAAATGGTATAGTAAATCCTGCTTACGACAAGCAAGACGGCATTTATGATGATCTGCAATTACAAATAGATCAGGCCATCACCGATCTTCAAAAATTACCTGCAGATAATCTTGGTGCAACGCCTGCCGGGGATGATGTAATTTATGGAGGCAATACAGCCAAGTGGATAGCAGCAGCGTATACATTGAAAGCGCGGTTGGCTTTGCATCTCAGCAAGCTCGATGCTAACAGTGCTGCGCAGAAGGCACTCGACTATCTGTACGATGGAACTACTTACAGGGGAATACAAAACAATGCGAATGATGCACAGGTGGTTTTCGGATCTTCGGCTACTAACGCTAATCCCTACTATCAGCAAAACACAACCCGTCCCGGTTGGATTGGTTTGGGCGCTTCGTTTGTAAATCTGCTTAACGGAAATGAAGTAACAGATCCTAACACACAACCTGAAGGAGCGTATGTGGATCCACGGAGATCATTATTTGCTACTCCTTATCCTGTGGGCAGTACCACTTATAAAGGTAGTGCGCCCGGTGTAAGCGGAGCATTCTCCCTGATTGGCAGCTATTATGGAACAGCCACATCACCGGTTATTTTATTAAGTTATGCCGAAGCAAAATTTATTGAGGCTGAAGCGAGGCTGATTTTAAATACTTCAGATCCATTAGTACAAACAGCTTTACAGGATGCGGTAAAAGCTTCTTTTAGTAAAGTAATAACTACTGCTACCGATCCGTATGCTACTGCGCAAAAACAAGCTGATTATATTTCGGCTAAGGCAACTACCACCGGCAATTTTTACAATGACCTTAAAACCATTATCACACAGAAATACATCGCTTTGTTTCTGCAACCTGAAGTATGGTCTGATTACAGGCGTACCGGTTACCCCGCTATTCCGTTAGCACAAAATGCTACCAGCAGCGCTAACCCGGATGGATTGATACCACGAAGAATTCCGTATCCACAAAACGAGCAATCACTTAATAAAAATGCGCCGGCTGGTTCAACTTATCAGCTTCCGAGGTTGTGGTGGGACAAACAATAGAGAAGTTCATTTTTTCAACCATACAATACAGGGGCATCAATAAAGCAATTAGAAAATGATTGCCCCTGTATTGGTAACGCTTTTCAATTTTCAAGGTCATGATGTTTTCAATTCATATAAAAAAAGCAAAGCTTCAAAAGCTTGGGCTGGTGCTGTTTGGCATAACAGCTTTTGCAGCTCATAGTATAGCACAATATAGCCCGGTACCAGCTTTTAAGGGTAAAGCGGGTACAACATTGGCAAGTTCTTCGCCGGCGCCTACTGTGTTTAACCCGGCAGCTCAAAAGGGCGCTCCCAATATTGTATATATTCTGCTTGATGATGTGGGGTTTGGCGCCAGCAGCGCATTTGGAGGATTAATAGAGACGCCTGTATTTGATAGTCTGGCAAATAACGGTTTGCGATACACGAACTTTCATACCACTGCCATTTGCTCTCCAACAAGGGCGTCGTTACTTACGGGGCGCAATCATCATTCAGTAAATATTGCAACGGTAATAGATCTCTCGTTAGATTATCCCGGGCACAATGGTTACATGCCGCTTGAAAAAGCGACAGTAGCGGAAATAGCTGTTGAAAATGGGTACAATACTTTTGCTGTAGGTAAATGGCATCTTACGCCTTCGCCTGATCAAACACCTGCAGGACCTTTCAACCGCTGGCCTACAGGTCGTGGCTTCGAACGGTTCTATGGCTTTCTTGCAGGGGAAACAGATCAGTATACACCGATGTTATGGGAAAACAACAACAAGATCGAACCCGATCTTGGCGGCAAACATCTCACCACAGTTCTTGTTGACAAAGCTATTGAATATATAGCCGGGCAAAAATCGGCAGCGCCTTCCAAACCATTTTTATTATACCTGGCACCAGGTGCTACGCATGGTCCGCACCAGGTAGACAAACAATGGGTAGATAAATACAAAGGGCGCTTTGATGAAGGATGGGATAAATACAGAGAGCAGGTGTTGGCAAGGCAGAAGAAACTGGGCATCGTTCCGGAAAATGTAACACTGCCGGTAAATAACCCGGGCATTAAGCCCTGGGCCACATTATCCGCAACAGAGAAAAAAGTATTCAGCCGCTTCTTTGAAGCATACGCGGGATTTTTATCACATACAGATTATGAAGTAGGAAGACTGGTGAACTATCTGAAAGAGATTAACCAGTTAAACAATACCATTATTGTGCTGATGATCGGAGACAATGGTGCCAGTAAAGAAGGCGGACTCACCGGCCATGCTGTAGGCATTAATGAATATATTGACGGAAGTGTGTTTAGCGAAAAATATGAAGACAGGATAGCGGCGATAGAAAAGCAATACGACCTTATAGGCAGCGCTAAAACAGGACCTAATTATCCCGAAGGATGGGCACAGGCTGCGAATACCCCTTTCCGTTATTTAAAGCAGGATGCCAATAGTGAAGGTGGAACACGTAACCCATTGATCATTTTTTATCCTGACGGTATTAAAGAAAGGGGGTTAAGAAACCAATACTCGCATGTTAATAGTGTTACGCCAACAGTTGTTGATCTTGCAAAACTAACCGTGCCTGAAGTAATAAAAGGGTATAAGCAGGATAGTCTTGAGGGTATAAGCCTTGCATACACTATTGCCGATGCAAAAGCGCCAGGCAGACATCACGTGCAGTATTATGAAATTGCGGGTGGCCGTGCTGTTTATAAAGACGGCTGGAAAGCAGCGGTATATCACCGCAACGGCACTTCTTTTACCAACGATAAATGGGAACTCTATAATCTTAGTACTGACTTTAATGAGCAAAAAAATCTTGCACTTAAAGAACCTGATAAATTAAAAGAGCTCATCGCCCTGTTTGATGCAGAAGCCACGAAATATAATGTGTACCCATTACTGGGAGATACGGTAACAAACCCGCTGGCTGTTTTTCTTCAATCTACCAAAAGTCCTTTTGCAACCCGCCGGCAGGCAATACTATATCCGGGTACTACACAATTGCCCACCTGGTCGGCACCTTTGCTTACGCAACATTCGTTCCGTATTAAAGCGGATGTAGAATTAACGGGTGAAAAAACAGAAGGCGTATTACTCGCAACAGGTGGAAGGTTTACTGGCTTTAGCTTTTTTGTTCAGGATGGCAAACTACAAGTGGCACACAATAACAATGGAAAGCTGAATTACATTAGTTCGTCACAGCCACTTCCAACAGGCAAGGCTACACTGCGTTACGAGCTGCGCTATACGCCAACAAAAAATCTGACAGATCCCGCAGGTACGGAGTTCCTGTATATAAACGATGTTAAAGTAGCTGAACGAAATATCATAAAGGCAGATGCTACCATTATACCGTACGATGAAGGACTTGATGTAGGTAGAGACAACGCATCCCCTGTGAGTCCTTTGTATACAACACCGTTCAAATTTACCGGCAAGCTGAATAAGCTTACTGTAGACTATTAATCTTTTAGACGATACATAAAAAATAAAAAATGACAATCAGTGATCTGTTTCTTCTAGCAAGAAAAATTTTAGTTGGTATCATCATTTTCATGGTTCCACTGCTGGTTATAGCAGGCATTTTATGGCTGATTCAATTCGGCATTTTCAAATAATTTCTTCACACAACAAATCACATATATGAAAATAGAAAAACAACTGGCAAGAAAAATAACTAAGGATGCTGCGATCAGCATTTTTCTATATGCTTTGCCTGTAGCATTGATGCTGCTGGCATTTTATATCAACGGCAGCAGGCCATGGCAGCAAAACACGGGAGAAAGTCTTCCTTTTGCGGCACCTTACTTTATAGAAACGGCATTCAAAAATCTAAGTACCTGGGGGCTTCCGTTAATTATGGTAATTGTAGGTGTTGTTGAATTTGCTTACGGTTTATACGACAGCAGGTGGAACAAGAATGAAAAAATTCTTGATGTGGTTTGTTTTATAGCGCCTAAGATTTTTATAAGACCATTCATCGCGTATTTCGGATTAAAGTTATTACCGTTGGTATTGCCCGAAGCAAAAGGCATTTTTTCCTGGGTGCCATTCTGGTGGGCTTTCGCTATAATTGCAGTGGCAGATGATCTTACACAGTACTGGTATCACAGGTTACATCACCAGGTTCCCTTTTTATGGCGTTTTCACTGGACACACCATTCAGCACCTTATATGGGCATGGCTATGGCCAGTCGTCAGAATATTATATACACCATTTTCTTTTCACAGATTTATCTCACTACAGCACTTACTTATCTTGGCTTAGGGTATGCGGCGCTGTTTGTAACAGGTGTTAAATCCATCATTACTTCCGCGGCGCATTCCAGCATTAAATGGGATAAACCTTTTTATACCAATAAATGGCTGCACCCTGTAGCATGGGTGATGGAAAGATTTATTTCTACGCCTGCTACGCATCACGCACATCATGCAGATTCCAATGATGGTATAGGACACTACAAAGGAAATTTTGGTAACATGTTCTTTTTATGGGACATGATTTTTAAAACAGGCATTATCACCCGCCAATACCCAGAGGCATATGGTATTAAACATTACAAACAGGAGGAGTGGTATGCACAATTTCTGTGGCCGATATTCAAATCAAAAAAAGAAGGTAGTGAATTATCTGCCAGCGGGCCGGTAGTAGCAGATGTGGAAC
>JBGALP010000121.1:0-13979 GCA_044223805.1 Agriterribacter sp.
ACTATATAGACGGGGAAGACTACACTACCTACAACGTGGGAGGAAACGTAACTACTTCAGCAGTATTTACCCCTGCACTTTCTTCAACCGGGTTAGCCATTAAAAAATATTTTGGCAGTGAGAATACCGATGCGAAATATTACAGAGCTAATAACAGCTTTAATAATGAGCGGTTCTTCAGATACCCGGAATTATTGTTGTTGCATGCTGAAGCGTTGCTGAACGGAGGTACACCCAAAGGCGTCAGTACTTTTCAAACGGCAGATGCTTGTGTAAACAAATCAAGGGTCAGGGCTGGTTTACCGGCATTGTCAGGAGTAACAATAGGAGATGTTCAAAAGGAAAAACAAAAAGAACTGTGTTTTGAGCCGGCAAGGTATTTTGATATGATCCGCTGGAATATTGGTGGTGCCAAAATTTTTCCTTTCCCGCAGGATGAAATTGACCGCAACCACGGCAAGCTGAAGCAAAACTAAATTTTACTTTTTGGCGTACATGAAAATGGTGGGTTGATGATGTGAAAGTGAAATACTATATTTATAAAATATATACAACAGGCAGCATCCACTGCCTGTTGTACGTTTTACAGGCATTGAAAGCAGCAGAAAATTTTCGAAGTTTGTCTTTTCCTTAATACTAAAACAACTGTTTTGAAAAGATTCCCTTTTGTTTTTTGGGTGTTTGTAATAATGGCTTGCAACAAAACCAAAACGCTTTTCCAGGAATTGCCAGGTTCCCAAAGCGGTATTCAATTCGTTAATAAACTCACTTATTCCGACAGCCTTACTGTATTGGATTTTGAGTATATGTACAATGGGGCAGGGGTTGCTATTCTAGACATTAATAACGATGGGCTCCAGGATATTTTTTTTACCGGTAATATGGTTTCTGCAAAATTGTACCTGAACAAGGGCAATCTGCATTTTGAAGATATTACCGAAAAGGCGGGAATAACAACCGAAGGTTGGTGTTATGGTCCCTCGGTAGTAGATATAAACCAGGATGGCTATGCAGATATTTATGTCTGCAAATCAGGTAATAAATTTACGCCTGCCGACAAACGAAAGAACGTATTTTTTATAAACAACGGCAATAATACCTTCACGGAGTCTGCGGCAAAAATGGGATTAGACGACGATGGCTACGATGTACAATCCGTTTTTTTTGACTATGATAAAGATGGAGATCTTGACATGTACCTGATGCGTAATGCTTTTGTGAACTACAACCGAAACAATGCACGGGATATGAAGCCGGGTGCAGAAGCATCTGCCACCACTCCTAAATTATACAGAAATAATGGCAACCTGACGTTTACCGATGTGACCAAAGAGGCAGGCATTGAGGGCGAAGCTTTTGGATTGGGTGTATCTGTTTGTGACATTAATAATGATAACTGGCCTGATATATATGAATCCAATGATTTTCTTTCAAACGACATGGTTTGGATAAACAATCAGAATGGAACGTTTACCAACAAGGCCGGCCAATATCTACGCCACCAAACCTATAATGCCATGGGTAATGATGTAGCGGATTTTAATAACGATGGATATGAAGATATTGTGGCGGTAGATATGTTGCCTCCTGATAACAAGCGTTGGAAATTAACGATTGGAGGAAACAGGTACGATGAATTTCAAAACAGTTTGCGGCTGAATTATGCACCACAATATCTCCGCAACACACTTCAACTCAATAACGGCGACGGAACATTCAGCGAGATAGCCCAGGTGTCAGGCATCAATGCTACCGAATGGAGCTGGGCGCCACTCTTTGCCGATTTTGATAATGATGGATGGAAGGATCTGTTTATTGCCAACGGGTATAAAACCGATATTACTAACCTGGATTTTGTAGTATACGGTAAGCGGGCTTTGTTTATGGGTACTGCTGAAGCCAACAGGAGAGAACGGCTTAAAATGCTCAACAATTTTCCTGGCATACATGTGGGCAATTATATGTATAAAAATAATAAAGATCTCAGTTTTTCAGATGTGTCCAAAAGCTGGGGGCTTGCTGCGCCTTCTTATTCTAACGGTAGCGCATACGGTGATTTAGATAATGATGGCGATCTTGATTTGGTGATTAATAATATTGATGAGCCTGCGCAGGTGTATGAAAACAGGAGCAATACATTGTTGCCCACCTCAAACTGGATCAATATAAAGTGTAAAGGTCCGCAAGGCAATAAAGATGGCATTGAAGCTAAAGTATGGCTTTGGCAAAACGGAACAGTGCAATTTAATTTTTGTACAACAACGCGGGGCTATATTTCCAGTGTACCGTCAATCATGCATTTTGGGCTTAACGATAAACCGATAGATAGCCTTAAAATACTTTGGCCGGATGGTCGCGTGCAAATGATTAAACAGCCAAAGTCAAACCAGTTGCTTGTTTTAAATTATACGGATGCTTCGCCGTCAACCGAAAAAATCAACCCCATAAAACAAGCAACATATCTTACCGAAGTGGACTCCGCTTTACAAATTAATTATGTTCACGAAGAAGATAATTATGTAGACTTTAAAGCGCAGCCCATTCTGGCACGTACATGCTCGCACGAAGGACCCGGGCTGGCCGCAGGAGATATAAACGGTGACGGACTGGATGATTTTTTTATAGGGGCTGCTGCGGGTTATAACGATTCAATTTTTATACAACAGCCCAATGGAAAATTTAAAGCACAACAGTTGCCCGTAACCGCACATGCAGATGATATGGGTGCCTTGATGTTTGACGCCGATAAAGACGGCGACCTGGATCTATATGTAGTAAGTGGGGGAACCACAGCCGAAAAAAAGGGAAGCGCTGTATACCAGGACAGACTTTATATAAACGATGGCAAAGGTAATTTTGCAATAGCAGAAAATGTGCTGCCCAATACTACTAACAGTGGTGCAAGCATAACCGCTTCTGATTTTGATAAAGATGGTGACCTTGATTTGCTGATATGCGGAAGGGTAAGCCCGGGTGAATATCCAATGCCAGCTAAAACCTATTTACTACGCAATGATGGTGTACCCGGCAAGCCGAAATTCACTGATATCAGCAATGAACAATTACCGCAGCAAGGACAACTGGGTATGGTATCTACCGCGTTATGGACAGACTTTAACAATGATGGCTGGATGGATATTATACTGGCGGGAGAATTTATGCCTATCACTTTTATTCAAAATAAAAACGGAAAGCTTGATGCAGCATCAAACATTGCGCTGGACAAAACCAAAGGCTGGTGGAATAGTATTGTAGCTGCCGATTTTGATAATGACGGTGATATGGATTATGTAGCAGGAAATCTTGGGCTTAACAACTGGCTTAAAACATCACCGTCGGACCCTGTATGTGTGTACGCAAAAGACTATGACAAGAACGGAAGAATAGACCCCATTCTTTGCCATTTTCAAAATGGAACAGAATACATTGTGCATGCAAGAGATGATATTAATGCACAGATGACCGCTATGAAGGCACGTTTTAAAGATTATACATCTTACGCGGATGTAAAATTTGAAGACGCTTTTTTAAAAGAAGAATTAAAAGACGCTTACGTGCTCAAGTGTGAAACCTTCAGCAGCGTATACATTGAAAATAAAGGCGGTGGTAAATTTGAAGTAAAAGCATTACCGCTCAATGCTCAGCTATCGCCCATATATGGAATGTATTGCACTGATATAAACGGCGATGGGAACATGGATGTAATTGGCGTGGGTAATTCTTTTGCGCCTGAAGTGCAATCAGGCAGAGCGGATGCACAGGGTATGTTGATTTTAGAAGGCAACGGACAAGGCGGGTTTGCTGTGAACCGCACCGAATATAATTCTGCCAGCGATAATAAAGCAATAAGCTGTCTTCAGACTGCTGACGGCTATCCGTTATACCTGGTAAGCAGCAACAACAACAAAATGAAAGCCTACAGGTCAAAAAGCAAGCAGCGATCTATACCCCTTTCTGATACTGATGCTTTCGCTGTGATTAAGTACAAAAACGGGAAGTCTGCTAAATGCGAATTCCAGTTTGGCAATTCCTATTTATCGCAAAGCAGTAGAAAATTATTTATTTCCCCGCAGGCTGCAACAATTACTATTTATGCGGTTAACGGCACTAAAAGAGAGGTTGCGTTGTGATGCGTGTACAAGTTATCATACGCTTTGTTGTAATTACGCTTTGTATTAATTCCTGTACAAATAAAAAAACTTTATTTGAATTGTTGCCCTCGTCAAAAACAGGAATTGAGTTTGCCAATAAAGTGCAGGAGAACGACAGCGTGAATGTGCTGGAATATATGAATATTTATACGGGAGCAGGAGTTGCCGCAGGCGATATAAACAATGACGGATTGGTTGATTTGTATTTCAGTGGCAATCAAAAAACAGGTAAATTATATTTGAACAAAGGCAATTTTGAGTTTGAAGATATTACAGTAAAAGCAGGATTGTTTACAGATCGTTGGTGCGCCGGCGTTAGTTTTGTTGACATCAACCACGATGGATTACTTGATTTGTATATTTGTGTTGCGGGTAGCACCAAATTTGGTAGCACAGCCAACCTGCTTTATATCAATAATGGCAATCTCACTTTCTCTGAAAAAGCGCATGACTATGGATTAGATGAAACAAGACTGACCATGAACGCTTCGTTTTTTGATTATGACCTTGATGGCGACCTGGATGTTTTTTTAATCACTAATCCTGCAGATGAGCGCGTGAGTTTTGTAAATGTTATAAGCGAAACTAGCGACAATGAGCCCGTGCCTGGTGTAGATATTTTGTACAGGAACAACGGTAACGGCACATTCACCGATGTATCGGAAGCAGCAGGTATTATAAAAGGCGGCTATAGTTTGAGTGCAGCCATAAGCGATGTAAATAATGATGGGCTCCCGGATATTTATGTAGCAAATGATTTTCTTACCAGCGATATATTGTATATTAATAACGGTAACGGTACGTTTACTGATAAAATAAGAGCGTGTTTAAAGCATAGCAGTTTCGCTTCTATGGGTTGCGACGTAGCTGATTTTAATAATGACGGACGTCCTGATATTTATACAGTAGATATGTTGCCGGAAGATAATTTCCGTAGAAAGATGATTATACCTGCTGCCAGTTACGATAAATTTCAATTATTACTGCAACGAGGCTACGAGGCACAATATACCCGCAATACACTACAGCTTAATAATGGTAATGGTACTTTCAGCGATATAGCGTTTGCTGCGGGCGTAAGCAATACAGACTGGAGCTGGGCAGCGCTTTTTGGAGATTATGATAATGATGGCGATAAAGACCTGGTGGTAACGAACGGTTTTTATAGAGACCTGGGCAACCTGGATTATATTACGTACCAGGCAAGATTAAAAAACCCGATGGGTACACAAACTGCCAAACGCGAAGTGAAATTAAAAGCGATAAAAGAATTAAAAACAATTCCTTTAGAAAATTATTTGTTTGAGAATAACGACAATCTCTCTTTTACTAAACGGACCGAAGATTGGGGTTTTACACAAAAAGGATTTTCGAACGGTGCCTGTTATGCCGATCTTGACAATGATGGCGCTCCTGAACTTATTATTAATTGCTTTAACGACAAAGCGCGCATTTATAAAAACAATGCACTATCACTGCTTAAAAATAATTTTTTAAAAATAAAATTTTCGGGACCTGAACAAAACACCAGTGGTATTGGAGCTAAACTGTGGTTATACGCCGGTGGAAAAATGCAGTACCAGGAATTCTATCCCTCCCGCGGGTTTGAGTCTTCCATGGAACCGTTACTGTTTTTCGGGCTTGGCAAAAATACAAAGGCAGACAGTATTGTTGTTAAATGGCCGGATGGCAAAGAAGCAAAGTTGCAGAATATTTCAGCCAACAAGACAATCGAACTAAAATACAATGATGCAATTGCGATTCTTAAACCAGACTCATCTTCTTTGCAAAAAGAAAAATTATTCACTGACATTACAGGTAAACAGGGTTTGAATTATTTACACCAGGAAAGCGATTTTGTTGATTTTAAAATACAGCAATTGCTACCACATATGCTTTCAAAAGAAGGTCCGGGTATTGCTGTGGGCGATGTGGATGGTGATGGCAAAACAGACTTTTATATCGGTGGCGCTGCGGGCTATAACGGCAGCTTTTTTCTGCAAAAAAGTAATAGCGTTTTTGTGGAAAAAAAATTTGATCAACAAACGCAGAATGAAGATATGGGTGTGTTGTTGTTTGATGCAGATAATGATCATGATCTTGATCTTTATATTGTAAGTGGCGGAACAGAAAATGATGAAGGTTCACCTGCACAGCAAGACAGGCTATATTACAACGATGGCAAAGGTAATTTTTCATTACAAAAAGATGCCCTGCCCAATACAAGCGCCAGCGGTTCGTGTGTGGTTGCCTGTGACTATGATAAAGATGGCGACCTTGATTTATTTGTTGGTGGCAGAACAGTACCTGGCAGTTACCCTTTACCGGCGCAAAGTTATTTGTTAAGAAACGATAACGGAAAGTTTACAGATCTTTCTCAACAACAATTACCACGGCAGGGAAAAATGGGTATGGTTACGTCCGCATTATGGACTGATTATGATAACGACGGATGGATTGACTTAATGCTGGCAGGAGAATTTATGCCCATCACTTTTATAAAAAACAATAAGGGTAAACTTGATTTTAACTCCATTATTGTTGTTCCGCATTCTTCAGGTTGGTGGAACAGTATTACTGCAGGCGACTTTGACCAGGATGGTGATATGGATTATATAGTTGGTAACCTGGGGCTGAACAGCCGGCATAAAGCAAGTGTAAAAGAACCACTCTGTATTTATGCGAAAGATTATGACAAGAATGGGCGAATAGACCCCATTATGTGTTACTACGTGCATGGACAGAATTATATATATCCAACACGCGATGAATTGATCAAACAGGTGAACGCTATGCGCGGAAGATTCAAATCGTATGAAGATTATGCCAGCGTTAGTTTTGATGAATCATTTACCAAAGAAGAATTGAGTGATGCGATAGTGGTAAAAAGCGAATGTTTTGAAACCAGCTATTTTGAAAATAAAGGGAACGGACAATTTGAAAGAAAAGGGTTGCCAATTGAATGCCAGTTTGCACCCGTGTATGGCGTACTCACCGGTGATTATAACAACGATGGATTTTTAGATGTGTTACTTACGGGTAATTCGTATGCAACCGAAACTTCAACCGGCAGGTATGATGCTATGACCGGAATATTACTGGCAGGCAATGGCAAAGGAAATTTTAGCGTGTTACAAAGTAACAATACTGGTTTTAAAGCAGATGCCGATGCCAAAGGAACGGCTGAAATATATTTGCAGGATGGGAAAAGACTGATATTGGTGGCGAATAATGCTGCTGCTTTGCAGAGCTATACGGCGCTGGTGAAACCTGCGCATATGGTAACCTTTCAAAAGAATGATGCCTGGTATATTGTACATAAAAAAGATGGAAGTAGTTATAAGGCTGAAATATATCATGGCAATAGTTACCTGTCTGCATCTGCTGCTGTTGCTGGATTCGCAGATAATATAGAAAAGATTATTATTTTCAGTTATGATAACAGCCAGCGGGAAATAAAATTTAAATGAAAGAACTAATATTATACAGCATTTATAAATCTATTTCTTTGGACTTGAAAGTTATGTTCCAGAGGGACAAGTTATGGTAATACCAGATGCTACGGCTTTATGCGTTCCGTAGGAATACGTTGTGGCTGTTCTCACAAAACGTTCCTAGGGAACGAGAACTAATTGTTTGTTGGTTATTACCCACAAACTGTTCCTCTGGAACATTAAATATGTTGATACGATGGTTTGTTCATTTAAAAATATCAGGAGTTTAAATAGGATAAGAGTATTAACCGGTTTAATACTCACACTTAGTTTTGTTGGTTGTAAACATTCAACAGACAATGCAGGATTTGAAAAACTTTGCCACAATCAATTGCAGGAATGGAATGCTAAGCTTACTGAAGTTATTATCACCGATGTTTTTACACCTCCTGTATGCAGCCGCATATATACATACACCAATATTGCGGCCTATGAGGCATTGGTTCCGTCTGATTCTTCCGGTGCCTACCCAAGTTTCGCCGGTAGATTAAAAGGATTGAATGCGGTACCGCAGCCCTATAAAGGCATCGCTTATTGTTATCCTATTGCAAGCATTATTGCTTTTACCACCGTTGCGCAAAAATTGGTTTTTAATGGTGATGCTATTAAAGAAATGGAAAAACAATACCTGCATCAGTTAGATAGCCTGGAAATTGAAAAAGTATTATTAGACAGTTCTGTTGCTTATGGAAGGAATGTAGGACAATATATTATAAGTTGGGCTGGTAAAGATGGTTACCTTCAACGCACTTCTTTTCCAGGTTATATTGTAACTAAAGAGCCTGGTCGTTGGGTACCCACCCCTCCCGACTATATGGATGCGATTGAAGTAAACTGGAGCAGGGTTCGGCCTTTTGTAATTGATTCGGCATCACAGTTCAGACCACCACCGCCTATTAAATTTGATACCGCTAAAAATTCTCTATTTTACAAGCAGGCTATGGAGGTATATACGGTTGTAAAAGAGCCGGCACCCGGCGATTCAGCAACAGCCTGGTATTGGGATGACAATCCCAATACTTCGATTACACAAGGCCATGTAACTTATTTTCAGCAAAAAATGTCTCCGCCTGGCCACTGGGTGCACATTGCCTGTAATGTAACCGCTAAAGAAAATTACAGTGCTATAAAAACAGCATCTGTTATAGCTCAAACTGCCATAAGTATTGCAGACGCCATTATCTCCTGTTGGGAAACAAAGTATTTTTATAATTACATACGCCCGGAAAGTTATTTAAATGCTTACATCCGCAAATACATAGATAAGGATTGGGTGCCGCTTATTCAAACACCCGCGTTTCCTGAGTACACCAGCGGGCATAGTTGTTTATCAGCCAGCGCCGCCACAGCGCTTACCAATTTAGTGGGTGATAATTATGCATTTATTGATTCTACAGAAGTGCCCTATGGCAGACCGCAACGGAAATTCAATTCTTTCCAGGAAGCCGCAACACAAGCCAGTTACAGCAGAATGTATGGCGGTATCCATTTCAGAGAGGCATTGGAAACAGGTAATAAGCAAGGGAAACAGGTGGGCGAATTTGTAACGGCAAAACTTAAAGCGAAGTAGTTCGGCGTATTGGTCTTGCTTTCTGTGCAGGGCTTTGCCACCAAGCCTGCATCAGTGTGGTGATGATAAACTTATTAATAATGCACCGCAAAACATTATCTAACCCACAAGTATAACCGCTGATCATTGTTTTAGGCAGATTGTAAAAAACATTCTTAAAACATTTCATTATTCTCCAAAAGTTAATATCTTGGTCTCCCTGCTGAATGAATCATCACCTCCACCGCTCTCCTTAATTATACAATCAACTAAATTATAAACATGAAAAAGGCTTTCAAAGTCCTTGGTTATATTGTTTTAACCATTATCATCATTGTTTCCGGTTTGCTCATTTATGTAAAGGCAGCCTTGCCAAATGTAGGTGATGCTACCAATATTACGGTAACGGCTACCCCGGAAAAGATAGCGCGGGGAAAGTATCTGGCTAATCATGTAACAGTATGTACCGACTGTCATTCAACCCGTGACTGGACTAAGTTTGCCGGTCCGATAGTAGAGGGTACACTTGGAAAAGGAGGAGAGCGTTTTGATCAGACAGTTGGTTTTCCCGGGGTATATTATTCAAAAAATATAACCCCTGCGGGCATCAGCCGTTATACCGATGGAGAATTATTCCGTTTAATTACCACAGGTGTAACCAAAGAAGGCCGGGCTATGTTTCCAGTAATGCCTTATGGTCATTATGGGCAGATGGATACCAATGATGTTGAAGCGATCATTGCCTATATCCGCTCGCTGCCTTCTATAGAAAATAAAGTGCCTGAATCAGTTTCTGATTTCCCCATGAATTTTATTATCAATACCATACCTAAAAAAGCCGATCCACAAAAATTGCCTGCAAAAACAGATCAACTGGCTTATGGCAGATACCTGGTAAATGCCGGCTCCTGTATTGACTGCCATACCAAGGTTGAAAAAGGACAAATCATTCCGGAATTGGCTTTTGGTGGTGGACGCGAATTTTTAATGCCAGGTGGCGGAGTGATCCGTTCGGCTAATATTACACCTGATGCCACTACCGGCATAGGTTCGTGGACGCAGGAAGTATTTGTAAAAAGATTTAAAGCATTTGCTGATTCCGCTTATCAATCACCTGTAGTTAAGCCCGGTGAATTCAACAGTATTATGCCCTGGAAAATGTACAGTGGTATGACGGAAGAAGACCTGGCAGCCATTTACACTTACCTCAAAACGGTAAAATCTATTGATAATAAAGTAGAGAAATTTACTGCGGCGTTAGCGGCGAAGTAGGATACAGGCTCTTGCTTAGGCAAACCCCAATGCTCTAATTTGACGTTCCTTCCTGGTTGTTGTATTTAACAGGATTAAACAGTAAGGAGCCAGTTCAATATATAGAGACTCCGGTAAAAATGGCGCTATAGTGATATACAGCAGTAAATAACGTAGCGGAAAATTGCTTTATGCAATTGACAGTAATTTTCATCGTGCTATCAGGTGCCTTTATTAATCCATTACATTACCAGCGCTTCGCAAAAGTGAACGCTGGTTTTTCTTTTCTTATTACAACCCTCCAGCATTAGTTACCAATACTGCCTGACTTTCAGTGCCGGTCTCACGTCTATCTTCTCACATCTCACCTTCCTCACTCTGTTCGCAACGACTTCACCGGGTTCACCAATGCCGCTTTTATAGCCTGGTAACTCACCGTTAGTATAGCAATGGCTACAGATAGTAAACACGCGAACGCGAACACCCACCATTCAATGCCTACACGGTATTCGTATTGTTGCAGCCATACTTGCATAAGCCAGTAAGCCAGCGGCGCCGCTATTATAAATGAAATGATTACCAGTTTTACAAAATCTTTAGAAAGTAAAGCAGTAATGCCGGTTATAGATGCCCCCAGCACTTTGCGCACACCAATTTCCTTTATCCTGTTTTCGGCCATGGATGTAGCCAGTCCGAATAAACCCATGCACGAAATGAATATGGTAAGTCCCGCAAACAAGGCCGCTAAAATGCCCTGCGTTTTTTCATTCTCAAATTTCTGCGCATAGGCTTCATCTACAAACTTCATTTCAAAAGGATAATCAGGATTGTATTTTTTAAAAATGGCTTCCGCTTTTTTGAGATTCTGCGCGGTGGAGTTATTGCCATTTAATTTTATCTGCACTACCTGGAACTGCATAAAACTGCTTTTGGCACCGCAGATCAATATAGGACGAGTTGGTTCGTAAGGACTCGTCAAAATAAAATCTTTTATTACGCCTACGATATGCCACTTAATTCCAAGGTCGCCCACCTGCTTTCCAAGAGGGTCTTTGAACTTCATGATCTTCAACGACGATTCATTAATGATCAGTCCTGTGGAATCGGTAGGATATTTATTCAGATCAAAATCGCGCCCCTGTACAAATTGTAAGCCCGCAGTAGCGCCCAGTCCTTCATCAGCCAGGTAACGGTCAAAAGAAGTTCTGTCGTTCGGATCTTTTCCTTCCCAGTCCTGTCCCCATCCATTACTCCATCTTTCCGTAAGCGGCGAGTTTGTTTTGGTAACAGATTTCGCTATACCCGAAGCCATCAATTCATTTTTGATGAGTGCATAGTTTTTAGGAATATCGCCCGACATAAAATGATACACCAGGTTATCCTTATTGTATCCTGCAGCTCTTTCGCGTGCATGATCTATCTGTTGCTTAACAATCACAGTACAGATAATGAGTATAATGGCAAAAGTATATTGCAATACTACCAAAACCTTTCTGGGCGTAACCAATGCGTTGGCTTTTTTAAATGTGCCCTTTAATACTTTCACCGGACGAAAAGAAGAAAGAAAAAATGCGGGATAACTGCCGGCTAATAAACCCGTAAACAATACAAAGCCACACCATAACAGCCACGTATACACGCTGCTAAAGTTGATGAACAGATTTTTGCTGATCAACTGGTTGTAGGCAGGCAGGCTCAACTGCACCAACACAATGGCTATAATACCCGCCATTAAAGCCATCAAAACAGACTCACCAATAAACTGGCCGATGAGACCACTCTTTTGAGCGCCTACTACTTTCCTTATGCCTACCTCCTTGGCGCGTTTTTCGCTTCTTGCCGTGCTCAGGTTCATAAAGTTGATACAGGCAATTAATAATATAAAACCGGCAATAATGCCAAACAGTGTGATGAATGAACTGAGTCCGCGGTTGTCTTCCACGCCATTCGTAAAGCTGGAGTATAAACGCCAGCGGCTCATAGGGTACAGAAAGTATTCCCATTGCATGGTTTTGGCTTCGTCACTATATTGCTGCTTCACTGTTTTTATCTTGGTATTGGCAGCGGCTAAGGTAGCGTTGGGTTTCAGCAACACATAGGTAGGCGTGCTGTTATCATTCCAGCCCAGGTCTTGCCCCTCACGGTATTTCACACTTGAAAAAGGCAATAAGAAATCAAAATTAAATCGTGTGTTGTTAGGTGGGTCTTTTACGATACCCCTTACCGTATAATTTTCCGCGTTCTGCAGTTTGATCACTTTGCCCATCGCGTCATCATGTCCAAACAGGCTTTTGGCTGTGGCTTCTGTAAGTATTACGGAGTGCTGATCATTCAAAGCTGTAGCGGCATTACCCTGCACCATAGGAAAGCTGAATACCTGCAAAAATCCAGTATCTACCACGCTGCCAGACCTGATGAGTTTTTTATCGCCCACTGTAAGCAACACATTATTGTTTCGCTTCACCCTTACCACGCGTTCTACTTCCGGCAATGCTTTTTCAATAGCTTCTGTTGCCGGGTTTGAAATCCCGTCGGAAGTAGCCATTTCACCTTTATAAGGCACACGGTTCCACACCTGGTATATTCTGTCTTTATTGGCATGAAAACCGTCGTAACTCACTTCATTGTAAATCCACAATAAAATAAGAATAGCGGCAGCCATACCGATAGCTAACCCGGTAATATTAATAGCCGAAAACCCTTTATTACGTAAAAGATTACGAAATGCTACTTTAAAAAAATTCCTGATCATGCAATATCAATAATGTATAGAAAAATAAAGTTCACACTTATCTGCCAACACTATGCCGGAAAGCTATACCATTGATTTACGCTTAAGCAGCGCTGTTAGCCATAAAAGGTTGTTCATTTATAGTACAGGGAGTGTACGGTTTTGATACATAGGGATTGGAGGGAAAGCCCCAATGGAGAAGCGCATTTGTATTTTGTATTGTCATCTCGATGCCGTCGCAGGAGGCTTGCCTGCCGGCAGGCAGGGATCTATTACCAGTCAATCAAAAAAACATTTTTTGGAGCAGAGGCTAGTGCTACTATTAAGGGACTGTTGCGTCGCACGCTTGTACGCCCTTATCGCTATGCAGCTATATCGGGAAGGATGCAAAACATCTCAACCTTTTACCGCCTTTGCGAGGCTTGCATTAGCTTTCCGAAGCAATCTCTTCTTCGCTGTTGTGCACACATTCATAATTCAATCTTGCTTAATGTTAAATCAAGTAATGCGGCGGCACGGGGCTGGCTCAATACATGGCTTAGCTACAAAGCTTGCGCGAGTGCAGTAAAAATTGTACGTGCTTCAACTAAAGTTTCATAAGTGGATATTGGTAAAAAACAATTGCTGCCGGGTAGTTTTCCTATGGTGTAGGCGTTTTTATTACAGCACAATCATATCATCTACTATTTTACGGGTTGGGGATGTGTTGTTTCTTTGTGTAACAAATCCAATTAATCCTAACCTAAAACCCTAAGCCTTAGATCCCGACCCTTGAAAAGCAATCGTCCTGAAACCGTAAAAAA
>JBGALP010000122.1:0-14096 GCA_044223805.1 Agriterribacter sp.
CTCGCCCCAATCAATTCTTGTAGCATTGCCATGCATAATATTTCCTCCTGCCTGCAAAGGCAATGTGGGGTTGGCAGAGCCAAATGTTTCCTCAAACATCCTGTTCATCTGATGCTGTGCCAGCCATAGGGACAGTATGGCTATTTCATGGGCAAAATCGTCTATCTCTATGCCGTAAAATTGTGATAGCTCCACTCTTGAAAAAAGTGTGGGCTTGTATGCAGCGGCAAGGGTTAATTGTGCTTTGGGTATCAGTTCTAATTGTTTTGGCTCAAAACCGGTGGCTGCTTTTTGCAATAGCTGCAACTGCTGCAATATTTTTATTTCCAGCAGACGGAGTTCTTTGTAGGCAATAATCAAAAAGTTACCGCTGCCACAGGCAGGGTCAAATATTTTTATTTTGCCGAGGCGTTCCAAAAGTTTGGTAAGCCTTCTTGGTTCATGCTTTCCTGTTTCAAATTCTTCTTTCAGCTCATCCAAAAACAGCGGCTCAATCACTTTCATAATGTTGGGTACACTGGTATAGTGCATACCAAAACCTCCACGGGCTTCCGGCGTTACCACCGCCTGTATCATGGAGCCGAAAATATCGGGATGTATGTCTTTCCATTGCATGCTGCCGCACTCAATCAATAACTGGCGGCTTTTCCTGGCAAACTTTGGTGCATGATGCGGATTGCGAAACAAACCACCGTTTACATAAGGAAAGGCATCGAGATAAGCTGGTAGCTTTTTAGTTCGTTCCGGCTTATCGGTATTCATTACCGCAAATAGATTATCCAAATAAGTGTGCAGGTCGCTGCCGTCTTGCTGTGAATGGCTAGCAATGGAATTAGTAAAAATGTTTTTTTCAAATATCTCAGTGTCTTCTGCAAAAAAGCAAAACAACAAACGGGAAAGAAACACATTAAGGCTGTGTATGTCTGCCGGTGAAGATGCAGGATTATCTTTTCTTATTTCATCATAGAGCTTCGCCATTTTCTCCGCCGCTTTTACATCAGCAGGGTTTTCGCCAATGGCTTGCTTTTTTTCCATTCCTGCCAAGGGTAAAAAGAAATCGAAGTGTTTGGCTATATCTAAAATAGGAATATCCAATGTATCATTTGTTTTACAGTCTTTCGCCAATAATGTTTCATAATCGGTAACGATGATGAAGCGGGGATCATGCTTGATAGCTCTTTCATTGTTGGCGACATTGTCAATAAGGTCGTGCAAGTCTTCGCCGTTCACTTCTTTGAAAAAGAGCTTTTTCTTCCATGCAATTTCGCCGGGTACTTTAGAAAGGTTGAGACCGCCTTTTTGCAGACGAGTGATAGATGCTTTTGGCATTCCATAAGATAAAAGCATTTCATAAATGAATGATTCCTTCTTGAAAGAATTAATAAGTTTTTGTAAGTTTTCTTCGATCTGAGCGATATTCATTCTTAAAATCAAATTTTTTTTACAGTTCTTAGGATTTGTGCTTTGTTTTATTCTTCATAATTTTTTCGACAACCTCCTTGAAAAACGGTTCATCCCCAAATTCGTCATTTAGCTTCTGACTTAGATACCGAATCTGTAACTCCTTAAAATCAAGCCCAAATAATTTTGCTATTACAGGTATCATCTTTGAATTTGCTGCACGTTCACCTCTTTCAATTTTACTCAATGTTGAGGTATCAATATCAAGGGCTGCAGCTACTTTTCGCAACGGCAGATTATTCAGTTTTCGCTGGCTACTAATCAAAGCGCCAAAATCACGACTCCAGGTAGTTGGCATAAAATTTTGGACTAATGTGTCAAATTTAACAAAATGAAGCGGTTTTCAAGAGTTTGCTATATGAGTATCTTTAAATAAGTGTAAACCCCTACTTAGCATCTGTTTAAAACTGTCGGAACAACTTTTGCAATATAAAAGTCAATTACTCTTGTTAAAACCTTAGTATGCACAGAGCCAAATACTCCGACAAAGATTTGATTGTTAGCATATTATCAAGATCATTCAACGATAACAAAAGCGTCAATTACATTGTAAAACAGGACAGGAAAAGAGCTGAAAGACTAAAAAAATTGATGGAATACTCTTTCGACGTTTGTTACCATGCTGGAGACATTTTTTTATCGGATGACAAAAGAGGATGTGCGCTAATTGTGTTGCCAGATACCAAAAAAACGACTCTTAAATCAATCCTTTGGGATATTAAGCTGGCACTATCGGTAATCGGGTTGTCGAATATAAAAAAAGCAATGAGGCGAGAAGCAAAAATCAATAGCCTTCATCCTAAGCAGCCCATTTATTATTTATGGTTTATTGGAGTAGATCCATCCGAACAGAACAAAGGGGTTGGAACAAAACTTTTATCCGAAGTGATCAATGAAGGCGCCAGGGGAAGACCAATTTTTCTTGAAACTTCCACACTAAAGAATATTCCGTGGTATGAAAAATTTGGATTTAAGGTTTATAATAAACTTGATTTTGGCTACGAACTATTTTGCCTGAAAAAAGAATGACTAATATAAAAAGGGTATCACTATGCTCATACCCGGAACACAAATGCATCTGGTTACTTTCGGTTTCGTGTGTATCGAAATCGTGATCCTTTTTTATCTGGTCATTTACAGGCTTGCACGACCTGATGACAAAACCCTCTATCTAAATATTTTCCTTATAATATTACTGATCATCTACAATGTCACAGGTGGTCTTTTACCAGATCCGAATTTACCAGGCTCTTACTTTGTCCAGGAGAGCATTGCATACGGCACAGGATTTATTACGCCCTGTTATTTCCCTTATTTTGTTTACAAGGGGTTCGATCTTGAAAAAATGCGATTTCACGCATACCGTGGCGTTTGGTATTTTCTAATAACCCCTTATCTGCTTTTCGTTGCTGTATTTGCCATAACAGGTCAACTGGAAAAAGCTCAAAACATTCTCATTATTCCTGTTCTGTACGCAATTTGGGTACTCTTTTCTCTTTATCGCGCCTTACGAATTAAATATAACGGTGACTTCAGCAGCAGATCTTCAAAAGAGGAAAAAGCAGTCCTTTTCTTTAGTTTAACACCCTGGGTTGGGCTTCCTTTTATTACCTATTTTAACTTAAGTCAGCCAATTGAAGCAGTGACAACTAATAGCGGGTTTCTTCTGCTTTTAGCCCTGCATATAAAAAGACATGTACAGCAATTGAGAATCGAACATCAAAGATTAATTGAATCTGAAGCCCACCTCCTTACATGGAATGAAAGATTACTGGAGGAAGTCACCAGGCGGACAAAGGAATTGGAAAACTTAAGCGCCGAACAAAGGGTTCTTGAAAATTGCATACGATACCATCTTACCAATAGGGAAAAGGAGATCGCACAGATGCTGTGTAAGGGAAATACTTATAAGCAGATAGCTGATAACCTGTATATCGCTGAAAGAACAGTAGCCAAACATGTACAGAACATTTTTGAAAAAGTTCAGGTGTCTAATCGCGTGGAATTATTGAATAAGTTGAGCGCGTAAAATGCGTATTAGGTTCTCGCCCGAAAAAGACGAAAAATAGTCATTTTTACCTACTAAAATACTAAGAATTGCGTATGGTCAAAGGCCTGGAATTTGTAACAAAATCTGGAAAATTGTCTAACGTATGCGAAACCTAATGGAAAAGTGGGACCAGGCAATCAAGGTATTGGAATCCATTCAGGAAGGTATCAGATCATTAAATGCGGCAATAATTAAAGAGCCCGCTCAGAATGATCCAGTGGAATTTGTCTATGTTCCTTTCAAAGGGGCAGAAATATACCTGCTGCATAAAGCCTTTATTGATTCCGGCGGTGCCTCACATGAAAACTACAAATCGCTGTTGGGAAAGACAGTCTGCAAAATTTCTAATAGAACTCAAAAGGGGTTTAGCCCCCAAAGTTTTATCAAATACAGTGATAAAGTTGACCCTGAAGCGAAAGAAAATGTCAAACGTTTTTTGCAAAAGATGATCCGCAATATTGATAGCTACGATTGAAAGTTCCACTTTAGTTCCACCCACTTCCACACAAGCCGGAAAATGAGCAAGTATATTGCAGAACGTTTTGTGCTAACCCAACGGAGCAATCAAACGGCTGCAATGTGAGTAAGATTTTGCGAACAAGAAAAACAAAGCCTATGCTTCAAAACATTTCATGGTCAGCCTACCTGGCCTTTATCGGTGCCTCCAGTGCTGTTTATTATGCCTGGGTTTTATTTGTGTATTACAGGCATGAACTTATACAGGTTGGTAAATCAAAGCAGCCCGTTTCTGCCCCCGCATTGAACTTTCAATCCGCCGCTTCTCAACCACTCAACCCAGAATATAATCATGCAGATTATTTACCTAAGCCTGCGGATGCTGCACCACCACAAATGATACAATCTTTCACAGATGAAGTGAAGGCATACCTGGAAGAAGCGGGGCACAATGAAACGCCGAAAGATGTAATGCTGCAATGCCTCAGTGTTATTGCAGGTAAATATCCTTCATTTACTGATTCCGATTACAAAGATGCTATTGTTCAGCTTATCATTACTGAAGCAGAAATAAACTGTGCCGTGTTCCTGAGTGATAGTGAGGTGAGGCGTATATGGGGCGGAACATAGCACGTTATATGCTCTGCTGCCCCGTAAGGCAGCGGAGCATTTTTGATCTATCATTTTTCAATCGCTAAATAAATGTGTGTTATGACTAAAAAGTGGTTATTGACAAGCTTTCTGTTTCTCCTAAATCTAGTTGTCATGGCTCAGGACGGCAATGCCGGGATAAACGAGGCCAATACTAAAGTGAGAAGTTATTTTCAATCCGGCACAAATCTAATGTATGCGGTGGGTGCTATAATAGGATTGATTGGTGCTGTAAAGGTTTACCAGAAATGGAATGCGGGGGATCATGATACAGGAAAGACTGCCGCGGCATGGTTTGGTTCCTGCGTGTTTCTTGTAATAGTTACAACAGTTATACGATCATTCTTTGGGGTATAGTCATGGCAAATAGTGTATATAAGATTAACAAAGGTATCAACAAGCCCGTCGAGTTCCGGGGTCTGAAGGCGCAATACATCTGGTATTTAGGAGGCGGGCTTGTGATCCTTCTTATTGTCTTTGCCATTCTTTATGTGATTGGCATCAATACTTTTTTCTGTGTAGGATTTATTGCGATACTTGGAACAGGGTTATTCATCCAGGTGTATAAACTTAGTAATACTTACGGTGAACACGGTATGATGAAAAAGTTAGCGAAACGAAGCATCCCCCATGTACTTAAATCATACTCAAGAAAAGTCTTCTGCAAAAAAGATAAATAATGGAAAGAGTGCTGGAAAATATATTACCTATTATGGATGTGGAACATGACCTGATTCTTTCTAAACAAGGGGATGTTACTCTGGCCTTTTGTTGTGAGCTACCAGAAATATTCACCCTCTCTAATGAAGAATACGAAGCCTTTCACCAAACATGGATAAAAGCCATTAAGATTTTGCCAAAGCATAGCATTTTTCATAAACAGGATTGGTTTCTTGACAGTAAACATAAAGCTGATTTTCTGAATGCAGATAACAGCTTTTTATCCAGAAGCAGTGAACGTTTTTTTAATGAGCGCCCTTACCTTGACCATGCCTGTTATATTTTTCTAACCAAAAAACCGGCAGGTAGGAAATTAGCCAGTTCCCTTTTCTCCAACCTGCTCAGAAGAACTATTGTACCGGAAGAAACATTGAAGCCGCAATTAGTGCAGGATTTTTTGGACAGTGCCGGGCAATTCAAAAGAATATTGGAAGACAGCGGATTTATAAAGCTGAAACGTCTGACCAATGAAGATTTGTTAAGCCATCCGCAAAAAGCCGGTGTGATTGAAAAATACATGCGCTTATCAGAAACAAATTTGTTATGTGATATTGATTTTAAAGACGGCATACAGGTGGGCGATAAACAGGTGCAGTTATTTACTCTGTCGAATGCCGAAGATCTGCCTGCTCTGTGCGGCTCTCGTATTAACTACGACAGGTATTCCACTGATAAAACGAAGTTTTCCATTGGCTTTGCTTCTACATTGGGGCAACTGCTTTCCTGCAATCATATCTATAACCAATTTGTATTTATCGAGGACGCACAGATCACGATAAAGAGGCTTGAAAGCAAAAGGCTTCGTTTGCAAAGTCTTTCCGCTTATTCACGGGAAAACTCCATTGGCCGGGATGCCACCAACGATTTCCTGAACGAAGCGATCAGCGAACAAAGGCTGCCCGTGAAGGCTCATTTCAATGTATTGGTCTGGACGGAAAATAAAGACGAACTGAAAGATTTGAAAAACCTGGTTTCTTCCAGTCTGGCTCAGATGGATGCCGTGGCAAAAATGGAAACGGCAGGCGCTCCGCAGATATATTGGGCAGGTATTCCTGGCAATGAATCTGATTTTCCTATGAACGACAGCTTCGACACGTTTGCGGAACAAGCCTGCTGTTTTTTCAATCTGGAAACCAATTACCGTTCTTCCCTGTCTCCGGTGGGCATTCGGCTGGGTGACCGTGTAACCGGACGACCGGTGCATGTGGACATATCGGATGAGCCCATGCAGAAAGGAATCTGCACCAATCGTAACAAGTTCATTCTCGGCCCCAGTGGTTCGGGCAAATCTTTCTTTACTAACCACATGGTAAGAAGCTATTATGAGCAGGGCACCCATGTAGTGCTGGTGGATGTGGGACATTCCTACAAGGGACTTTGTGATATGGTGAACGGGTATTACTTCACCTATTCGGAAAAAGACCCGATTAAATTTAATCCCTTTTACATCGGGGCAGGCGATACGCTGGATATTGAAAAGAAAGAGAGTATCAAGACGCTGCTGCTTGCGCTCTGGAAGAAGGACGATGAAACGTTCATGCGCAGTGAGTATGTGGCTTTATCGAACGCCTTGCAAGGTTATTTTGAAAAGCTGGATAAAGATAGCAGCATCTTTCCCTGTTTCAATACTTTCTACGATTACCTGCAAACAGATTTTCTGAAAGTATTAAAACAGGATAAGGTTAAAGAAAAGGACTTTGATGTTGACAATTTTCTTTTTGTTCTGAGACCTTTTTATCAAGGCGGCGAATATGACTACCTGCTCAATGCAACAAAGAACCTTGATCTGCTGCAACAGCGACTAATAGTATTTGAGTTGGACAATATCAAGGACAACGCCGTGCTCTTCCCGGTAACCACATTGATGGTTATGGAAATTTTCATTTCAAAGATGCGCAAGTTAAAGGGTATTCGCAAGATGATCTTAATAGAAGAAGCCTGGAAGGCAATTGCAAGGGAAGGGATGGCCGAATACATCAAGTATTTGTTCAAGACGGTTAGAAAGTTTTTTGGAGAAGCGATAGTTGTTACACAGGAGGTGGAGGATATTATTTCTTCCCCCATTGTCAAGCAGGCGATCATTAATAACAGCGATTGTAAAATACTTTTAGACCAAAGCAAGTATCAAAATAAGTTTGCCCAGATACAAGAGCTATTGGGCCTGACGGAAAAGGAAAAGGCGCTGGTATTATCGGTCAATAAAGCCAATGATCCAACGAAAAAGTATAAAGAGGTCTTTATTTCATTAGGCGGGGTTCTATCAAAGGTCTATCGGACAGAAGTGTCATTGGAGGAATACCTGGCTTATACGACAGAGGAAACAGAAAAGGTAAAGTTGCAGCAACATGCGGCCAGGTTTGATGGCAATATTGAAAAAGCCATAAATACAATGGCGGAAGAAATGAGAGCAATCTAAAAACTATATAATATGAAATTGATCTATTTCTTAGCAACAGCATTCGTTCTGGCAGGATGCAACTCGTTATCAAAGTCAAATGATGCCAAAGAATCAATGCCAGGAATATATACCCGCCAGTCCGAAGGAGAGTTCAGCAAAGCTATGGATACCTTAATAATATCCGCTAACAATGAAAAGGCTGGAACATACCTGATAATCCGGAAAACAAGGTTTAATCGAATTGTTGATGGGAAACTGCAACCGCCGGAATATAAGACAGAAAAAATGATAGCCGGGTATAATGAAAAAAACCAGCAGTTGCAGGATATGAAAACTGGCCGTTTGTTTTCATTTAATGTCAAAACAAATGAACTGCTGTTTGGAACAGAAACTTATCAAAAAATTGAGAAGCCATGAAAAAGATAGTTATCACGCTGGTACTATGCGTTTCAATGACCCTCGCGCCAACTCAAAAAAGTCATGCCGTTGTTTGGGTAGTCGTTAAGGCTGCGCTGAAAAAAGTGATTATGGCGATTGATCTTGCCATCCAGAAACAACAGAATAAAGTGATCTGGCTCCAGAATGCCCAAAAGACATTAGAGAATACCATGTCAAAATTGAAACTGGATGAAATCACCGATTGGGTGGATAAACAACGCAACCTGTACAAGGAATATTTCAACGAGCTGCAAAAAGTGAAGAGCCTGATATCCTACTACCACCGGATCAAAGAAGTTACAAGCACCCAGGAAAACATTATCCGGGAATATAAAAGAGCTTTTGCTCTTTTTAAGCAGGATGGCCATTTTACATCAGAAGAAATACTTTATATGGGACAGGTATATGACGGCATACTCAGTGAAAGCGCAAAAAATCTTGACCAGTTGTTTTTGGTAGTTAATTCATTTGTGACGCAAATGACAGATGCCAAACGTTTAGAAATCATCAATTCTGCTGCTACAAATATGAGTAATACCTATAATGATTTAAAGGCTTTTAACACTCAAAATATTATTCTCAGCCTGCAACGTTCAAAAGACGAAAATGATGTCAATACAATAAAGCTATTATATGGAATTCAGTAATCAGTAAACAGTCAACCGATGAAAAAGATAGGGATCGTGCTGATAGGAATATTGCTGAGTCATAATATTCAGGCACAAGGAATCTTTAACCAGAAAGCAGGTCAAATAAAAAATTTGATTAAACAGATCGCTTTACTGCAAGTGTATATCGGCTACCTGGAAAAGGGTTACGATATCGCAAAGAAGGGACTGAATACCATCAGCGATATTAAGAATGGCGACCTGCATTTGCACCTTGATAATTTCAATGCCCTGAAAACAGTAAACCCGAAAATAAAAAAATATGCGAAAGTGGCAGACATCATCTCGCTTCAGTTACAGATAGTCCAGGTTTATAAAAACACAGTGAAACAGATAAAATCAACTAATCTATTTAATGCTAACGAAGTTGAATATGTATCCAATGTGTTTGCAAAATTGCTGGAACAGTGTGCAATCAATATGGACGAACTAATCACTTTAACCACTTCCGGGGAGTATGAAATGAAAGACGATGAACGATTGAAACGTATAGATGCACTTGAAGCGGATATGCAGGATAAATACACATTTGCTCAAAACTTTGGGCAGGGCACACAAGTATTATCACTGCAAAGGAACAGAGATAAAAATGAGGTTCAGACAAGCCGGCTTCTTAATAATATTAAACTCCCATAAACTCATGAAAAAGATAATAGTAATCATTGTGCTTTGTTTAAGCGGGGTATTTTCAAGCATTAAAACAATGGCCCAGGTGCAGGAGCTGGAACAGCTTGCACTCGATATTGAAAAACTATTACAGTTTAAACAAATACTTTCTGATTTGAAGAAAGGGTACCAGATTTTATCCGGGGGATACAATACCATTAAAAATCTTTCCGAGGGAAATTTCAATTTGCATAAAACTTTCCTGGATGGCTTAATGGCCGTAAGTCCAGCCGTTAAGAAGTATAAGAAAATAGGTGATATTATAGATTTTCAGTTGCAACTGGTCAAAGAATACAAAAAAGCATTCAACCGGTTTAAGCAGGATGGAAATTTTAATCCTGGTGAAATTGATTATGTAGGGAAAGTATATGGAAAATTATTTGATGAAAGCCTGAAAAACCTGGATGCTTTACTTATAATAGTTACAGCAGATAAACTCAGGATGTCAGATGATGAGCGCCTCACCGCTATAGATGGCATCTATGATGAAATGCAAAATAAACTTTCCTTCTTAAGGTATTTTAATAACAATACAACAGTGCTCGCTGTTCAAAGGGCAAAAGAAAAGAATGATGTTAATTCAATTCGTTCCGTATATGGGATAAAAAAGTGACTGCAGGAAGTACATTAAAAAATGAAGTATGAAACAGTGGGCAAAAGGTTTGATTTGCATAACGGGGGCTATTGGATTATCCCAGATTGGAAAAGCCCAGGGCATTGCTACTGAAATGAATGGTCTGCACGGGGTACTGGAGCAGCTCTATGACGAGATGATGCCGCTCTGCAATAAGTTAATAGGTGTTGGTCGCGGGATAGCCAGCTTTGCAGCTATCTGGTACATCGCATCGAGAATATGGCGGCATATTGCCAATGCTGAGCCCGTTGATTTTTATCCGCTGTTCAGACCTTTTGTACTCGGTTTTGCTATCCTCATTTTCCCTTCCGTACTCTCTATTATAAACACGGTGATGAAACCAACAGTAACCGGCACCGCTGCAATGGTAAGTGATTCTGATAAAGCCATTGCCGTATTATTAAAGGCTAAAGAAGATGCCATTAAAAAAACTACTATCTGGCAAATGTATGTGGGTGAAAACGGCAGTGGCGACAGGGACAAATGGTATAAATATACCCACCCGGATGATCCCACTGGTGAAAATGAGGGCTTTATAGAAACAGTAGGTAATGACATCAAATTTGCCATGTCCAAGGCTTCCTACAATTTTCGTAACTCCATTAAGGAATGGATGAGTGAAGTTTTACGGGTGCTTTATGAAGCGGCTTCCCTTTGCATAGATACTATCAGGACATTCAATTTGGTTGTATTGGCTATTTTGGGACCGCTGGTGTTTGGCATTGCTGTCTTTGACGGTTTTCAGCATACCCTTACCGTATGGATTGCCCGTTACATCAATATTTTCCTGTGGTTACCGGTGGCAAATATTTTCGGAAGCATCATTGGAAAAATACAGGAGAAAATGATTGCCCTGGATATTAAACAAGTGGAAACAGCGGGCGACACTTTTTTTTCTTCTACTGATACAGCTTACCTGATTTTTATGATTATTGGAATTGTGGGTTATTTCACCGTACCCTCTGTTGCCAATTATATTGTCCATGCAGGAGGTGGTAATGCACTGCTGCATAAAGTGACGACTATTATGAGTAGTTCTGGCAAAACGGTCCTGCAGGCAGGTAGTGGGGGTGCAGGGATGATCGCCGATAGTTTCGGTGATAAAGCAGGGGCGGTAAAAAACAATATGGCGGAACAGGGAATGACTGCGGGTTATTTTGGCAGGTATGAAAGCAGTTCTTCAGATGGCTCTAAAGCATCGGGTGGGTTTTTGATGAACCGTATAAAAGGAGATGGAGAAAATAAATCATGAGACATGTTCAAACAAACAAAAAATATTGATACCGCCTTCCGGCATATCCGGTTGTTCTCAATTGTTATGATAATATCATGCGTATTCATTACTGGCTGGTCATTATATGTAAGCAGTAAGACATTGAGAGAATCTCAGCAGAAAATATTCATTCTTGCAAGCGGTAAGGCACTGGAAGCTATTGCGGCTGAGAGGAAGGACAATATTCCTGTAGAGGCCAGGGATCATGTAGCAATGTTTCATCACTATTTCTTTACCCTTGACCCGGATGACAAAGTAATCCAGGCCAATATCACAAAAGCATTATACCTCGCTGACGGGTCTGCCAAAGAACAATATGATGACCTGAAGGAAAACAGTTACTACTCTAATATCATCAGCGGAAATATTAGCCAGGAGATAACAATAGACAGCATTGAAATAAATATCAACCAGTACCCATTTTATTTTCGTTGTAAAGCACAGGAAAAAATAATTCGTCCGACTACTATTGTTTTCAGGACGTTAATTACAGAAGGCTGGCTGCGTAATGTATCCCGGTCAGATAACAACCCGCATGGTTTTCTAATTGAAAAATGGCGGACTGTGGAAAACAAAGACATAAAAACAGAAAACAGGTGAACAAGCTGCAGCGGCGGAAAAAGTAAATTCCTTGTGAGATTGAAAAGTGATAACGGAAAAAAGAATTGTATGTGGAGAAAGAATAAGACAAAAACTATTTTATCTGGATCAAACCCATTGCAGGATAAATTAGCAACCAGGATCGCCGGGGCGGTACTTAAAATACAAACGCTGTTTTCTTCATTCCTGTCTAAAATAACTGCAAATCTTTCCGCCAGGTCACTAAAAATAATAGTGATATTTTTTAGTACCGGTTGGTTTGCCGTTAGTGTGTATTTTATTGCAAGCGCTTTTGTCAATGACGCTCCACGCAGTACCGTTCAAATTTCCCATCTTAAAACACCTTCTATCATAAAAAGTCGTACTAAGGAAAAATTAAGTTCTTCTAATGTAATCACTGACGAGGAATATAAAGAAATACAACAATTCCAAAAGTATATGGACAGCTTGCGACAATGTTCTAAGCAAAACTATGATAGCATTCTATCGGGCAGGCCTGGACTTATGGATAGTATAATCCTATTGGAACAAATGTATAATCATTAAAAAAAATAAAACCATGAAGAAAGTACAACATTCGCAAAGCTATCTGCGCAAACGAAAAATGCTGGCGGTACTGCCATTACTCGTATTGCCATTTATAACACTGGCGTTTTGGGCTCTTGGTGGTGGCAAAGCATCTGCAACTGAATCAAAGCAATCAAATATTAAACAAGGGCTTAATCTGCAATTGCCCAATGCTACCCTTAAAGACGATAAGGGATTAAATAAGCTATCCTATTATGAAATGGCAGCGGCAGATTCTGCGAAACTTAAAGAACTCATACGTAGCGACCCATATTTCAAAGTAAAAAATATTACAAGCAATAATGAGATTAGAGAAACTGAAGGAGACACGGTTTTCAGTGTCCTTTCCAAACTAAATCCTGAAGACCAAAAGACTGGTTTGAATAATTCGCCTTATAACAAAAACGGAAACATTGACCACAATGAGGAAAACGTGTTAAGGAAGCTGAACCAGCTAAACGCCGTTTTGGATAACACTGCGAATGGTGCTGCACTAAAAAATGACACCCAGGAAAATTACTCGATTCCAAAACAACTTTCTGCAAACAAAGGGGAGGTGGACCGTCTTGAAAATATGATGCAAGCGATGCAACAAAATGGTAATGCTGAGGATCCTGAATTGAAGCAAATTAACGGGATGCTTGAAAAAATAATGGATATACAACATCCCGAAAGAATTGATGACAGGATCAGGCAAAAATCTCTCAAAACTAAAGATGAAGTATTTCCAATAACTAAAATGGCGAAGGAAACAAATATTAGCCTTCTGGACACACCGGGTAAAATAAGCAATGACAAAGCGGGATTTTTTGGGTTGGATGATCAGTTGTCATCTCAAAATGAGAACAATTCAATTGAGGCAGTCGTAAATGAAAACCAGGTATTGGTAAATGGGGCAATTGTAAAATTCCGATTACTGAATGACATATATGTGAATGGCTCTTTAATCCAAAAAGGGAGTTTTGTATTTGGGATAGCTTCTCTGAATGCGGAACGGCTGGAGGTTGAAATTAACTCCATCCGCTATAATCAATCCCTTTATCCTGTAAAATTAGAAGTGTATGATATGGACGGACTTCCCGGCATCTATATACCTGGCGCTATTACCCGTGATGTGGCAAAGCAGTCCGCAGATAACAGCCTGCAACTGATGGAGCTTTCAACAATGGACCCTTCCCTGAAAGCACAGGCCGCAGCCGCGGGCATCAGCGCTGCCAAAAGCCTGCTCAGTAAAAAAATCAAGCAGGTGAAAGTGATGGTGAAAGCAGGCTATAAAGTATTGATGAAAGACAAGAATACAGAGCGATAATTGTTTAATCTCAAAAACAGAATTTATGAAACGAATGGTGTGTTTGATTTGCGGTTGCTGGTTATTCGTTGCAGGAATTGCACAACCTGTTTCTTTGGCTATTTCCAAAGACAAAACAACCAGCCTCATATTTCCTTTTACCATCCGGCATGTTGACAGGGGCACTAAAGACGTACTGGTGCAACAGGTAAAAGAAGCTGAAAAT
>JBGALP010000123.1:0-13994 GCA_044223805.1 Agriterribacter sp.
TCTTTTGTAAAAGATACCGACGAAGAGGTATAGGATCCTCCTTGCATTGCGGTATTATCACTATAAGATTCAGTGCCGCCGCCATATTTATTGTAAGTAATCGTATAAAATGGAGGAAGGGAATAAAATTCCGCATAACTGTTCATACTCTTATGCTTAACCCAAAAACCATAAAACTGAAATGGTTGGCCATCACTTCTTTCAATTGTGAACTGGTCTCCGCCTGAACCGTCTTTAGTTAAACATTTACTGTTTGAAGAGCCACCTGATGCAGCGTTGGCAAAAGAGCCATTACCACCACAAGTAAGTTTGTAGGCTACGCCACCTATAGTAATATCAGCTTGTGTGTACCAAATACCAAAACCACCTGATCCATAGGACAAGGTGGCGGCTGTACTGAAATCGTACGTAGTTTGAGCTACAGAAACGTTTTTTAACAAGCATGACATTAATACAATCAAAACAAAGCGCAGGATAAAGTGCATTTTATTTTTCTCGTGGGTAATGTTGTTTCTTGTGAAAAGATTTTTTTTTGACAAAGTATTTTTTGATACTTGCCGGAAAGAAGAAAATAAGTGTAATGAACCTTTCATAGAATGTGGTTTAGAGTATTGATTGCAGTTATGCCAAAGACAAACTGTTAAATCGGGGTATAAAACATACACATCCTTCTTTTATTTTGTAGTAATAATTATAAATAGTTGTCATTTTAAAAATTACTCGTAAACACTGGAAACACATTATGTGTTATCACCGGATGAAATAGGTGTAAATCCCGATAACCATTAGTTACACAAATCGGTTATGCGTTATTGATAGTTGATTAACGATAAAGGTTTCTTACTGCAGGAAGGAGGTGTAATGAATAAGCCCCTATAGAAATAGGGGCCGAAACCAAAACTAACTGCTTATGAGAAAATTGACTGTTTTAGATATTTACATTAGACAATATTGAAAGAAAAAATTTTATTTAAAATTGTTAACTGCCTGCCAACGATGATGAAAATTATTTGTTTTGTTGTCTTTTTATTTTTCTGGTATTATAATACAAAGTTATTATGTTATAAAAAAGAATATGTACAATAGTCGCCGGGCAGGCAAAAAAGATCGTTCAAACAGGGGCATGTATCTGTAGCTAAGTATCATAAAATGCGCTTATCTTTCTGTAAAAATTGCAGATGGACTACGAAATACTCATCAGGTTTTTACTCGCTGCGCTCTGGGGAGGAATGGTAGGAGCCGAAAGAGAATACCATAGTAAGTCAGCGGGTTTTCGCACCATGATCATGATATCAATGGGATCCTGCTTTTTTACCATCATGTCTATACAAATAGGGCAAGCCGGGAACCCGGATCGTATTGCCGCCAATATTGTTACAGGAATCGGTTTTCTTGGAGCAGGAGTAATTTTCAGGGGAGACAACAGGGTGAACGGTATAACAACGGCAGCTACTATATGGACTGTAGCCGCAGTTGGTATGGGCATTGGAGCAGGCTATTATTTTGCGGCTGCATGCGGAAGTATACTTATTCTCATAGTATTGGCTATTTTACCATTGGTTGAAAATCTTATTGACAGAAGCAATCAATCGCGGGTGTATTTGATTAAATATCATTTCGATGATGATATAATGACGCGTTCTCAACACTTGCTTAATGAAAACCATCTCAAATTTAAGATTTCGAAGCAGGTAAAAGAAGGAGATGAGATGTCTATAATTTTTAGCACACAGGGGCATGTAAAATGCCACGAGCAATTTACCGCTGCCATGATGAGGGAGCCGAATGTTAAACGGTTCGAGTATTAATTTCTGTGTACAATGCTGCCTGGTAAGATTTAGTATCAGAAAAAGCCCGATTCATCGCATCATTTTCTTACAGCTTGCAGTGTTATTAAAGAAACCTTTATTTTTCCGGGATGAAAACAGCGTGGTACAATAAAAAAGCGTGGATCATAGTACTTCATGCATTGGCATGGATTGCTTTATTCTGCCTGCCGTTTCTGCTCAGGGCTAATAATGATAAGGATGCCAATCAACATGCTGTTACGCTGAAAGATATGCTGACTTATATATTCAGCAACTTGCTGTGGATTATATTTTTTTATTGGAATGCCTTATTGCTTATTCCACGCCTGCTTACCAAAAACTTATACGGGAGATACGGAATGGCGTTGTTTGGATCTTACGCGTTAATCGTTTTTATTCAATACCTGTTTTTTATTTACCTGCATAACAAATCAGATGTAAAAATTCTTAACCATCTCATTTTTTCTTTTCTTATCTATCTTTTCTTTCTTGCCAGCAGTATTGCCTACAGGCTTATTATTGACAAAATACAATCAGATAACCTGATTAAGGATAAGGAAAATGAAAATCTCAAAACAGAACTTTCTTTATTACGCTCCCAGGCCAGCCCTCATTTTTTGTTTAATGTGCTTAATAATATGGTGGCACTGGCCCGTAAAAAATCCGACCTGCTCGAACCCTCGCTTATCAAACTATCTTCCCTTATACGATATACGGTGTATGAAACCATGGAAGAAAAAGTTTCGCTGGATAAAGAAATAGATTACCTGGAAAGCTATATAGATCTGCAAAGGCAGCGCTTTGGCAACAATGTAATTTTCAATATTTCCTTTCAGGAACCACAGGCACATTTTGTAATTGAGCCTATGCTGCTCATCCCCTTTGTAGAAAATGCCATTAAACATGGAACAGGCTTTATTGAAAACGCGGAGATAAATGTAGAGCTGAAAATGAATAAGAATAAGTTGTACTTTTTTGTTCGCAACAGGTACAATGAAACAGAAAATGAAGTAAAAGACAAGACTTCGGGTATTGGACTTGCTAATGTAAAACGGCGTTTAAATTTATTATATCCTGATAACCATCAATTACAAATTTCAAAAGAAGATGGATGGTTTGCAGTAGTACTGGAATTAACTTTACACTAGTATATGTTGCGATGTCTTGCCATAGATGATGAGCCACTTGCGCTGGAACTGCTGGAAGATAACATCAGCAAGGTGCCTTTTTTAGAGCTGGTTGGCACCTGCAGCAATCCTGTTGACGCTATTAAAATATTACAGGAAAAAAGTATTGATTTAATTTTTCTTGATATCCAGATGCCACGGCTAACGGGTTTACAATTTTTGCAAAGCCTGCTACAGAAACCCATGGTTATTATGATAACCGCTTATGAAAAATATGCGCTGGAGGGGTTTAATCTGGATGTGATTGATTACCTGGTTAAGCCTGTAGCACTGAGCAGGTTTATTAAAGCATGCAACAAAGCATGGGAACTGCATCAATTGCGTCAAAAAAATTCAGCGTCTTCATCTCCTGCCCCACTCGATTATATATTTGTAAATGCAGATTACAGTCTTATTAAAATAATGTTACCGGATATCTTGTGGATTGAAGGGTTGAAAGATTATCTGCGTGTACATCTAAAAGGAAATGCAAAACCAATTGTAGTTCGTATGGCAATGAAGACAATGGAGGATCAATTACCGCCCGATCAATTCGTACGCATACATCGCTCTCATATTGTTTCAAAACAACATATTACCGCTATCCGCAAGAACAGTATTTTCATAGGCGAAACAGAACTTGCCATTGGCAGCAATTACCAGGATGTTGTTACGGCAATCACCGGTCTGCAGCCTTAATACCCTTTCATCGCAAATTTTTCCAAATTCATCTCAATTCTTACATACATAAGAAAGGCGTAAATATTTTTGCATCCAATACTAACATAGTTATGAAATATTTATTCTTTCTACTAACAGCGTTGATCATAAGTTGCAGCGCTTTTTCACAGCAAGGCCCTCCCCCAGGTAAAGCGCCTGCCAATATTGGTCATTTATATGGCAAAGTGGTAGACAGCACCGGTAAAGCTATTGCAGAAGCTTCAGTACTTATACTCGAAAGCAAACTCAACCCTGACACCAAAAAAACAAAAGATGTATTATTAAAAGGCATGACCACAAAAGGAAATGGAGACTTCAGCCTGGAGGGGTTGCCTATCATATCAAAATTAAAACTGAAAATTTCAGCCGTTGGATATGCTAACCTTGAACAAACTGTTGGACCACTTGGCGGAAACTTTGATAAAGATCTTGGTAACATTCAGCTTACGTTAGAAGCAAAACAATTGCAGGCGGTGGTTATAACAGCAGAAAAGCCATTGATGAAAATGGATATTGACAAGAAAACTTTTAATGTTGATAAGAATATAGTAACCGCAGGTGGAACCGCGGTAGACGTAATGCGCAATGTGCCTAGTGTGCAGGTTGATATTGATGGCAATGTAAAATTGCGGAATGCAGCTCCCCAGATCTATGTGGATGGTCGCCCAACCACATTAAGCCTAGACCAGATTCCTGCAGACGCTATTGAAAGTGTAGAAGTGATTACGAATCCTTCGGCCAAATACGACGCCTCTGGTGGCAATGCGGGCATATTGAACCTTGTATTAAAGAAAAACAGGAAGTCGGGTTATAATGGCAATGTAATGGCAGGTATTGACAGGCGCGGTGGATGGAATGCAGGAGGAAGTTTTAGCCTGAGACAGGATAAGTTCAACTTCTCCGCCAATTTTATGACCAACCAGATGCGTAACAGAACTACGGGTAGTGTAGACCGTTATAACCTGGGAGATACGGCTGTAAATATTTTCCAGGATAATCTCAACAAAACAAAGGGCGGATTTATATTTGGCAAACTCGGGTCTTGATTACTTTATTACTAACCGCACCACACTATCTGCAGGGGTTATAAGGGTACATGGTAAATTCAAACCCAATGAAGTAATCAATATTAAAACAGACAGCCTGTACTCCGGAGATACGTACAGCAAATTTTCCGACAGGGTTTCGCAGTCATCAAGGCAATTTAACGCCCTGGGTTTTCAGGCAGGTATGAAGCATAATTTTAAAACAGCTGGTGAAGAGTGGACTGCGGATTTTAATATGTTTAACGGAAAATTTGAAGGAGATGCTTTATATACTACACAATATTTTGATGATAATGGAGATGTGGCCGGAACACAGTTGCAACAGAACAACAGTACAGGAAAAAATATGTTCATGACCATCCAGACGGATTATGTAAAACCTTTTAAGGGAGCAAACATGCTGGAAACAGGTTTGAGAGCACAATTGAATACTACCGAAAATAATACAGAGAATTTTATCCGTTATCCCGGCGCTACTGATTATATAAAAATTTCAGCAGCTACTACCAATTATAAAAACAACAATAACGTATATGCGGCTTATGCTTCGTTGTCGAGCAAGATCGGAGAAAACTTCGGATACAAAATTGGGTTAAGGGCGGAGAGTTCAGCATACACCGGAAAGCTTTTGAACAGCGGTGAAAAATTTAAAAACAACTATCCTGTAAGTCTTTCCCTTTTGTTTCTTAGCCAGAAATTAGGTAAAAAGCAGGAGTTGCAATTCAGCGTAACAAGGCGTATTAACCGCCCTAACTTTTTCCAGTCGATTCCTTATACTGACTATACAGACAGCCTGAACATTACCAGGGGAAATCCTGACCTGGTGCCTGAATTCACTTATTCAGGAGAGTTTTCTTACAGCAAAACATTCACAGGCAATAATACTTTTCTTGCTTCCCTGTATTACAAATACACTGATCATTTGATTACCCGGTATTATGATACATCAGTAAATGAAATTTCCGGTAAGCCAGACTATATCAGCACTTTTGTAAATGCTAATTCAGCGCAATCTTACGGATTGGAACTTACTTCAGTAAACACCATCGCTAAATGGTGGGATATTACTACCAACGTAAACTTTATAATTCAAAGATTAATACAGATAATATTTCCGCACATCGCAGGATGCCATGTGGAGTATGTTCCAAACTGAATAACAATTATAAACTGCCAAAGAATTTTACCATACAGCTTTCGGCAGACTACCAACCAGAGCAAAACAAATTTACCTATCAGCACCGCACAGCAATTTGGTCCGCCCATGGCTTCAGCGCAAAGCGCTTCACAAGGTTATATCAAAGCTTTTTATGGTGTAGATATCGCTGTTAAAAAAACTTTCCTTAAAGACAATGCCGCGTCTGCCACATTGAGTTTTAATGATATTTTCAGAAGTAGAAAATCTGACCAATATTCACAAGGTGTAGGATTTGAGCAATACTATTACCGCTTAAACAATCCGCAGATGGTACGCTTAACGTTTACGTACCGCTTCGGAAAAATAGATATGTCTTTATTCAAACGTCAGAATTTAAAAGGTCAGGCAGAAGGTGCACAGGGTGGTATGCAGGGAATGCAATAGACAATCATCATACTTAACATACGGAGTACTTTCTTGATCCGCTATCCCCCGGAAAAGGGGATAGCTTTTTTATTAAAACAGGGCGCGCTATTTCATCAACTGAATACCCTTCGTATCATCAAGTCTTGCCACAATGCCCCAACCATAAAAATAATTGGCAAGCCCTATCATACATTTCCTTTTCCCTCCTTTAATGGCAAGGTAAAAATGGCTGTTTTCGATGGTGCATCTTGCAGATGGTTCTTTTTTGTTCGGGCGTAACAAAATAATTTTTACCTGTATAAAATCTGCCCGTTTATAAACACCCATGCTTCTTCATGCTGTAACCAAAACTTAAAACTCTGTCCTGCGCTTTATCCGATTCAATAGTGGTTTTTCAGCCATGCTATCCTTGGTGGCATCATCGGGAATATGACCGTAGATTCTGCTTAGGTTTATCATCGCTCTTGGTTCTGCTTTTACAGACTCATTGCATATGAGCTGTCAGGCAAATCTGAAGCATTGAGTTTTCCATACATGCTTGGCAGGGCAATTATCAATTCTTTGCCAAAAGGAAAAGTTTTGGAAGGACTTACCATCCAGTTGCGGATATAACGGGTATCATTAAGCGTAGAATTGTAGCCCGCGTCAGGGTTCAATCCTTCGGTTGCACCCGGTTTCAACACCAGGTTTGCATACACTACATTTCCCGTTAAAGAAATGCCCCCTTAGTTTCGGAACCTTCCAGTTCCGGTACAATCAATACCGGCAGTTTCATATCGTTTACATAAGCACGCATTTGTTTACCGGCAACAACCAGTTTTACATGGTTCCATCCCTGCTGGTTTATTTGAGCGCCGCCCTGGTATTCGTCAGACAAATCCCAGATGCTCATGCCATCCATAACGGCGGCATATTGCACTGTTGTTCTCACTTCCGGCGTTACCGGACCAAAAGAACGGATGTAAAAATTTTCTGCCTGTTTGCGATCAGCCGATTGCCTGAAATTAATACCGGGAAAACCTATGCCTCCATTCAGGTCAACATCAAACTCAATAGTACCATCAATAAAAGATTGATTTTTAAGAAACATTTGTAAGCCCCTACCTTTTTTATTGGTAACCGCCATTACATCCCGGTGAGTTATAAACTCAACGGCGTTGCTATCGTAATCCCAATGAGCCGCATCCATTGGAATGTTAATTTCTTTGGCAAAGCTTCCGCTTTTGATTTTTGTTTTTGGGCAAACACTTGAATTGAGAGTACAACAACTGACAGGAGAAAAAGCAAACTTCTCATTTGTGGTAGTTTTTGAAATGTATAGATGGTTTTACTAACTCACGCGAAAGTTCACCATGTGAAACACCTGCTTAAATTATTTCGACAAACAAAATAAAAAACTCGACCAAATGGAAGGAACGTTTGTAATGATAAAATCTTAAACCTTAAATTGTGAATGACATGACTGTTGATTTATGAATAACCAACCGGCTCTTAAAAAAATTTAAAGTCGGCTTCTACTTGAGGCGATCTTTACAGTTAAGATTTATGCATGAACTAATAATAAAGTATCAAATCCGCGATTGATCAACCTGTATGTTTGCCCAATAAAGGATGCAACTCCAGGATTGCAGGATAATTTATTTTCAAAACCGAATGCTTGTCATTTCATGCTCAGCAATAAAAATATTGTCATTATAGGAGGAACAACAGGAATAGGCTTTTCAGCCGCAAAAGCCTTTATACAACACGGGGCAAAAGTGGTAGCAGTTGGCAGGCATGCTGATACCAGCCAGCAGGCTCAACAGGAATTGGGCGATGCAGGGTTGGTTGTTACCGGTGATGCCATACATGAAAACACCGCGGCTGACGCTATTGAATTATGCGCAGGCACCTGGGGAAGTTTTGATGGTCTTTACCATGTAGCGGAAGTGGTCGTAAAATGGGCGATGGACCTTTACATGAACTTTCGCTGGAAGGTTGGAATAAAACACTGGAATTGAATCTTACTTCTCTGATGCTTTCTAACAAGGCTGCAACAAAGTTTTTTTTAAAAACGAAACGCGGCGGTTCCATTCTGAATCTCGGCTCTGTGCTGGCTTATTCGCCCGCTCCTGCCTATTTTACCACACATGCCTATGCAGCCGCTAAAGCGGCGATCATCGGTTTTTCTAAATCTTTAGCCGCTTACTATGCAAAAGATAATATCCGCATTAATGTAATTGCTCCCGGACTGGTAGAAACACCTATGGCGCAACGGGCTGCGGGTGATGCGGAAATTCTGGCGTATATTAAAACCAAGCAACCACTGGAAGCAGGAAGAATAGGAAAACCAGAAGACCTTGACGGCGCCGCCTGTTACTTCATGAGCGACTATGCTGCATTTACAACGGGTCAGGTATTGGCAATTGATGGGGGCTGGAGTATCAGTGAAGGACAATTATCTTCAAAGTAAAAACAACAACAATGACAACAGCAATAGGCATTGACCTGGGAGGCACTAATATAAAGGGTGTATTACTAAGCGCTAACGGCGAGGTGCTGTACCAGGCTGCGCAGTCAACCAACCCAGGTAACCCCCGGAACAATGGAGACGGGCAGCATTGGAAACAGGCAGTGTCGGAAATGATTTCGGAACTCAAATCAAAAAGCGCAGATCCGGTTGATGCCATCGGGCTGGCGGCTCCGGGGCTTTGCAACGAAAATAATTCCGCCATCCAGGTAATGCCGGCAAGGCTGCATGGATTAGAAAATTTTGTGTGGTCGGAATACCTGGAAGAAAATGAAGTTTGGGTTTTAAATGACGCGCACGCCGCCCTGATAGCCGAGGCGAAGTTTGGCGTTGGACAAGGCATAAACAATATTGTGATGCTGACCTGGGGAACAGGTGTGGGTGGAGGCGTATTGATTAATGGCGCATTATACCAGGGCAATTATCAAATGGCCGGGCACCTGGGACATATGATTTTAGATGTTGACAGCGAAGATTTCGGTATTGTGGGCATGCCTGGAACCCTGGAAAATGCGATAGGTGATGCTACTATATTAAAACGAACTTTGGGAAGAATGAAGTCAACGCATGAACTTGTACAAGCTTATCAGCAGGGAGATGCATTTGCGTCTTATATCTGGCTTAACACCGTACGAAAGTTAGCGCTGGGGCTTTGCTCCATCTCTAATTTTCTTTCTCCGGAGCTGATCATTTTGGCAGGAGGTGTTACAAAAGCCGGCGACGCTTTATATAAGCCACTGGCAGATTTTATAGATGTGTATGAATGGAAAAATACTGGTAAAAAAACACCCATTAAACAAGCCCGCTATGGCGACATGGCCGGGGCAGTGGGTGCAGCGGGTTTCGCTTTTGATAAAATGGCATTAGTCAGCTAAAATATAAATGACTACATCTTCGGTTATAATTAAACGTTATGAATGTAATTAATGAATATCTTGTTAAATGCCGCCAGATCATTGAGGTTGTAGCGCAACAAACTGACGTGATACAAAAAGCGGCCGGTTTATTTGCAGAGACCATTCTCTCCGGTCGTATGGTGCACGTGTTTGGTTCGGGGCACAGCAGAATTATGGTAGAAGAAATGTGGCCACGTTATGGTTCTTTTCCGGGGTTCAATCCTATAGTTGAATTATCGCTCACCTTCCACAACCTGGTAGTAGGCGCCAATGGACAAAGACAGGCTATGTTTTTAGAAAATGTACCCGGACTGGCTGAAAGAATCCTGCGCAATTATGACCTGAGTACAAAAGATACTGCCTTGATTATTTCTTCCAGTGGTTGTAATGTGGTTCCTATCGAAATAGCGGAATGCTTTCAACAGAGCGGAATTACGGTAGTGGCTATCATCACTAAAGCACATGCCGCGGGTAGCACCAGTAAAAGAAAAGATGGAAAAAAGCTGGGTGATTTCGCAGATATCATATTAGACACAGGTGCGCCGTTGGGTGATGCAATGATTAGTATACCCGGTTTAGCAACACCCGTATCACCCGGTTCTACTGTAGGAGGCGCGTTAATAATTAATACCATCAAGGCGGAAGTAGCCCGTTTGCTTACAGAAGCGGGGCAACCGCCAAAAGTTTTAACCAGCGGAGCTATAGTTGGCGCAGAAAGAGCGGTTGAATTATTTGAAAGCGCTTACGATGAACATGCACATCGCCTGGCGGCATTATATCAATCTGTAGGAAAACCTATATCTACTGGTCATTAATACAAAACATGCTATGTTCGATTTTATTCATCATCATACAATTCCTTTACTCGCAGAAACGGATATATTAGTAATAGGCGCAGGTTCTGCGGGATGTATAGCCGCGCTGGCGGCAAGGCAAAGTAGAAAATATGAAGTGATGCTTGTTGAACGCTATGGTTTTCCAGGTGGCACTTCTACGCAGATGCTCGATACTTTTTATGGATTTTTTACGCCGGGAGAAACGCCCAAAAAAATTGTGGGAGGTTTAGCGGATACGATTGTAAATACACTGAATGAAACAGGAGATATTTTTCTACGACCCAATACTTACGGAGCGGGAACTGGTGTAAACTACAATCCCGAACGATTAAAATATGTGTGGGATCAAAAGATCATGGAAGCCGGCATCCGTTTTTTACTGCATACTACTTTGGTTGATGTAGTAAAAGAAGAAGCAGAAAAACACAGTTGCATTTTCTGGAATAAAAGTGGATTTTATAAAGTAAAAGCTAAAAGAGTGATTGATGCTTCAGGCGATGCTGATTTTTGTCACTTAGCAGGATTTGAATATGAAACAGCAGGCGAATCAGAACCCGCGCAAAGTATGACCACTACTTTCAGGATGAGCAATGTGAACCTGGAAAAATTCAAACAGGCGGGCGGCAAAAAAATGATGAATGAAAAAATGAAAACCGCCTTTGAAAAAGGGAACTATGGATTACCCCGTAAAGAAGGATCGGCGCATGAAATGTGTCAGAAAGGATGCATATCAACAGTGGCGGTAAAGGTAGGCGATCTGCAGGCCCTGAATACAGAAGCGCTTACATTGGCTGAGATAGAAGGACGCAGACAGGCATTCGTTTTTGAGGAGTTTTTCAGAAACGAAGTACCGGGTTATGAAGAATCAAAGATCATCGGGCTTTCACACCAGATCGGCGTTCGCGAAACCAGGCGGGTATATGGTGAATACCGGCTTACCAAAGAGGATTGTATGGCCGGTTATATTCCGGCAGATAATATTTTTCTTTGCGGTGCGCCTATTGAAGATCATAGAAAAGGTAAGAACGGAGAAAGTGAAACGTTCTGGCAGTATATTCCCAATAACGGCGTGTACGGTGTGCCGTATGGTACCATCGTACCCAAAGGAAGTGCATTAGCATGGGTTGCAGGACGTTGTTTTTCCGCTACGCATGATGCGCATGCCTCCTGCCGCTCTATGGCGCAAACCATGAGTATGGGACAAGCAGCGGGGTTAGCCGCTACCCTGTCACTGGACAAAGATGTGGCTGCGCATGCGGTTGATATAACAGCATTACAATCAAAATTGTTAGAAACAGGTGCTATACTGGAGGTTCCGGAAACACTGGCAGATACAAGCAGGAGTGGATGGAAGTACAATGTGGGGTGAGGGATGAGCAATCAGCTATCGGCAATCAGCTATCAGCTTTTAGCCATGAACAAGTAAGAGACCAGGTAGATTTATCAAAGATCCCGGCTATTGGAAAGTTTAACTAAAAACCCACCAGGTGTACCGGCAACTAACGTTGACGGATAGCTGGGGACTGCCTCTCCGGCCTAATATGCAGGTATGTCATTTCAACAGAAGGAGGCGGCATCAATCGGAGTAGACAAATTCCGTTGTAATTACACTTTGAGAAAACTTCGCACTGATACGAAGCCCACCGGCTTGAGGTAATAACGCTAACTTTAGTTAACCGATATTGATTCAGTACAAGCTTATGCAAAAATGAAAACAATAAATATTTGTAATCATGCATTCTAACAATATTCCATTTGTACGTACGGTGTTAGGAGATATAACTCCTGCTGAAATGGGATTGACCTATTCACACGAGCATATCGTTATAGACGAAAGTTTTCCTACCCAGCAAAATGCCACTTTTCTTTTGAATGATGTAGACAAAATTTCGAAGGAATTAAAAAGTTTTTACGAAGCAGGCGGACGAACAATGGTTGACACCATGCCTTCCGATGCCGGACGTAACGTACTCAAACTGGCTGAAGTGTCCCGAAGAACGGGAGTGCATATTATAGCGCCTACGGGTATTCATCTCGAAAAATATTACCTGCCCAATCACTGGCGGTATAGTTATACGGAAGAACAACTGACGCGTTTATTCATTGATGATGTAATGACAGGTATTGATGCCAATGATTACAATGGCCCCTTTGTTAACCGCACCGCGCATAAAGCAGGCATGATTAAACTCGCCACCGGTGATGAAAAAATAACCGCCCACCAGGAAAAAATATTCCGTGCTGTAGTAAATACCCACCTCGAAACCGGTGTTCCGATTTTAACGCATACCAATGAGGGCAAACATGCCATTGACCAGGCAGCGCTTTTTGCAAAACTCGGCGCCCGCCTGGAGCATATCGTTATATCGCACGTAGACCGTTACCAGGATATAGGTTACAACCGCGCATTATTGGAAACGGGCATAAGGGTAGAATACGACAGCGCCTTCAGATGGAAAGAAAAAGAAAACTGGACGTATACATTATTAGAAAAATTATTACCGGATTTCCCCGACCAGATCACAATGGGAATGGACGCCGCCAGGAACAGTTATTGGTTAAGTTACGGTGGTTCACCGGGATTGAATTTTTTGCTCACCACTTTTAAAGCTGATCTGCAACAAATGGGCTTAGGGCACTACTTTGAAAATATTTTCTTTAAAAATCCTCAACACCTCTATTCCTTTTCTTAAGACAACCCTGAAAAATAAGGTGTTTTATTTTTGAAATTTCCGGTTAAGTACTACATTTAAATACTCCAATGGCGTCTTCTGATTTACCCAACCGCACCTGATACCTATTTCCTGACTATACTCGCTTCCTGGGACTGAGGTGGCGAAGCTTTGCAAAAGAAGTATCCCTTATAAGCAATTGTAAGTGTTTAAAAACATTTACAAACTATAAAGGAGAGATTAGATTGTACTAACGACAATACAAAAGGTACAACGTTAATTAGTTGATTATGAACCTTGGTTTTCCGCGATGAGGAATTTGTAATATCATATATTTACGAGTTAGCGGCTATACAATGACAAACCCATACTTCATACGAGCAAGATTATTTCCTACTGTTTTGACAGCAGCACCTCTATTAATTTTGGTGAACAAATTAGTTTCAAGTCTCTATTACGACAGCTTAAAAAGCATTTTTGAGATTCTACCAATTTTGACAAATCTTGGTTTATCAGCAGCTCTATTATTTTTATCAATTCAAGTAAACAGACTACTTGCAAAAGAGATATTTCAAAAAATCTACTTCAAGGAAGAAATCAAAATGCCAACTACAAACCATTTATTGTGGTCTGACACCTTCTTTGACAATACGATTAAGGGGAAAATCCGTTCTAAAATAAAAGACAAGTTTGGAATTGAGTTAATGAATGCTGCTGAAGAATCACAAGCAGAAAATAAATCAAGAAAGCAAATCGTTTCAGCAGTTTCCCAAATAA
>JBGALP010000124.1:0-13852 GCA_044223805.1 Agriterribacter sp.
GTAGTGCAGGGATTTTTTATAAGCGTTGTTAGTTCTGTATGTCCAAATTATATAAAATGGTACATCTATACCACCTAAAGCTTACTTGGCTATTTTATGTTCTTCTTCTTTTTTCATTTCAACTACATCTGCTACAGATCCCTCACCAACATGACACTGGCCTTTAAAAGAAACGGTAGGTTCAACCTGTAATTTTCCGGCGCTAATATTGCCTTTAATAACAGATTTTCCTCTAAGGTTCAGTAAATCTTTTATAACTATTTTACCGGTTACTTTTCCTTGTATATCGGCCTGTGCGCCTTCAATATCACCCTCAATTACGCCTTCTGAGCCAATCAATACTTTGGCGGAACCCAGAATATTCCCTTTTAATGTTCCGTCAATGCGGATGTCTCCATTGCTTACAATATCGCCTTTTATAATTGTTCCTGCACCTATTAAGCTTGTACTTGATGCTGATGGGTTGATTTCGATTTCAGATTTGGATTTTGATGAGAACATGGTTATTGGTTTTTATATGATGATTTAATCTTCGCTTTTATCGTCTTTAGGTACGTTTAACTGCGTAGTATCCATTTTTACAGTTGAAGTACCTCCCTTCAGCACATTTTGTATATTTTCAAAATATTTGTCCCTGTAATTCATTTCCTGCTGAAGCGAGTCAACCTGCATTTTCAGCGTGATCATTTCCCGCCTGTCAGATCCGTTTCCATATCCGGGAACATAGTACCGCAACGGTGTAAAAACCAGCAAAGCCACTGTAAGACCCACCAACACAACAAAAACCGTGCACAAAGTAACATATACGCTTAATCTCGAAAGCCTTACCGTTACTACCTCTTCATACGTATCATCATTCATTACCACCAGCCTGTACCTGTTCCTCAACCGTTGTAGCGTAGTGTCAGCATCGAATATTTTTGCCATTATCAGTTATTTGTGTTAAAAATAACCACTTTGGCGTAGTTGTATGAACTTAAACTTGAAAAAATGTATAATTAAAATAATTTCGCTGAAAATTAGTTTATTACACTAACGAACCACTGCACTACATGTTCTATAGTAAACATATTCTAACGACATTACTTACGTTTTTATTTTGCTGCGGATTATTTTCATCCCTCATAGCACAAAAAGATGCTACGCTGGATGTAAAAAAGCCCGACAAATATGATAAACGTATATTAGGGTCTGATAAAACCTTTACCACCAAGTATACTATTCCACGCAAGCTTATACAAAATCTAAGCACACATTATAATTTCTTCTTTAATGCCAATATAAAGCTTAATGATGTAATAATTGGTGCCAAGCAGGGCTTCAGGGATGATTATACTGAATTACTTCCATTTTATAATTATACACTTGACGCTACGGCTGCCCAAAAAACCGAGCTCGATTCTGTATTGCAGAAATGTAATGCAGCCATATTGTTACATGATCTGCGCAATGAATGGATAGATGATATGTATATGCTGATGGGTAAGGCTTATTTTTTTAAGAAGCAAATGGATTCTGCGGGTATCACGTTTCAATATATCAACTATTATTTTCAGCCAAAGAAACCCGACGAACTGGGTTATAAAAAATATGTAGGTAGTAATCTTAATGATGAAGGCAATGTATATTCTGTTTCTACTAAAGAAAAAAGAAGTATAGTTTCAAAAATATTTAATGAACCGCCCGGCAGAAATGACGCGCTGGTTTGGTTGGTAAGAACATTTATTGAAGACAGTTCCTACGGCGAAGCTTCGGGAATGATACAAATGCTGAAACGGGATGAACTTTTTCCCGAAAGATTAAAGCCGCAACTTGAAGAAAATGAATCGTACCTATTTTACAAAAAGGGTATATGGGATAGCGCCGCGGTGCACCTGATACCCGCGCTGGATAATGCAGCTAACAGCCAGGAGCAGGCAAGATGGGAATATTTAATAGCACAGTTATTTGCACTCAGCAAAAACAGAACAGAGGCAGATAGGTATTTTGACCAATGTATTAAACATACCATAGATCCGGTGATGGAAGTGTATGCCAGGTTAAATAAAATAAGATTGGTAAAGGGAGAAAATGACGAAAAAGTAATTGAGGAGAATCTGAATCAATTGCTGCGGATGGCTAAAAAAGACAAGTATTATAATTACAGAAGCATTATTTACTACACCGCTGCACAAATGGAAATGCAGCGTAATAATTTTGATGGCGCTAAAACCTGGCTTTTAAAAAGTGTAAAGTATAATAGTGAAGATTTAACCCAGCGCAACCGTTCTTATTTATACTTAGGTGATCTTGCTTTTGAAAAAAAGGATTATGAACTCGCGCACAGCGCCTATGACAGTCTGGATGCGAATAGTCCTGTTGTGCCTAATCCGGATCTCATTACGCAACGCAAGGAGTCGCTATCTGGTATTATTGCTAAACTGCAAATTATTAAAGTGCAGGATAGTTTGCAAAAGGTGGCCGCAATGCCTGAAGCAGAGCGGGAAAAGTTTTTGAAAGCAGCCGCTAAAAAGTTGCGGAAATTAAGAGGATTAAAAGAAGTAGATTCCTTGGGCGCTAATTCGAACAATCCATTTGCCAACAAACCGCCGCCAGATTTATTTGCCAGTAATCAATCAAAAGGAGAATGGTATTTCTATAATAATTCCCTCAAGTCAACAGGTTTTTCATCTTTCAGAAATACATGGGGTACAAGACCCAATGTTGACAACTGGAGACGTATAGCTGATGTGGCTATGCAAACGAAATCACCTATTACTAATCCGGGAAAAAATAATTTGGGTGCAGATGAAAACAAAGCGGAAGCCGAGCAGGCGGATATCAGTTACGAAGGCTTGCTGAAAACACTTCCACTTACACCTGAAGCCTTAAACACATCCAATGATTCTATACAAACAGCTTTGTTTGGGTTGGGTAAAACTTTTAAGGATAAGTTTGAGGATTACGCAGAGGCTGTTAAGAAATACGAAGATCTGTTGAACCGTTTTCCTGATACCCGCTACCAGGAAGAAGCGTTATTTGATCTTCATTATTGTTACATGAAACTTAACCTGCCGGTTAAGGCAAAGCAATACAGAGCGTTGCTGGGGCAACATTTTAAACAGAGTAAGTACCTTGAGTATATTGATAATCCTAAAGGTGTTGAAGAACGAAAGACTAAATTAAAAAATGACGCCACGCGCAACTATGAGCAGATATATAATCTCTTTTTAGAAGGAAAATTTGACGAGGCTGTAAAACGTAAAGCGGTTGCGGATAGCACGTATGGCAACGCTTACTGGACGCAGCAATTATTATACATTGAGGCTGTTTATAACATTAAACAGCATAACGACAGTGCTGCTATTAACTCGCTCAATAACCTGATACAGATAAATAAAGAAGCGGGCATTGCGAAGAAAGCTGAAAATATAGTTGCGGTATTAAAAAAACGGAATGATATCGAGAATTATCTCACTAACCTGCAGGTGGAAAGAGCCAAAGAAGATTCGGTAGCTGTACCGGAAGACAAACCAAAGGTTGGTGTGCAACAACAGGTTACTCCCGACCAGCAGCGTTCGCAGGCTACGGATGTAAAAGCGCCTAAGCAAACCGCCGTAAGACCGGCAATAGATTCTTCTATGCTCAAAAAGCCGGTGCCTCAGCAGTCTGCTTACGTTTACAAACCGGCTGACCAGCACTATGTAGCAATAATATTAGATAAAGTAGATGTGGTATATGTAAATGAAGCTAAAAATGCGTTCAGCCGTTACAATCGTGAAGCATATTATGGTCAGCAAATAGATGTGTCAGTGCTGCCACTGAATGATCAGTATAAAATGATCTTAATGGCTGGTTTTGCCGATGCGGCTTCTGCGCTTGGATATGTTGACAAGACAAAAAAAGTGGCTGGTGCTCAGGTAGTACCCTGGCTTGCCGCTGACAAATATTCTCTGATAGTTATATCAGCAGGCAATCTTGAGGTATTAAAAACCAATAAAGATCTGCCCGTGTATAAACAATTCGTAGAGGCAAATTATCCTGCAGGCATTACCAAATAAAGAGATAATAACCTTGCATGTATATATCTGCACGAAATTTGCAAAACAAACAGGCACAGCGTAAAAGCTGTCATTAAATACAATAGTATGTCTAAAGCAAAAAAATATCTGTGGCGTATTTTCTTTATAGGTATTGGTAGTATCATTCTCTTCATTATGCTTATTAACTGGGGGGTATTTGGCAAACTTCCTTCTCTGGCTGAGTTGGAGAATCCATCTATACTATCTGCTTCGGAGGTACTTGCTGCTGATGGTAGATCTATAGGTAAATATTTTATTACCGACAGAACCAACGTTTCCTATAAAGATATTTCGCCTAACGTAATTCATGCGCTTATAGCAAGAGAGGATGAACGTTTTTACGATCATTCAGGTATTGATGGCAGGGGATTGATGAGAGCCGTGGTGCATTTGGGTAAAGATGGTGGTGCAAGTACTATTACACAACAGCTTGCTAAAAATATGCTGGGACAAGGCAGCAGGAATTTTATGCTGCGCCTCGTTGAAAAAATAAAAGAGAATATCGTAGCTATCAAACTCGAAAAAAATTTTACCAAGGAAGAAATTATCGCCTTATATCTTAATACAGTTGAGTACAGCGACCACGTATATGGTATCCGCAATGCTTCCCGAACTTTTTTTCAAAAAGAGCCCGATCGCCTTACTATTGATGAAGCCGCTGTGCTGATAGGCATGTTGCGTGCTACAGGGCTATATAACCCGCGTACCAATCCCAAAGCTTCTGTAGAAAGCAGAAACCTTGTAATTACCCAAATGGTAAGAAATGATTTTATTACAGAAAAAGAAGCTATAGCGTTAAAGCTCAAACCTATTCCGCTTAACTATGAAAAAATTACACAGAATAACAACAGGGCGCCCTATTTTATTGATGTATTGCGCAACGACCTGAAAGACTGGTGTAAAGAGCATAAAAATCCACGAACAGGAGAGCCATACAATATTTATAAAGATGGGTTAAAGATTTATACCACTATTGATCCGAGAATGCAGTTGTATGCTGAGATGGCTGTAGCGCGGCATATGCCTAACCTCCAGAAAGTTTTTAATGCACAAAAAAATATTAAAGATGGAAGTGTTTGGAAAACCAAAGATGGAAAGGCCATCCTGGAAAGAGCGATGAAAACCAGTGATCGTTGGCAGGATATGGAAGATGCTGATATTCCGGAAGAGGACATACGCAAGGCATTTAATAAGCCAATTACAATGAAGGTTTTTGCGTGGAACAGCAAGCGTGAAAAAGATACGATAATGTCTCCAATGGATTCTATTAAGTATAACAAAGAAATGTTGCAGGCTTCTTTTGTTGTAACCAATCCTTTAACCGGCGAAGTAAAAGCATGGGTAGGCGGAATTGATTTCAAAACGTATAAATATGATCACGCCAATTATGGAACAAAGCGCCAGGTGGGTTCAACATTTAAACCATTATTGTATACGCTAGCTATCATGAACGGCTACACGCCGGAAACGCCCATTTCAATGGATCCTGTAGACCTGGGTGGTAAAATGATTTCAGATAAAAAATATACCGGTACCCGTCCCTTGAGTTATTGTCTTGCTGCGTCTATCAATACTGCTGCTGCAAGGTTGATGAATGAAATAGGGGTTAATAGAACAGTTGAGTTTGCGCATCAGGCAGGCATTATCAGTAAAATTCCACCGTATCCTTCCATAGCATTAGGAGCGGCCGATCTGTCGTTACTCGAAATGGTTGGGGCTTATAGTATGTTTCCCGGTGGTGGCATGCATACTACTCCATATTATATTGCACGTATTGAAGATAGGAACGGTAATGTATTGCAATCATTCAACACCACACACAAAGAAGTGATCAGCGAAGCGGATGCGTATATAATGACTCGTATGATGCAAGGCGTAGTTGATTTTGGTACTGGTCGCTCCATGCGCGGCACTTATGGTATTAATAGTGAAGTGGCTGGTAAAACGGGTACCACCAATAGCAATGCTGACGGTTGGTTTATGGGATTTACGCCCCAGATATTAGGGGGGGTGTGGGTAGGCGCAGATGATCCTATACTGCGTATATCCAATAACTATATAGGTCAGGGTGCTCAAATGGCCATGCCTATATGGGCGTATTTTTTTCAGGAAGTATATAAAGACAAAACCCTGGGGATTGACCCCAATGCAAGGTTTATTCAACCTGCAAGTATAAAAAATGAGATGCGGCAATGGGATGAATTTTCCTCACCTGATTCCCCGATCATTGAGGGAGATAATAATGGTCAGCCCGAAAACAATCAATACATTGATGTGCCGGTAAGCGACGGTCGTGAAAAAGTAACAACGGAGTCAAAACTTACTCCTGAAGAAGAAAAAATCAGGCAGGAAGCCCAGTCTTCAAAAAAAGATAATAAACCCGGTGCCGATACTGTAGCTACTGAAAAAAAAAGAGGGTTTTTTAAAAGATTATTCGGAAAAAAAGATAAGAACTGATTTTGCATTACAATATTGGCTACAGATTTGTTTGATTTGAAGAACCTTAGTTTACTTTATTGAACGCGGATATATGAATAGCTTTCCCAGGAGTAGCCTGTATTCTTCTTTAGTATTTACGGCGATTTTTATAGTGTCCTGTACTTTTTCAAAAAAAAGCAGCAACAAATTATTTACTAAAGCCCAAAAGGCGGCTCCATTTGATGTGGTAGTTGTGCCTGGTATTGCATTCGAAAATGGTAAATGGGATCGTATAATGAAGGGTAGAATCTACTGGTCAAAATATTTGTATGATAACGGTATAGCTAAAAATATCATGTATTCCGGCAACGCAGTATACACACCATATTATGAGGCGGAAATTATGGCAATGTATGCAGAAGCTATAGGTATTCCGCGCGAACACATATACGTTGAAAAACTGGCTGAACACAGCACGGAAAATATTTACTACGGGTATAAAAAATCAAAACAACTTGGTTTTAAAACAATAGCCCTGGCTTCAGATCCTTTTCAATCAAAAATGTTGCGCAGGTATATCCGCAAAAAAGTGAGCAGCGATGTAGCCGTGATTCCCATGGTTGTTGATACTATGAAAGTACTTGAACAAAATATGATTGATCCGGATATTGATTTTAATAAAGCTTATAAAGAAAATTTTGTGTCAATAATAAAACGGGATAGTTTCTGGAGAAGATTTCGCGGCACATTACGAGGCAATGCTGATACTACCGCGTATACATCTTCTTCATCTGCAGCATCAGGGCAATAGATCAACACGCATAATAGTTCATTATGCAAAAAGCTATCATTTATTATTACTTATTGAGCCGCCTGACCAGAAATAATTCTTCTATGGTAATTGATTTGCCCCAGGTGATAATTAAGATGATTTAAAAGATGTAATAAGAAATAGGAAGTATTTGTTTTTTCATCAAACACTGGTATAGGATAATCTTTCTGCAGATCATTCTTTGAAAGTTGCTCCAGTGTATCAGTAACCACGCTGCGGGTGGTATCTATATCTTCGAGTAGTTTACTCCTGGGAACGTTCTTTAACCTGAACTCCGCGTCTCTGTTGCGCACATAACCTGAATCGCCCAATACCGCTCCAATAAAATGCTGAAGGTTGCCCGTTAAATGAAGGCAGAGGTTACCGCCACTATTGGTAATGCCTTCTTTTACCTGCCATAATTGTTCATCTTTGGAATATGAGGTGATTTCTTCTTTTAGCTTGTCGAGGTCTTTCTGAAAAAGCGGAATAAGATGTAATGTGATCATGATAGTTTTACATTAATAGATAGACATTATGAACGCAATATCTGAATTTAAATTATAAAATTAATTTTGTAATTGGCTATTTTGACCGCCAGTAAAAATTTCTGCAATGGTCTGGTATTTCCTGAAAAAAACAAAACCTGCGGTAAAAAATATTTGTTATGTAACATCAGGTTGTGTTATAAATACATTTTGAGATGCATGAAATATTTCCTTCAAAATAATAAAATGTAAAAGGTACTAAATTCAAGGTACAGGTAGCCCAATTGACTGAAGGATGATGTGTTTGAGCGATTCAAATATTAAAACATTGTAAAATAATGCTTTATGAAAAAATGAAATCAAGCAAGAGAAGGCAAAAAAGCGTATTTATCCTCAGCTTTTTTATTTTTTTGAGTTACCTTTGCAGTCCCAATTTTTAAAGCCATTGGGTATATATCATGTCAGATAATCAAATTATTAACCAGTCTGCTGAAGAAGCAGGCACAAACGCTGATGTACAGGAGGCTGTTCAGGCACCTACAGCGACAACAAATGAATCTGTACAGGTACTGGCCGAACCAGTAACTGCTCACGACGATTTCGACTGGAGCATTGACAAACGCAATGTTTCTTCTTACAAAAAAGAAGAAAAAGAAAAGTATGACGCTGTTTACGAAGGCACTTTCAAATCTATTTCAGATAATGAAATGGTGGAAGGTACTGTAGTGGCGCTTACAAAAACAGATGTTGTAGTAAACATCGGATTTAAAAGTGATGGATTGGTTTCCTTAAATGAATTCCGCGATTTACAGGCATTGAAGATTGGTGATGTAGTAGAAGTAATGGTAGTGGAAAAAGAAGACAGGGAAGGACATTTACATCTTAGCCGTAAGCAGGCTCGTATTACCCGTGCGTGGGAACGCATTGTGGAGATACATAAAACCGGTGAAGTGGTTACAGGTATTGTTACCAGCAAAACCAAAGGCGGTTTGATTGTGGATGTGTTTGGCATGGAAACATTCTTGCCTGGTTCACAAATTGATGTTAAGCCAGTTACAGACTACGACCAGTTTGTTGGTAAAACCATGGAATTTAAAGTGGTTAAAATCAACGAGACTATAAAGAATGCGGTTGTATCTCACAAAGCACTTATTGAAAGCGATATTGAAGCACAACGTGCTGAAATCATCAGCAAGCTCGAAAAAGGCCAGGTATTGGAAGGAACCATCAAAAACATTACAGACTTTGGTGCATTCCTCGATCTTGGTGGCTTAGACGGCTTGTTATACATCACCGATATCAGTTGGGGCAGAATCAGCCATCCGAGTGAAGTGCTGAAGATGGATCAAAAACTGAATGTGGTTGTGTTGGATTTTGATGACGACAAAAAACGCATCAGCCTTGGTTTAAAACAATTAACGCCACATCCTTGGGATACGTTGCCTGAAACTATTGGCGAAGCCAAAGTAGTGAAGGGTAAAGTAGTAAATATTGAAGACTACGGCGCATTTCTTGAAATACTTCCTGGCGTAGAAGGTCTTGTTCACGTGAGTGAAATTACATGGGCAAATACTCCGATCAATGCTAAGGAATTCTTCAAGTTAGGCGACGAGCATGAAGCGAAAGTGGTAACACTTGATAAAGATTCACGCAAAATGAGTCTTTCTATCAAACAGCTTACACCTGATCCTTGGAATGAAATCGAAAACAAGTACCCGGTTGAAAGCCGTCATAAAGGATTAGTAAAAAATATTACTCCTTACGGCGTGTTTGTTGAGCTTGAGCCAGGTATTGGTGGTATGATCCATATCAGCGATTTAAGTTGGTTAAAACGCTTTAATCACCCAAGTGAATACACTAAAGTAGGAAGCGAAATAGATGTAATGATTTTGGGCATTGACAAGGATAACCGCAAATTACAGTTAGGGCATAAACAATTGGAAGAAGATCCATGGAATGCACTGCAGGATACCTTTGCTGTAGGTACGCTGCATGAAGGCACTGTAATAAGGAAAGATGAAAAAGGAGCACTTGTTCAACTTCCTTACGGTTTAGAAGGATTTGCACCTAACCGTCATCTGGCAAAGGAAGATGGTAAAACTGTTGGCGCAGATGAAACTACACAGTTTATGGTAATTGAGTTCGACAGAAATGAAAAACGCATATTACTGAGCCATACACGCATTTGGGAACAAGCTAAAGCTGACGAAAAAGAAGCTGAGAATAAAGAAAAAAGAGCTGAGGCTGTTAAAACCAAAAAAGCGGTAAAAGATATACAAGGTAAAGTTGAAAAAACAACCCTTGGTGATCTTGGAGTATTGGCTGAGCTGAAGAAGAAGATGGAACAGGGTGGAGATGCCGAGCAAAAGCCTGCTGAATAAGGAATACTTTTTCAGACTTACAATATATCCGTTGTGCGTAAAAGCACAGCGGATTTTTTTATGCCTGGAGTATTATTACGTGGATAATAGATTTTTACTTCTTCAAATAAGTAACTATACACTATGGCCGCATTCTTCTTAATTATTTTGTCAGTTAATGTTAAAACACTCAATTTTTCAGGAAGTCTCAATTCTCTATTAGCAATAAAATAATTTTTCATCTTCATATTATCTATTTAGATTTGGTTAAGTTTAGTTTCAATTAATATATACAACATCCAGTTGGTCACTTTGTAAATCCTATCCGGGTAAAATACAATCATTTCTGAATCCTCTTTTCCGTTTGTTTCATTCTTGAATATTTCTCTGTATACAGCGTTAGAAAATCCAGCCATATAAAGGACCTCCCTTATCTGTGTTGAACTTATTGTTCAATCAACCATAATCCCATATAATGAGGAAGGAACCCTTTTGCTTGCTTGCAAAGCGATTTGTATTTCTATTGCTGGTAATTATTGTATTTGCCTTTATTAATGTAATAGTGCATATTGTACTAAAAGGCTGGGGAATCCATTATCCATTTTTTAAGACCCTGTATAACGTATTTGACTCAACAGTGTACGCCGCAGATAAATTATTATTTAAAACAGGATATAAGCTTAACTCACATACAGGAGTACCTACCGATAGTTTGTTTTCCGTAATATTTCTTACACTTAATATGTTGATGATTTTATTGGTCGCTATGGTATGGACTATAGTAGACCGAAATAAAAGCAACGCTTCCTTAAGGATGGATAATTACTATGTAAGAATACGGGAGGTTGTAAGAATAGTGCTTGCAATAGTAATGTTCCATTACGGCATTATAAAATTGTTTTTATTGCAAATGCCGGCTAATTCAATTGATCAATTATTAACACCCCTGGGTTTTTTTAACCGACAAGAGTTGATGTGGGCATTTATAGGAACCTCTAAGGGATTCCAGTTTTTTTTAGGATTATCGGAGTGTATTGCCGGCGTATTGTTATTGTTCAGCAAAACAAGCTTACTGGGCATGCTTTGCAGTTTTACAATAACTATTAATGTTTGCATAATGAATTTTTCTTACGATGTGCCCGCCAGAATGTTAGCGTGTTTACTAATGACGATGATTGTTTTTTTAGTAACTCCATATATTAAAATTCTTTACGCTTTTTTTATCCAGGGGCGTACAGCGCAGGTTGTTTCTCCTGCAGTTGCCTTTAAGGATGCGGGCTATCAAAAATTTAAAAGATTTATAGTGGTATTGGTTTTTTTTATTTTTGGAATGGATACTTTTTTTTCAATTTCCAAACTACACCCAACACCTGATTATGCTTCCTGCTCAATTTACCAGGCACAAACTTTCATCAACGGAAAAGATGGGCTGCACGAATCAGGTATAGAAAATGACCCATGGAATTTGCTGATATTTAAACCCAATAAAATGGTGAGCGTTATTCGTGCGAAAGGCGACAGAAGTGATTTTAAATATAAGGTTGATTCGGTTGCTAATACGCTTTCCTTATTCAGACATGCCTACTATAATGATAGTATTCCGTTGCATGTATACAGGATGAATATGCTGGCGGGGAAAGAAGTGATACTAAATGCCGCAAATGATTCTGTATCTATAAAGTTAAAATTTATTCCATCGTCTGTTTTTAATTTTGAAATCAACAGCAAAAAAAAATGGACCGATAAATTGCCCGTTTATTCCATTAAGTAATTTCGGAAAAGGCTCCGGGATGAATTGGTTACTGTATTATTTTGTTCAATGTGTCTATATCAAAATTAAGCAGGCTATTCAATTTGATATCTGCAGTACCCCATCTTTCAAGATTATATAGTGCCGGTGCAGGTACCACTATACATTTCATACGTGCTGCTTTCGCCGCTATCATTCCGTTAAATGAATCTTCAAAGCAAAAACATTGTGTGGGAGCCACGCCCATTTCGGCGGCGCAATTAATATATACTTCAGGGTGTGGTTTGCCATAAGGCAGATCCTCCGCAGAAGTCAGTGCCTTCAGATATTTGCGAATGCCTAATTTATCTACCACAATATCTACGAGACTTAAGGGCGAAGAGGTAGCCAATCCCATTTTTATACCAGCTTCCTTCAGCAATAAAAAAATATCAGGCACGCCAGGCATGGCTATGCCATGCGCGTCAATTTTTTCGATAGATTTTTTTATAATGTTTTCAACTGCCGCATCTGTATACTTGCCATCAATGGCAAAATAATTAAACCAATGTGTCACCCACTCTTTAGTACGTAAACCGGTTGAGCTGTGGTATTGTTCAGGTGTGAGATTAATATTAAACTCCTTTAAAAGTTCAGCTCCCGCTTCTTCCCATAATGGTTCAGAATCAATGAGCAGTCCATCCATATCAAAAATTGCGGTATTGATTTTCATGATGGCAAAGATAAGTGCTGCAGCAACATGTAGTCTCACTATCGTTTAGGGCACTGTATCATCTCATAATATGAATGAGCTTTTTAATAATTATATTTATATAAATAATTCAGGGAATTGTCCGTTGGTTGTTAGTAATCGTTTAATATGAGTAATCGTGTAATTAATGTATGCAGGCAAAGGATAAAATAGATATTATTAATGCCGACTTAACAAAACTGCAGGTTGATGCAATTGTAAACGCGGCAAATAATTCATTAATGGGAGGAGGGGGAGTAGATGGTGCTATACACCGTGCAGCAGGCCCTGAATTGAAACAGTATTGCGCAACATTAAAAGGTTGTGCTACCGGCAATGCCAAAATAACCCCGGGGTTTAATTTGCCGGTTAAATACATTATACATGCAGTTGGTCCGGTTTGGAATAATGGTACACGTAATGAAGAACAACTGCTCGCATCGTGTTATCAAAAAAGTATGGAACTTTCTACGTTGCATCAATGTATGTCTATAGCGTTTCCTTGTATAAGCACAGGTGCTTACACGTTCCCTTTTGATAAAGCCTGCCGCATAGCATTACACACCGTTCATTCGTTTTTACAAGTACAACCTCTTATGCAAAAAGTTTTGCTGGTTACTTTTGATCAAACAGATTTTCAATTGTATCAACGGGAGTACGAAAAATATTTTTCTTCTACTCAATAATAACTACACCTTAAACAACCATGGTTTAAGGTGTAGTACTGTTTTTGCCTCAATGTATCTTTCTACGAAAAATGTTCATCTGCACTTGGTCCATAACTACCCGGAATAGGTATGTCAAGCAATCTTAAAAAAACACCTAACTGTGCCCTGTGATGAACAATCTGGGAATATGCAGTTCTGATCATTTCTCCTTTAGATGTAGTAAGATATACCTGCTCGCCGTTGCGTAAAGTCCATGGTGGCAACAGGTCTTCTTCTTTTGCTTTTGCTAAGTGCATCTTTCCTTCTTCCAGCGATTTTTCAAAATAGTTCAGGAGTTCAGCGTTGTTGTTAATAGCTACTTGTTTGTAAGGGGTTTTGGCAAAATCAAGTTCGCTGGTATTCAATGCCAAACTAACCCATCCAGGCAATTCAGCTATATGTGTTGATAATTCGCGTACTGACATACTTTTGGGATGGGGTCTCCAGTCGTATTTATCATTTGGCACCCTCGACAACATTTTCCTGGTAGTTTGAGCTTCCTGCTCCATTTCATTTAGTAACATCGG
>JBGALP010000125.1:0-14714 GCA_044223805.1 Agriterribacter sp.
AAATAAAAACCTTTTCATGCAAACAATTTATAGTGTGAAAAACATCTTTGAATCAACTATATTTCATAAAGCCACACAATTTACTGAAAAGATAGTAAGGCGGTTAGTAACAGCTGTATTACAACCGGAGGTAAGAATACATCCAAAATATACGTACCTTAATCCCAAACACATTTTCCCGAACCATACTAACATACCCGCTGAATCATGGCTTCAACAATAAACCCAACTGATACTCATTCACTACAAACTAATAAACTTCCATCCCGGCTTCTTTCTATTGACGTATTCAGAGCCGTTACCATGTTCTTAATGATTTTTGTGAATGATGTGGATGGTGTTGAAAATATTCCTGAATGGATCAAACACGTGCCGGCCAAAGCAGATGGATTGGGGTTTGCAGATACTATCTTTCCTGCATTTCTTTTTATTGTAGGATTATCGTTACCCTTTGCCATAAAGAAGCGGTTAAACAATGGCGACCCTTTTTATAGTGTGGCTTTCTATATATGCACAAGGTCTCTAGCATTATTGGTGATGGGCTTTTTTCATGTAAACCTTGAGAATTACAATGCAACTGCCATGTTGCCAAAAGCAGTTTGGGAAATTTTGATCACCATTGCTTTCTTTTTTATATGGCTCGATTATCCGAAGGAAACGAAAAAAAACACACGGCACTTTTTACAAGGTGTGGGGGTAGTATTGCTGTTAGTAATGGCATATTTTTTTAAGGGAAGAGAAGCAGATGCGCCTGTTGGACTTAAGCCACATTGGTGGGGTATACTCGGCATCATTGGATGGTCGTACCTCGTTTGTGCGTTGCTGTTCCTGTTATCCAATGGCAGGCTCATTATGCAACTCATCTTCTTCCTAATATTTATCGCCATTAATATAGCCTCTCATACAGGAGTGTTGAAAACTTCGATACCCGTAATAGGCAACGCAGCATCAACGGCTTTAACAATGGCAGGAGTAGTAACAACGCTTTTATACACTACCCTTGCTAAAGAAGGAAAAGATAAATTGTTATGGATATTATTTGCAGCTATTGGTATAACGATGATCATTTCCGGATTATTGATCCGCCCTTATACTGAAGGCATTTCAAAAATCCGCGCAACTCCTGCCTGGATATTTATTTGTATTGGTATCAGTACACTTTTTTTTGAAGCGATGATATACCTTATTGATATAAAAGGAAACCAGCATTGGTTTACAACAATCAGACCCGCAGGTACAAGTACGCTTACCTGTTACCTGATCCCTTATCTCCTATATTCTTTGTATGTATTGATAGGTTTCCGGTACCCCGGTTTGCTGAGCCAGGGAGTTGGTGGTATTATCAGGTCTTTTGCTGTTTCTTTTTTTGTAATAGCGATAGCGGGATTGCTGGAGAAAAAAAGTTTAAGGCTTAAAATTTAGTGTTGTGGAAAAAAATTTAATCGCTATCGCCATCCTGAAAACATAGTTGGTCTTTTAATCCCGCAGGGATTATATAACTGATCTGCGACGCCGATGGTGTCGAATAATGGAGCGTTAATGGATACCTTACTATAAACATCTAACCTCACCGGGATTAAGACCAAAGATTTGAATTAAACGTTTCTATGAATGGCGCTTATTAAGCCATCCTCTTTATTATAATGCCAGATCCAGTATTGTAGTTCCTGGCTTTACATGAAGCCCCTGTAAACCAGCGCTGATAGCGCCTTCAATATTAGCCAATGAATCATCTATAAAAACTGTTCTGGAAAGATCTAGTTTTTGTTCATTAATGATATATTCATAGGAAGCTTTCTCTGGCTTACGCATGCCCATAGTGTGAGAGTAGTATGCCTTTTCAAAATAGTCGTCAAAATGCGTATTAAAAGTATCTGTATGCATTTTCCGGAATGCATCTACGTGAATAGCATTCGTATTGCTAAAAAGAAATAACCTGTATTTTGATTGAAGTTTTTTTAATAACGCAATTCTTTCTTCCGGGAAAACACCCAGCATGGCATTCCATGCAGCTATCAGTTGTGCATCCGTTAATGATAACCCTGCAAGCTTTCTTAATTCATCCAGAAAGGTAGCGTTATCAATAGCACCTACTTCATAGTCCTTAAAAAAAGAAGATACATTGCCGCTGCGAAAAAGTTCATTGTAATTTTTTACGCCCAGCTCTGTGAATTGTTGTTCTGCCCTAGGCATGTCTAACGTAAGAATTACGCCACCGAGGTCGAATATGATATTGTCTATATTTTGCATGCCGTAAAAATAAGTAGGATTTTGATTAGGCCGCCATGAGGCGACAAAATTATGGTGCGTGGCGAGTACGCCACGCACAGCTGTCTATTAATTGCCGCAGATGCGCAGATTAGTTTTTACATAGCAAGAATAACTGAAGGCATTTATCCAAGAAATGGAAATCTGCGAATCAGCGGCTAATTACAACAATTTAAATGCGGCTTCCTTTACATCCCTGCTGTTGGTGCCGATAAATATTGTAAAGTCGCCAGGCTCTGCTACATATTTTAAATCGCTGTTGTAAAACTTCAGGTCATCAGTAGCAATAGTAAAGGATACGGTTTTTGACTCTCCTGCCTTCAACTCTATTTTTTGAAACCCTTTTAACTCTTTTACAGGGCGGGTAATACTGCCCACCATATCGCGAATATATAACTGCACTACTTCTTTACCAGCTATATTACCGCTGTTGGTAACGGTTACGGATGCTGTAATTTTCTCTCCTGCTTTGAATGAAGTTTTACTTAATGAAACATCACTATAGTTGAATGTGGTATAGCTTAATCCAAATCCAAAAGGATATAACGGATCGTTTGATACATCAAGGTAATTTGAACGGAATTTCTGAAACCACTGTCCATCAGGCAAAGGTCGCCCGGTATTTTTATGATTATAGTACAAAGGTATTTGCCCAACATTTTGCGGAAAAGTAGTACTGAGTTTGCCGGAAGGATTTACATCACCAAACAACACATCTGCGATAGCAGTACCTGCTTCTGAACCAGGAAACCAAACATCCAGTATAGCAGGTACATTTTGTTGCTCCCACACCAATGTCATTGGTCTGCCGGCAAACAATACCAATACAACCGGCTTTCCCGTTTTCAATAGCGCTTCCAGCAATTTTCTCTGAACATCCGGAATACCAAGATCGGTTCTGCTGGCGGCCTCTCCAGTCATTTCAGCGGCCTCGCCAAGAGCAGCTACAATCACGTCTGACTGTGCTGCAATATCCAACGCTTCTTTCAACAAAACTTCATCACTTCTGTTATCCCTTCCCAAAGATTTACCAAACATGGTAGCTCTTTCTTCAAGTTTACTATCTTCTGTAAGGTTGGATCCTTTAGCATAAATAATTTTTGCATCATTACCTGCAACCTGTTTTAATCCTTCTAATACAGATATTGGTTTTGTAAAATCTGCTGATACACTCCAGGTGCCTGGCATGTTTGCCCTGTTATCTCCAAGCGGCCCAATCAATGCAATGGTGCCTGACTTCTTTATCGGCAACACTCCCTGATTTTTCAATAATACAAAACTCTCTGCACTAATAGCTCTCGCTTCTTTTCTATTCGCGTCTGTATATATTTCTTTCGCCGCACGCTCTTCATTACAATAACGATACGGATCATCAAACAAACCCAATTTGTATTTTGCTTCCAGCACTCTGCGACAGGCGTCGTCAATTTGTTGCTGTGTAACCTTCCCTTCTTTTAATGATTTTTTTAGCGTGGTAAGAAATCCTTCACCCACCATATCCATATCAGTTCCTGCCTTTAAAGCAAGCTCAGCAACTTTTTGCAGATCGCCTATACCATGATCTATCATTTCATTTATTGCTGTATAGTCCGTTACAACAAATCCTTTAAAACCCCATTGCCTACGCAGCAAATCTGTAAACAGCCATTTATTGGCTGTAGCCGGTATGCCGTCTATTTCATTAAAAGAAGTCATGATGCTGCCCACACCAGCGTCTACCGCCGCTTTGTAAGGCGGCAAATATTCGTTATACATTTTTACGCGGCTCATATCGGTAGTATTATAATCTCTACCACCCTCTGCCGCACCATATAGCGCAAAATGCTTTACGCACGACATGATAGTGTTGTTCTTTGAAAGATCATCCTGCTGATAACCTTTTACCATGGCTTTAGCAATGGCAGAACCGAGGTAAGGATCTTCTCCCGACCCTTCTGAAATTCTTCCCCATCGTGGGTCGCGGGCTATATCTACCATAGGAGAATATGTCCAGTTCAATCCATCCGCACTGGCTTCTGTAGCCGCAATCTGCGCGCTGCGTTCAATCAGTTGCATATTCCATGTGCAGGATAATCCTAACGGAATGGGGAACATCGTTTTATACCCGTGTATTACATCCATACCAAAAATAATGGGGATCTTCATACGGGTTTGGGTAACCGCTATTTCCTGCGCCTTACGGATACGGCCCGGTGTAGACATACTGAATATGCCTCCAACATTCCCCGCTTTTATTTTACTCTCCACACCTGAACTTACTACCGAACCTGTAGTAGCTTCACCGCCTGTAAGCAAATTTAGCTGGCCAATTTTTTCATCTATAGTCATTTTATGCATCAGCCCCGATATAAAGCTGTTCATTTTAGCATCTGCCGAACCACTTTTTACCTGAGCACTAACGGGGAGGTATAAACTAATTAACAGTGTAACCGTAAACAATTTCATAAGCTATATTTAATAATCAGTAAATAATTTTAAGTTAATTTTTTGTGTGACCAGCTTTAAATTCTCTTAGCATCGTTCCTTGCGTCGCACTCTTCAGCAGCATAACATCATTGAGTTTTTCCGCATTAAAATTTGGCGTTACCGGGTTTCATATCAAGCCTCACCCTCTTATCCCTCTCCTTGCGACGGAGAGGGACGGCACAGACGAATATTACCAAACTATATATCTTCCATCTTTACGCTTGAATAAATCCGTTCAGCTATTTTAAACTTATTTTCATATTTCTACCTTACTTCAGCACCGGCGCTAACGCTTTCTGCCATATTTCATACCCACTTTTGTTCATGTGCAGCATGTCTTCCACAAATAATTCTTTCCTGGGTTTACCTTCCGCATCCAGCATTAATGAATAAACATCTACAAATGCCGTTCTTTTTTTTGTGTTGAGAAACTCCTTGATAGCAGTATTTGCAGCCTGCATTTGGGGAAGGAATTTTTCTCTGCTCGGGCTTGGCTTCATAGAAATAAATACAATTGGAATTTTTTTGTACCTGCTGCGTATAATATTAAAGAGCGTTATAAACCTGTTTACCACTGTTGCAGCAGTTATAGTATCAGACGAAGCGATATCATTTTCACCACAATAAATTACAACCTGTTTGGGCTTGTAAGGAAATACGATATCATCAGTATAGCGAATAACATCAACCAGTGTAGATCCACCAAAGCCACGATTGATAATATGGTGCAAAGGAAAATAATCCTGTACATCAGTCCATTTGGTAAAAGACGAACTGCCAATAAACAGCACTGCTTTCTTTGCAGGGAAATGAACGCTGTCCATTTGTTTGAAATGGCGGATATCATTATAAAAAGGCTCCTGCTGTGCAAAAGTTATTGCTGTTATACAAACAGTCAATGCTAAACATACTAATCTTTTCATATCACATTATTCAATTTTTCATTCTGCTTTCGTTACCGGTTTTCTTGCTGAAATGCCATTTTCATTTATTGCTTCAATAGTAAAATAGTATGGCTTTTGACTGTCCATCGCTTTAAACCAATAATCGTTGGCATTATGTACCATTATACAATTGTATAACTTATCGGGTTCAGTACCGTAATAAATATTATATGCATACGCGTTATCTACCGGGCTCCACTTAATCCAGGCACTGCGTTTATCTTTTTCCGTACGCAATACAAAAAAATCTTTTACTGACGAAGGCTTTGCTCCTGTGCCATTGCCAAATACACGTAAGCCGCTTATAGCAAACTTGCCTGTAGGCATGTGAATGTTTTCAAGCTTAATGTACCTTGCTTCTACCGACTTAGGCAATTCTACATATTCATGAGGAATATCTTTTTTATTATTGCTCTTGTCTATCAATACCTGCCATTTCTTTCCATCTATAGAATAATACATTTTATACTGATGATATGTGCCGGCAGCCTTACCCAAAAATGCGCTGTCAACATCCTGATCTGCATAATTAATTTGTACCGCACGCACCATAGCATTATTCCCGAGATCGGTTTGTATCCATTCGCCTTTATTTCCTGTTGCGGCACTCCAGTATGTTTTTATGTTCTCATCTACTGCATTATTGGCATTATATTTACCCAGCGTTGATGAAACCATCAGCGGCTTATTATAATTCAGCAACATACAGCCTGTAAAAATTCCGGCTGAAGAATCATTGGGCAGATAATGCGGGTAGTCACCAAAAGCAGTATTACAATATATCACATCATCTTTATCAAAAACCCGCAGGCCAAATGCCAAGCCTCTTTCAAAATTGTTTACACCTACTACAATTGTTGACACATGCCAATAGCGGTCATGGTTATCCTTAAATGTACTGCCATGCCCTGCACCTCTTGCAAAACCTCCGGGTTTGTAACTAAACGGATCCGACTGAGGTGTAAAAGGTCCTAAAGGGTGATCTCCAACGATAACACCATCACCATAACCGCTAAATTCCGTACCCGGTGCACCATACTGCCAGGTATAGTATTTGTCGTTATGTTTGGTCATGTGTGCACCTTCCATAAAGGGATCTAAAAAGTGTTATCAAGATACTCACCAAAACGTTGCCAGCCGTAGCGCCACGGTTGCAGTAAATACATCTCTTTTTTTGTGCCTATGGGTTGAAAAGTCTGGCGATTCAATTCTATGCCGTATAAAGGATACGTATTACTGCTGCTGCGTTGTACATATAAAACCTACCATTATCATCTGCAAAAAAATCAGGATCCCAACCACCGATAGCAAATGAATCAATTAATGGTTTCCAGTTGTTGGCTTTGGGGTTCGTGCTCATCCATACTGTAAAATTGTTGGTGTATGTAGAGCCAAATACCAACATGGTATCGCCCGCAACACCTACGGCAGGTGCTCACAACTCGTCGTATACACCACCATTCCACGGACGAAGAAATTTTTTGCAATAAAATTCCAGTTCAGCATATCATTACTCCACCAATAGCCCCATTGGTTGGTACTGAATAAATAATAGTCGCCTTTATAATTTACTATCACCGGATCTGCAGTAGCGCGATGTGTCGCCCCATTCACTAAATTTGGAATAGGTGTATAACCATAATCAATATTAATGGGATTGCAATAGGTGCGTTGCTGAGCCGTAGCCACGGATACGCTAAGAATAAAAATGAAAATATTTAAAGATTTTTAATCTTAATTTTTTATTAGCCGCTGATGAATTATTTGAAAATACAACCCGTTTATGTTGTAATGACTTTTCATGAAAGTTTATTATTAATCAACAGGGTTTATATCATAAAATTTTTATCACCTTGCAGTGTTCTTAAATAATTCCAGATTTATTTAGAAAATATAACCCGTTCCTTTGTTTCGCCTCCAGGCGACTTACTTATTTATTCTTAAAACAAATAATCTATTATTATTCCTTTATCCAACATGTAGTTTGGATATATAAATAATAGTTTATCACTGGCCAGGATTATCATGTATATTCAAAGTTTGTTCCAGAAATCTTCGATTTCTTGCTCAATGATTATCACTCGTCCATATCCACAACAAATTCTGATTCGTACTTATGAGGCAATATTCGGGTATCCATATACTTGATATGTTTTCCTTTTCTCTCTGAATTGATTATGTTCTTTTGTTTTATAATCTCTAATTGTATCAAGCATCTTTCCAGACTTGGAGTGCCACATTACATGCATATAGGTCCGTCCTTAATTACATTCCATACAGATTCCAATAATCTGGTACGTAATTCTTCACTAATATATCCCTGTATAACTTGTCAAAGTGTTGTTCATCTACAACAGTTAGCTTATTTAAATGATCAACTGGTCAGATTTATATAGCCGGAGTGAATTCATAGTTCCGCATGGTGTTTTATATCTTAATCTAGTATGTCGCAAGGAAGCGACAACATATACTTTCCTTTAGCCACAAGAAAATCTGTTGTGCCGCTGCTTATTATAATTCAGCAACATCCAGCCTGTAAAAATGCCGGCTGAAGAATCATTGGGAAGATAATACGGATAGTCACCAAAAGCAGTATTACAATACATCACATCATCTTTATCAAAACCTGCGGGCCAAATGCCAAGCCTCCTTTCAAAATTATTTTTCACCCCCACTACAATTGTTGACACATGCCAATAACGGTCACGGTTATCCTTAAATGTACTGCCATGCCCTGCACCTCTTGCAAAGCCACCTGGTTTGTAACTAAACGGATCCGACTGAGGTGTAAACGGTCCTAAAGGGTGATCTCCAACGATAACACCATCACCATAACCACTGAATTCCGTACCAGGCGCTCCATACTGCAGGTAGTATTTTCCGTTATGTTTGGTCATGTGTGCACCTTCCATAAAGGGATCTAAAAAAGTGTTATCAAGATACTCACCAAAACGTTGCCAGCCGTAGCGCCACGGTTGCAGTAAATACATTTCTTTTCTTGTGCCTATGGGTTGAAAAGTCTGGCGATTCAATTCTATGCCGTATAAAGGATACGTATTGCTGCTTCCGTTGTACATATAAAACCTACCATTATCATCTGCAAAAAAATCAGGGTCCCAACCACCGATAGCGAATGAATCAATTAATGGTTTCCAGTTGTTGGCTTGGGGGTTCGTGCTCATCCATACTGTAAAATTGTTGGTGTATGTAGACCCAAATACCAACATGGTATCGCCCGCAACACCTACAGCAGGTGCACATAACTCGTCGTATACACCACCATTCCACGGACGAAGAAATTTTTTAGCAATAAAATTCCAGTTCAGCATATCATTACTCCACCAATAGCCCCATTGGTTGGTACTGAATAAATAATAGTCGCCTTTATAATTTACTATCACCGGATCTGCAGTAGCGCGATGTCGCCCCCATTCACTAAAATTTGGAATAGGTGTATAACCATAATCAATATTAATGGGATTGCAATAGGTGCGTTGCTGAGCGGTAGCCACGGATACGCTAAGAATAAAAATGAAAATATTTAAAAAGATTTTAATCATAGAATTTTTTATTTGCCGCAGATGCACAGATTTATTTAGAAAATATAACCCGTTTATGTTGTAAAGACTTTTCATGAAAGTTTATTATTAATCCAACATGCAGTTTTGATATAGCAAGATAGTTTATCACCTGTGCATAGTGTTCTTGAATAATTCCAGCCCTTCGCTATGCGCGGCGTCCTCGCCACGCATTCCTTTGTTGTCGCCTCCGGGCGACTTACTTATTTATTCTTAAAACAAATAATCTATTTCCATTATTCCTTTATCCATTACATAATTTGATGCCGATGAATATAAATAATCCTCAGGTTTTTCTACCCAAGCTGCACGCACAGGATTATCATGTATATAGTCAAGTTTTGTTCTCATGAAATCTTCGCCAAATATTTGCTCCGGATGATTATCACTCGTCCATATTTTATAATCCTTATTCTGATTCGTACTGCCTGCATGATATTCAAAACTTCGAAGCAACCAATCTTTCCTGCTTTCCTTTTCTCTCTGAATTGCTTTGACAATTTCCTTTGTACAAAAAGATTTATAATCTCTGATTGTATCACTCAGCTTTCCAGACTTCGACTGCCATATTACATGCATATGATTAGTCATAATTACATAAGCGCCTATTGAAAGATTTTTATCAAGCCGGCAATACTTCATATTCTTCACTAATATATCCCTGTATAACTGACGACTAAAAAGATCAATCCAATCTACAACAGTAAAGGTCATAAAGAAAAGACCAAACTGGTCACGGATTTTATATCCGCCGGTGAATTCATAGTTCATAGCAAGTGTTTTATATCTTAATATAGTATGTCGCCAGGAAGCGACAACAAATACGAGTGAGGCGAGGACGCCTCACACAGCGAATCAACTGCTGTACGCGGCGTCCTCGCCGCGCACCATTTTATTGTCGCCTCTTGGCGATTTTATTCAACCTTTTTTCCAAACATAACATTATCTACACTATACTTTCCACCGCCCGCAAAAAAGAAAACTAATCCAAGCAGCACAAACAGAAAGGGATGCTGATCTTCATACCACACTTTTCCATTGCCTACAAAGAAAGATATGTAGAACATTGTGCCTATCAGTATAATGGCAGCTATTCTTGTGAACCACCCTATTGCAAGCATAATTCCTGCTACCAGTTCTGCGCCTTTGCCCAGGTATACCATGAAAATAGCTGAAGGAAACTTTTTGAATACATCCCACGCAGCATATTCTTTCATTTTGGCGGCATCAAATACCTCCCACCCATGATAAATCATAAATGCGCCCACAATGATTCTTACAACGGTAAGTCCGCTTTGCAAGGCTACAGGATTAGATGAAAAAAATTTATTCATACCAGCTATTTGTGAAGTAAGGCTTATACAACCGGCCATTTAAAAGTAGACTGTAATGTTATTTTTTTACCTGTGTTGCCAGATTCTCTTGCTGCTTCAATTACCTCCAATACATGTAACGCATGTTCTGCGGCAATTAATGGTTCTTTGCCGGTAATCATAGATTCTGCTATCACACTGGCTCCTTGCTGCCATACATATGTTCCGGCGTCTGGTACATTGCGAACGGGAGGCTCAGTAAACGAAGTTGCCAGGTCAACGCCAAACGGGGCCCAATCATATCCTACCAAACCCATATTGCCTTTGGTTCCCCAAATGCTGATGGTATGCTGGTTCTGCCCTTTGCCCTCATGACCGTATGGATCAAAATAATTAAACCCACATTGCACGTGTGATAATACTCCTTCACCATGATCCATAATCAACATGGTATTATCCTCCGCTTCCACTTTTATTTTGCCTTTATTATCTACCGTGCGTTCGGGAGTAACTATACTCGTCATAGCCATTACATATTTTGCAGGACCGAGTAATCCTGTAAGTGATGCGATGTTATATACACCAAGATCGGGCAGACTGCCGCCGCCCTTTTCATAAAAGAAAGCAGACCATGTAGGGCCGAGATGACCGTAATGCGCATGTGCTGCGGCTACTTTTCCTACCTTACCTTCACGTATAGCCTGAGACATAAATGCAAACTGTGGACTATTCACTACTGCAGGTGCGCCCCATATGCGCAGGTTTTTACTTTTTGCAAGATCAAGCAATGCTCTTCCTTCTTTATACGTATTAGCCATTGGCTTCTCACTCCACACGTTTTTGCCTGCATTCAATGCTATTTTATTGAGCCTGCCATGCTCCTGCATATCAGTGAGCGTTAGCATTAAATCAAAAGGAGCGCCTGCCAGCAATTTATCAATATGCGGATACTGATTAGGTACATTAAATTCCTTTGCTCTTTTCTGTGCTCTTTCAAAAACAATATCACAAACACTTACTAATTCTACAAACGGTGATTTTGATAAATGAGGAAGATAAACACCTGAAACACTTCCGCAACCAATTACGGCTACCTTAACCTTTTTATCTTCTGTTGTTAAAGCAAAAGTTTCGAGCGATGAAAGCAAAAAAGCGGCTCCTGCCATGGCGGTCTGTTGCAGAAACTGCTGACGTGTAATAGAATTCTTCATACAGCAAACGTTTTAGTTGTTATAGATTTTATTTTATCCAGGGAGAAGTAAAACCAAGTGATTTTAATCCCTTCTGAACATCGGGTATACTCATAAATAATTTCCAGATCAATCCGCTTCTGTAATTCTCAATCATCACCACAATCGGTCCCTGGTCAATAGCGAGATGCGTTTTCGCATACCAATTTTTCGATTCACTAAAACCATCTACAAATCCATATTCGCTCCACACTTTATCGCCGAGGTCATAATACAAATGTTTCAAAACCTGCATTGAATACTCAGGTGTATATGGAAAAGATGAAAGCGCTGCTGTAGGCTGAATCACGCCAAGATCTTCCTGCGGGCAATGGGCAACATAGCCTTTATAACTATCACCCGCTGTAAGTCCCCAGCAACTCTCACCATACCCTTTATATTTTTTTGGATTGTTGATGCACCATGCCCTGTTTATTAAGGTATGATTTTTATTTTGTTCAAAGTAATCTGTATGCCAGTCTTTCAAACCTTTTGGGTCGATGCCCATAAAAGTATAATGCGCAAAAAACAAAGGACCTCCATATTCAAAGCCAAGTGGAAGTTTTATATCGAAGTAAGATTTGTCGTTGATGTATGCCGTACTGTTTACAAAACTATTAAAATAAACATCAGGTGCAATAGCATGAGTAGGCGAAGAGGCCGACATGATAAAAGTGATAAGGCATTCATTCCATCCACGGATAGGGAAGTTCATATCAAAATCGTTCCACGGACTCCAATGCCAGTACAATAAACTGTTTCCACCTTTTGCGTGCCAGTTCCAGTTGGCTGTATTCCACAATTGCGAAACACGATTGCGAAAATATTTTTCAATGGGGGTATCTGCATTAAAATACTCCCTGGCGCATAAAAAACCCATCAGCAGGTAACTCGTTTCAACTATATCAGCACCATCGTCCAGTTTTCCAAAGGCAATGGTTTTGCCTGTAGCACCGTTCATAAAATGAGGAAAGATGCCATGATAACTATCTGCCTTGTTCTCATCGCCTTTAGAACTACTAGGCATTTTATGTCTCTGAATTCTCCTGATGAAATATACTATGTTCATATCGTATACAGCCAGCCTTTATCATAGTAAGAATTGAGAGGGATACAATGCATCATACTTTCCTTCGTATGGCGTCACACCATAAAAATTTCCGGCTGCCATAAAAACATCACGATACTTTTAAAGGAAAATATGGGTGACAGTTGTAGCTCGTCTGGCAAAATCAAACTCTTTTAAAATTTCCCTTCCCGTCGTTGATAAAGCAGCAAGAACCGAGTAGCTCTGCTTTATATTCTTCTCGTCTTTAAATAAGTGTAAAAATATAATCTACGGTTTTGCCCGCTACTTCTACATAAAATTGAATGAGCTTTTTTAATACCGGCAAAGTCCTTTCTAACTCATCCTTTGCAAGAAAAGTGTACTCTTTACCGTCAGGCAGTGTATAACATAATGCCTGTTCGGTACTTCCATTACGATCATAATCTTTTACATACATTTTTAAAGGGCTTATTTTACCAGACCACAGTTTTGTATTGTAGTTCCCGGCTAAAATATCAATGTTACCATCATCATTTATGTCTGTTAAATATAATGACTGCCACAAACCAGATGAAGCCGGTATTTCTGATGGGACAAATATCCCCTTGTTATTCATAAAAATCTTAACCGCCATAAATTCGCCCGTCACAACCAAATCCCCTGCCAACCATCATTATTAATATCCGCAAAAGCCGCAGAGATAAGTCCGAGTGAATCTTGCTTTTTTATAGTCGAAATCAAAAATGCCTTTCCCATTATTGAAATATAAAAACGAGGACTTCAAAATTTCCACTAAACATTTATTCTCATATTGCTTAAATAAAATATGTCTATCTTGATCATCAAACACGGCAATATCTTGTTTTATACTGCTACGTTAATAGCACCGAGTGATTTTTTTAAAATGTCCAGCAATATTGAATATAGCGATCCTCAAGAGAAAGTACATTTTGGGGATAATGTCACGTACCCTTAGCTACTACCCATAGTCTGAGATCATCATTATTTTTCAAAAAAGCTGCATCCATATCCTCTGTAACAACGTCCGTCAAAAATTCCGAAGTATCACTTATATAAAATGTACCATTGCGGTTTTGTATCATCATTGCTCCTGGTTGATCTCTTGCTCCGCATGCATAAAAGTCATCCAGCCCATCTTTATTGACATCAGCAACAGCTATTTTTGGTCCTGTTGTAGATTCCATATGGGGAAGCAAATGCTGTATGGAGAAATCATTAAACTCGTTTTCCCTGTGACGCCATTTCAGGTTTATATTTGGTGTAATGTCTGTAAAATAGGTTGATTTACTGGTACGCGCTTTAATATCAAAAATACCCGAAGCATTTGCTTCATTTATCGTTAATAAAACATTAGCGGACAATTTATACAGCACTTGAAACTTTTGTGATGGCCATACAACTATCATACTATCAGCTATTTTGTTGCTATCAAGTCCAAAATGCAGGCGAGGTTCTGAAGAAGACATAAACCCTCTTGTGGGCATCATTTGTTGAAACTGCGTTTTACTGCCAGTATATAAATAAACCTTTGCACCGATGCCAAATTTATTTTGGTTTCCCCCTTTAAAAGTTATAGTAATTTGATTTGCCCCAGTATTATTATTCTTTAAAATCACTGCCGGGGCATTGAGCGCATTGATTACAATATCTATGTTTCCATCATTATCAAAGTCAGCATATGCAGCTCCATTATAAAAGCCGTGTAAATCACTTAATCCCCAATCCTTGCTCACTTCTTTAAATCGCATATCTCCATTTCCTCTAAACAAGAAAGGATGTGAAGCTCCATCAGGCATCCGGTTTAAAGCGCTGTCATCATACTTATCTGTTCTATCCAGTGTTTGTTT
>JBGALP010000126.1:0-13886 GCA_044223805.1 Agriterribacter sp.
TCAAATATTTTAGAGGAAAAAATACTGCGTTCTTTTAACGAGAACAATCCTTGCCGGAGTGTAATAATGTGTCCAATAAAATTACCACTGTCTACACTTGAGATATACCTCGGCTGTAAACAAACCAACGTTTCCGTATCGTACCAGTTGTACAAATGACCTTTATATTTATCAAGCGCCTGTACTGTATTTAAGGTTCTCGTTGTGCGATTAAGCAATCTGGCAACCGAAATATACCCGAAATCATATGCTGTGAGATTGGCGAGCAACGATAGACCAATATTGGTGGGAGATGTACGATGTGCAATTTTGGGCGTTGGTTTTTCCTGGTAGTTGTCTGGCGGCAACCAATTATCTCCCTCTCCCACAAAGCGTTCAAAGAACGCCCATATTTTCCTGGATAATTTCTGGAGATATAATATTTGTTCCGCAGAAAGCGCAGCCTTTTTCTGTTCTCTGGGTTTACTAACCAAGTATGCAATAGCAGGTGCAACCAACCACCAACCTAAAAAGAGCGATTCATTGACAATTACTGGTGGGTTTTTATAGAACAGGCAGGCTGCTATTAAAAATACAAACGCAGGAACCATCCACATGGTGCTGTACGTTTGGGCAAGTGTTTTTGGCGTTGCTCCAATGGTATTACCATACGGATTCCACTCCAGTAACTTTCTTTTTGAAATAAATATGCGCCAGCATGTTCTTGCAACAGCGTCTGCGTATACACAGGCCTCGTAAGGAAGTAATGCAATATCTAAAAAGCGATGAAAGAAATCATTGATCGCATTTTTGATTACATACCTGAAATGTCCAAACAAGTGAATGTCTTTAGGTTTGGCTAAAAGATCATATACCAATTTAACAACGGAGGGAAAAATAATTACGGCTATTACAGCTAATGAAATAAAATTATCCGGGACAAAAAACCAGCCGTATAATAACAATACAATAAAAGATAAGGCAACAATACTCCGGCGCAGGTTATCGAATATTTTCCAGCGTGATAAAGAAGATAATGGATTGTGCCTGTATTGTTTGTCGGGTGCCGGCACAGAGGGAAACAACCATCGTGCAATCTGCCAATCGCCACGCACCCAACGATGCCTGCGCTTCATATCAGCATAGTAGGAAGAGGGATAATCTTCATACAATTGTACATCGCTTAAAAATCCTGAACGGGAGTAACAGCCTTCTACCAGGTCATGACTAAGTATACGGTTTTCGGGGAAACGCCCTTGTAACGATTGAATAAACATATCCACATCGTAAATACCTTTTCCTATAAAGGACCCTTCGTTGAATAAGTCCTGGTATACATCAGAAATAGTTCTTGTGTATGGATCAATGCCTGGTTCATTGCCATGGATTCTTGCATATAACGAACTGGTAATACCGGGTAAACTGTTAGATACCCGCGGTTGCAATATGGTATATCCATCTGTTACTCTTTGTTTGGCAGCAGAATACTGCGCTTTATTTAAAGGATGCGCCAGCGTAGCTGCCATCTTCCATGCGCTCTCGCGGGGGAGCTTTGTATCTGTATCAAGCGTGATAACATACTTTATTTGGGAGAAGACTTTTTCGTCACCAATGATTAATGAAAAATTTTCTTTGCTTCCTCCTCTCAATAATGCATTTAATTCCTCAAGTTTTCCGCGTTTACGTTCATAGCCCATCCATATTTTTTCTTTAGCATTCCATTTTCGCGGACGATGAAAGAACATAAAAGTACCGGGATATGGTTGAGCATATTTATCATTCAATTCAATAATCCTCGCCCTGGCATAGTTCAATAATTCATCATCATCCTTAGCGTGTTCTACTTTTGCATCTCTAAAATCGGTAAGCAATGCAAAATAGAGTTGAGCCTGCCTGTTAGCTACAAAACGCACTTCCAGCGCTTCAATAAGATTATCAATCTCATGAATGGAGGTTAACATTGTTGGAATAACTACCAGTGTTTTGCATGCTTCCGGTATGCCCTCCGAAAAATCCATACGGGGCAAAGGTTGTGGCTTGATTAATAAATTGCTTAACCAGTTAATTAATGCAATAGCAGGTTGGGTGGCGGCAATAATTGCAGCGGCCGTAAGCAGGTATGCATACCAGTTATTAATTGATACATGAAGGCCAGCACGGATCAAAACCCAGGCAAGCAGCAAAGCAATTACACCAATAGCAGACAAATAATAAAACAAAGGAAGATTAATAATGCTTCTTCTTATTTTTTCAGCTGCCGGTAATTTTATTTTTACCGCCTGCTCAATTTGCTTAACTCCCTTATCAACCAAAAAATAACCCACATGGCTCATCCTAGCATCTGCACTGTTTTTATAAGCCAGATCAATAGCCATTCTTGCTATCTGGGCTTCAGATAAGGTACTATACTTCGATATTTTTTCAACTATATGGCGATAATTATCTCTTGTATAAAAATCCATTTTGCCATACACACCATTAATATCTTCTCTCAATATCTTTTCAATAGCACTTTCCTGCTCCACAAAATTTTTCCAGTCGGTGGCGTTTAAAAAACGAAGACTGCTGATACTGTTACTTACAGAAACCTGGCGTGCCGCCTGTTTCTGGTTTTCAATAAGCACTAACTCATTACTGGTTACCCCTGTGCCAGACAAGAGTTGTTCAATCCAACTGAGTGGTAACGCAAGGTTAGAACCCCTGCCTTGTAACCGCCTTGTAAGCTCTGCAACAAATGATCCTTCAACAGGAGGTTTCGACCGCGCCATATCGGCTATTACCAGCACTAAATCTTTTGGATCCTTTTCCGCAGTCTCCATCATCTGGTCTGCCCAGTAGTTTGCCAGGTTTTTATGCAGGATATCAAGCGCGATTTGTGTAGACAGCCGGCGCATATTTTCAATCAAAGCCAGGCGCAGCATAATAGGGATGGCCCATAATTCGCCTATCTGTAAAGTAACTACCGATTGATATGCATTAATAAATCCCGATAAACTTTGCAGGTCAACTCTGCCATCGCTATGGGATATCAGTTCTACCACAATATCATACACTCTTGGCAATCCTTCAGAGGCACCATTAGCTAACTGAGGCAACCCTTTGCTATACCCCTTGGGTAAATGTTTTTTTCCTGTGTATACCTGTTCTTCTATTAAATAAAAATTATCCAGTAACCACTCTCCTGCAGGATCAATAGTATTGTTTTGTTTAACGGTTTCTGTAAGCAGGTTGTGCACTTCCATCAATATGCGTTCATTCTCACCTAACCGCTTCAGCATTTTTTCTGATGGTTTGCCTATGGTAAGTATGTGGCGGCCCGCAAGCGATTTTGCATGTTGCTCTAATTGCTGTAATGTAAAAAGCTCAGAGCGAAGCGGCGCTTTTTCATCAGCGTATTTCTGAAAAAGATTATCAGAAAACAATGGTGTAATGATATTTTTCTTTAACGCGGAGAGGGCTTGGGGGAACAAATCATATAATACATCTTTACCGCCTTTTGTTTTGCTGTTAATCTTCATGTTGATCCTATGTTTTTTCCGTTATACTACAAAGCCAACAATCATGCCTTGCAAAGGCATAATCATTCTGCTTATTACATCAAACTCTGCTATGTATAGGCAATAAGGCAATTCACAAGGGTAGTAGCCCTTCCTGGCTATAAGGCTGTAACAATTGATTTACACTATAAAAACGCTGCCAAGCCTGATTGGGGTTTTTTTTCTACAGCGAAGAATGGAAAGATAACGGAAATTAAACGAAAGTTTTTGGGTGTCGAGTTTTAAATTGTGTTTAATAACATCCCAGTATTCCTTACCATAACCAACTAAAATTTCACTGCCTGGCGGTATATCTTTCGTGGCATCTATATAAGCCTTCATCCCATCAGTATTATATACGGCGTTATTGGTAAGTCCTTTTACTTTTTGAAGCCCGCGGGCGTCGTTGGCATACCTGGCTAAATGCTGTTTGTGCGGACGTGCATTAATTACATGATTACGGTTAATATAATAAATGTATCCATTGGAACCTTCATTATGGTCTACTTCTTTCCAGCGCGTTACCGTTCCTTTATATTCAACAATGCGTGTTCCTTTGGCGATGCCTTTTTTTGTAAAGAGCCCTTTGCCGGCGTTGGGAAGGGTTGATTTTTTTACTACAAGTTGCTTTTCTAAAAGTGCCATACTAACATTCTTTTATCTTCTGGTTGTTGCAGGAAGATTTATAAAGACGCAAATTATGGGCTACAATTTAAAAAGGCATTTTTTTAAGTTGTTTTTGTTACGATTTCCGGTGTTTTAAACAAATATGGGCAAGTGTTTTTTAAAAAGGAGAAAGCCATTATATTTGCAGCCCATTGCCCGATAGTATAAGGGTAGTACATCAGTTTCTGGATCTGAGTGTCTTGGTTCGAATCCAGGTCGGGTAACATAGCCGGTAGTTCGTATAGAGCTGACCGGTTTTTTATTTTATGCATCATTCAACATATTCAATCACCAGAAATCGAAAATATAATCATGCACGATTATAGTCTAATACATAGCACAAAACTTTTAATGGCTGATAGCGACAGGAAACTTTGTACGCTGTTAACCAATCGTTGCAATACTAAATAAAGGTTTACAATGATAACAGAAAATGCAACTGTAATTTCGACCGATATTCAAGGTCTTTAAACTATTATATGGTCTGAATTATGTGCCTGACTTGCTGACAAAAACTTTCATTTCGCTCATGATATAATAAGAGCTGGGTGGATAAATATCTGAATGTACTGCCAGCCATTCCCGGCAGTAAGGGTTATGGAGTAAAGCAGTAAATTCGGCGTGCAGGTATTGTTGTAGTTCAACAGAAGATTGCTTTATTTCTTCCCAGATAGTTTCCCTGTTCTCAAGTACTTATACAATGTCTTCAAAATCACTGCTTGTTCGCCCATCACCGCTACCCCTGTTTTTAAAAGCCTCAAATTTAGTGGCAATGAAAACCGGAGCTGTAAATATTTTTACGCGTGTTTCATTATCAAGTGACTTTATAACAGATGTAGCGAATCCTTCTGTATACCAACGATTCGAAAATCCCAACACGCCTTCTTCTGTCGCCATAAAATCAATTATAATATCGCCCAACTGCTGATCATTTAAAATGTAACGGCCGACAAATCCTGCAGTAGTATCATTGCGAAACCCAATCGCACGAAGTTGCTTTTCCAGTTCAATGTATTCTTTCCGTGAACTTACTTCCACCACAATATCCACATCATCTGTAGGTCGAATTTGTGTTGTTTGGCGATCGGCATACAAAGAAACGGTGGCCCCACCCACAAATACTACTTCATCTTTCAGATTGTCCAGCGCATGATATACCGCTTTAATGCGTTCTATATTTTCCTTTCCCTTCATCCAATCATTTTTTTGAGTTCTTCGATGGCAATTTTCCATTCCCGTACCCGTCCTATCCTGATAATATCTATAAGCGCGGCCATGGCATACAATGTGGGATCTTCCAGTGCAGCAGGCACCATCTTATCATATAATGGTTCAATCATTAATCCCCTGTACTTCCCTTTTGCATTAGGCCAAATGTATTCAGACTCATTTTTAAAGTATTTATGTACTACCGGATGAGAATGTGCCGTATAAATACCGTTTTCTATGCTACCTGCCTTAACCGGAAAAACATAATGGAGCCCATGTTCAATAAATTCGAGCAACGACTGCTTATAAACGGATTTGCGATCGCCGCCGTCCAGTAAGCCCGCTGCAGCGCTGCGGTTCAGTGATTCGGTAACCTCGGAAGGACTGATATAGAGCTGATTGGCCAACTCCTTGTTCTGCCAGTTATTTTCATTCTTTGCAACAATTTTTAATAAAATGATGATATCCTGCGGACGCATCCCGTTGTGCTTTCTCATACTAACAAATATTGATTCGCAATTCTCAATTTGCGAATTGCGAATCAAATATATGAAAATCCCCTGTTGCGGTCAAATCAACCTAAACTCATCCGCATCTGAACAATCTGGCTGTTAAAGCCTGCCTTTTTACAAGCGTTGATTGCCGGGCTATTGCTGCTGAATACTTCAAGACAAAGATCTCTGACACCACGTTGTTCAGCTTTCTCTTTAAGTGCATTCATTATAGCTGCATTGATTCCTAAACCTCTATACGCAGGCAATACATACATCATTCCTAAATATGCCTGCCGTGCAAACTGATAATAATGTTTTGCTTCTTCAATGCGGGAATACCCACAGGCAACAGGTGTATCATTCATCTCCCCTATTACAAAATCTATATCCGCATCAGTAAGCATTTCATCCAAAGCATAATAACAAACGGGATCGGGTTTTACCAGGTTATTGAATGATCGCTCCGCTGTTATCAGTCCCTGTTCAAACTCCTTTAAAGTAACAAGATCATTTATGGTAGCCCGCCTTATTATAAGCTCTTTCATTTGCAAAATTTAGTAACAGAAAGATACATTGTTTGTTGCAATGCTTCTTGCATGCGGCACAACAGTGCCGGATAGTATGGTAAACATGTAACTGAAGCTTACATCATTTTTATAAAAGAAAATAAGTGTAACGGAAATTGTTGTACCTTTTTAATATCTTGTCTCTCAGATTTTACTTATTGCACTGCATGAAAAACATCGTAGTGGCAGTTTGTACCTCTTCCCTAATACTACATGCTATGATGAAATCAGTGATTACGGGTACAGGATCATATATTCCGGAAGTACTGCGCTCCAATGAACATTTTGCAGATCATATTTTCTACAATGATAAGGGTTTGCCCCTGGCAGATTCGTCGGCACTTATTATTGAAAAGTTTCATAAAATCACGGGCATTCGTGAAAGGCGTTATGTGCCTGAGCATTTAAATGCATCAGATATTGCGGCTTTTGCAGGAATGCAAGCGTTAAAAGACAGTGGCGTGGATGCCGAAACATTAGACCAGGTAATAGTTGCGCATAATTTCGGCGATGTTGCCCACCACCGTATGCAATCTCAAAATGTGCCCTCGCTTGCCAGTAAGGTAAAGCAACAACTTGGCATCCGTAATCCGGGTTGTATTGCCTACGATATTCTTTTTGGGTGCCCCGGCTGGATACAGGGATTGATTCAATCTGAAGCATACTTTAAAGCAGGCATGGCTAAAAAAGTATTGCTGATAGGGGCAGAAACCTTATCACGCATTATTGATCCTTTCGACAGAGACAGTATGATTTTTTCTGATGGTGCCGGAGCCTGTGTGCTTGAATACATTGAAACCGGGGAGAATGGCGCTGGCATACTTGGCACCTGCGCTCTAACGCATAGCTTCAATGAATTCAATTATATCAATATGGACAGGTCGTACAATACTTGTAATAGCGACAGGTTGTATATGAAGATGAAAGGCAGAAAAGTATATGAATATGCATTAGTGCATGTTCCCGCAGCTATAAGAAATTGCCTGGAAAAATGTGAGATAGACATTCACCAGGTTAAAAAGATATTTATACACCAGGCTAATGAAAAGATGGACGAAGAAATTGCCAGGAGATTATTTGAATCATACGGCTTGACCTGTCCTACAGGAATAATGCCCATGAATATTCAGTGGTTAGGGAATAGTTCTGTAGCCACTGTACCTACGCTGTATGATATGGTAAGAAAAAAAGAAATTACAGGGCAGGAAATATTTGCGGGAGACATTATAGTTTTTGCTTCGGTTGGTGCAGGAATGAGCATCAATGCCGTTTGTTACCGTGTTTAAATATGCAGGTATGGAAAAAGATATTGAAATTATTGTATCACAATTCAGAAAGGAAGCGTCAGGACTATTCCCGGCCATCACTGAAGATTTTGTACGTCATGCCAAAAGGCTAAACCGTCGCTGGGACGAAAATGTTTTCCAGCAAATGCAGGGGCGGTATTTGCAGGAATTAAAAAAACAATTGGCTCAATCCGCGGAAAAAGCAATCAGCCAATATAAAAGCAATGCAAATACCAATATGTTGAGACATGAGCTTACACGCCAGATCGAACACTATGTATCTGAATTTATCTTAAAAACCAAATCAATGTAGCTCTGTTTTCGTTTCTTGCAACAAGCTGTACTTCCATCTGCTCCGGCACAATACATAAAAAGCAACTGACATCTTTAATAGTAAAGCTGTCTTTTTTTGTTGCTTTACATAATTTACCCTCTCGTTTCCGTAAGCGAGGTAAAGGAGGTTCCGTTAAATATTCTCGCTATATTGATATCATTGGTTTCTGACCATTTCTGCAGTTGCGAAGCTTGCACTATGCGCCAGAAGTTTTTTGATTTAAGCTCATCATAGTCATGTGCACGAATAAAAAGACCAGTCACCTGGGACCGGCCCTTAAAATGAATATCAATAGTTGTGCTATTGCGAATGCTGTGTTTAATATAACGGTCTATTGATTCAATATCCATATACAATAAAAATAGTAGTGTACAATTAATTTACTCCCGTCACGCATTAACTACCAACGTTTGGCAGAACTACTGCCGCTGCGGCTTTCTACACGGGCTCGGGCCTCTGATACCTTTATAGAACGGCCGTCAATCATTTTGCCGTCAATATCTTTGATGGCTGTTTCAGCGGCATTGTTGTCATTCATTTCAACAAAACCAAAACCTTTGCTTTTGCCGGTAAATTTATCTGTAATAATTGTTGCCGAAGAAACGTTGCCATATTCCCCGAAAAGCTTGCTTAAATCTTCTTCCTGGAAACTGTAGCCCAGGTTAGATACATAAATGTTCATAATAAAAAATAATTCAGTAAAAAATATTTGAGAAAATGGCAGATGTAAAAAGGCGAGAAGAAAATGTTTACAAGAGCGATAAAACTCAAAACTGTCGGCATGAAGATAACTTATAAAACTGACAATTGAGTTTATTTTAAATTTCAGCAGCCTGGGCAGCACCGGTAAATCATGTAGTGCACTGACCGCTGATGGCTGATAGCCGATAGCTTATTTCAATGTTTCTTTTAAAAATCCTAACGTATGCTCCCATGCACGCTTTGCCATTACAGCATTATAGTCATGATGATACAGTTCGATTAATGTTTTTAGTATACGCATACGTAATAATCTGCCAGTCTGCTTTACCTTCATTCATTTCCTTAATCGTTAACATTACCTGCGGAGTAACGCTTTGATCTTCGGCCGGGTTTTCAATTAATATTTTTACAGGAAGTGATCCATTGGCTCTCGTACTATCCTTACCCAATCCACCATGAATAGATATCACTCCTTTAACCGGGAAATTAGCCCTCGCTGTTTCCAACGCACCAGTACCACCAAAACAATAACCAATCACCGCCAGTTTACCCGCATCAGCACCGGCTTTTTTTAATTGTTCCAGCGCCAGTTCAATTCTTTTTTGATATGCTGTATAATTCTGGCGATAAGAACCCGCAGTTTTCGCGGCAGATGCATTATCTGCCGGAATATTGCCTTCACCATATATATCTGCTACAAAAGCAATATAGCCTTGCTTTTCCAACGCTATAGCAGCATTTTTCGCTTCATCATCAATTCCTTTCCATGCAGGTAATATCAATACTCCGGGCAATTGTTTACCGGTATTTTTTGTTACCAGTCCATTCAGTTTTTGCGCACCATCATTGTATGCAATTGCTTTTAAATCCTGTGCATGGGTAGCCATTGTAAAGGCAACGATTATTATAAAGAGGAAAAACTTTTTCATACATGAAGTTTATAATGATCAATAAGATTTGAGTGTTATAAAGTTACTCATGATGTTATTGAAAATAGTATGCCAGATAAAGATAATTTACAAATTGAACGCAGGATAAACCACAAGCATTATCAAAACAGGCGCAATACACCATCATAGCAACGGAAAATTCTTCATCAATTACGGGAAAAACCCCCTTCTACCATTATTGGCAGATAATATTTTTGCATACAGATCTGCTAAACAGTAATGTAATATTGTACCTAAAAAAGATGCCTTATCATTACACCATGAAATAACACTATATGGTTTTTACTCAAAATCAAACTTCTTTATATGAAACCGTTAGCCGTATTATTGTTCACCGTATTTTTTTGTGTAAGCCTGCAGGCGCAAAACTTTTCGGGCTCCCGTTCAGGAAATTATACTGGTGTAAATGGCGCTTTCTTCAATCCAGCCAATATAGCAGATAACCGTTACCGATGGAACGTAAACCTTTTAGGCGTTAATGCCGGCATCGGGAACACCAATACTTCTTTTTCATTAAAAAATATTAGCGACAGTTTTGATGGCGATGCTGATAGTCTTTTGTTTGGGAATTCGGGCAAAGACGTGAATGGCGCTATTAATGTGGATTTCTTTGGGCCTTCCTTTATGTTTAGCATCAACAAAAAAACAACAATCGCTTTTACTACCCGTATAAGAGCGATGGCAAATGTGAGTAATATAAGTGGAAAATTAATCCAGAGTATTAATAACGATATTGATGGAGGATTGCCCTATAATCTTAACAATAATAACAATCAAAAAATAACGGTAAATGGCTGGACTGATTTTGGTGTTACATTAGGGCGTGTAATAATGGACAAGGGTGTACATTTTTTGAAAGGAGGACTCACACTAAAATACTTTGCAGGTACGGGTAATAGTTATATTAACATTAATAAACTCAATGCAACTATTAACAAGGATGCTGATGAGGCTCCATACCTTTCCAATGCAAGCGGATCTGTAGGCATTGGTTATGCGGGAATTGATTTTGATAATTTCGAAGCGGATAATGCTTTCAAATTTAATGGCAGCGGGTTTGGCGCCGATATAGGTTTGGTGTACGAGTTCAGACCAGACGCATCGCAGTTTGATGAAAACCAGAACAAATACAAACTGAAATTCGGTATTGCCTTACTTGATATTGGTGCTATAAAATATACACCAAAAGCAGATGAATCCGGCAACTATGATATGCATGTGTCCGGCACAGAAAAATGGTATCCTGATGATATTGATGGCAGCGTGGCAGAAATAAAAAAATATCTTGATGGCAGCCCTTATTTTACAAAAAAAGAGGAGAATATCGCTTCCTATAAAGTTTCCTTGCCCACTAACCTGCAGGTGAACATTGACTATGCGGTTACTAAAAAATTGTATGTAGAAGCTGCAGGGCAAATCAACCTTGCTCAAAAATCCAATCGTTACAATTCATTTTACTATAATTCCTTTTCATTAACGCCACGTTTTGAAGGCAGGCATATGGGTGTTTATTTTCCGCTTAGTTATAATGAGCTTACTCATTTCAATGCGGGTGTTGCATTCCGCTTTGGGCCTTTTTACATCGGTTCCGGCAGCGTACTCACTGCCCTTTTGGGAAATTCAAAACAGGCAGATGTACATTTCGGGATAAACTTTGGCGGCCTGTATAAAAAGGAGAAGCGTAAAGAGCATGAGTAAATAAATTTACAGCTAAAAAAATACATATCCACCTCTTTTTGTGAATACAACATAAACCATTACATACCACAATCTGGAATACATTCAAAGCGTTTCAACACCAATCATTCATTAGTTTAGCGCTAATTTGCACGGTATATTCAGCATTAATAAAATGACATTACATAAAAATATTGGCCTTACACTTTCCGGCGGCGGGTTCAGGGGCGTTGCTCACCTGGGCGTATTAAAATATATTTTAGAAATGGGTATTACACCCGGCATCATTTCAGGTGCCAGCGTAGGTTCATTGATTGGCGCGTTTATAGCACAGGGGTATGCCCCGGATGAAGTTCTGCAGTTAAGTAAAAAGGAAAAGCTTTTCAGTTATTCAGATTTTTTCACAAGCAGAGGTGGAATGTTCAGTACAATGGTGTTTGAAAAGCTGATCAAAAAATACATACCCCACGACAGTTTTGAAAAACTTAAAATTCCACTACACGTATCTGTTACTGATATTACACACGCCGAATCGCTCATATTCAACGAAGGTTCGCTCTCGTTTGCCGTAAAGTCTTCGTGCTGTTTTCCACTGGTGTTTCAACCTGTATTGTACCAACAAAATACTTACCTCTGTGACGGTGGTCTTCTGAATAATTTTCCGGTAGAACAAATCAGGCCATTATGCAATAAGATAATCGGCATAAATGTAGATCCGATAAGTACCATGGAAGGTCCGCCTGGATATAAAGCAATGATAGAACGCATCGTAAGAATGACTACGGCGCTCAAAGCAGTTAACTCCAAACATCTTTGCGATATTTTTATTCAGCCTGATGAATTGAACAAGTATGGCATTTTTGATACTAAAAAGATTGATGAAATTTTTAAGTTGGGATTTGATTATGCAAAGAGATTTGAAAAAGAATTTTTACAACTGAAGAAAGACGGCCCTACAGGTTTGTAAAATTAGCTTTACCGGCTTTGCCAACGATACCACAGCTGCAGGATTCAGCCCAGAATGAGATGCGGCTATTTATAAAGCAATACTTTTCTTCAAATAAGCGCTACAGAAGGAAATCAGAAAGGATTTTTGCGGTATCAGCGATAATTTATCAGCCAATCAGCTATCAGTATCTATTTTCTGAAACTTGTACCTGCATCCTCCCTCGCCTTCCGCTTTTGACCTGTAACCTGTAACTTGCAATTTTGTATTTTGAAACCTGAAACAAAAAATAATGAATAAATTTTTAACAACCGCCTTGCTTTTTTCTATTTGCTTGTGTGGTTTTACACAAGATCAACCTACCAAAAACATCAGCACCTATTTTAAGGCTGAAAAAAAATACCTGGTATTACCCGTAAAAAATGGAGCGCCAAAACGCAATCTTGAATTATGGGTAGATGGTATTAACACCCGCTTTTGGGATATGGAACTGGCGGAAGACAAACCTGATTGGTATGCGTACATGCGTATTGATGAGTGGAAAGACAAACAGGTAGAGTTAAGAGTAGATAAAGTATCTGCCGCATCAAAAGTATTTGAACCCGTTATGCAGAGTGATGAAGATAAAAACCCGAATGAGTATAAAGAAACGTTGAGAGCACAATTTCATTTCTCGCCCAAGCGGGGATGGACAAACGATCCTAACGGCATGGTATATTTTAATGGAGAATACCACTTGTTCTTTCAACACAATCCTTACGGACGCAGTTGGGGCAATATGACCTGGGGACACGCCGTAACCAAAGACCTCATCCACTGGACAGAACTTGATGATGCCATACATCCCAACCAGGGCGGACCCGTATTTAGCGGAGGCGCAGTGGTTGATAAAAATAATACCAGCGGACTAGGAGAAAACGGAAAACCGGCAATGGTAATGTTTCATACCGGCGCAAGAGGCTGGGGACAATATATGACGTGGACTACCGATGGGCATACTTTTCACTGGTATGATAAAGCAGCAGTAGCGCGCATTAACAAAGACAATCGCGACCCTAAAGTAATCTGGCATGAACCCACCAAAAAATGGGTGATGGTGTTTTGGGTAGAACGTGGTAACAATGAGCAACACAGTATGCAGTTCCTTACTTCACCAGATCTTAAAAACTGGACCCCCGCAAGCATAACCTATGGCGGCATAGGTAATGACCGCTATCTTTTTGAATGTCCCGAATTTTATGAACTGCCGGTGCAGGGAATGGATGGTGTAAAAAAATGGGTACTTACCGGCGCCAATACAGAATACGCTATCGGCAGTTTTGACGGTACCACATTTACCGAAGAAGAAAGAAAACTACAAAACCAGCATGGTCGTGATTTTTATGCGCCGCAAACTTTCAGTGATGATCCAACAGGTCGTCGTATTGAAATTGGATGGTGGCGCACGAATACAGAAAAAGACGACATGACCTTCAATCAATCCATGAGCTTGCCTTTAGAACACAAGCTGGTAAAAACGGCTGATGGTATAAGGCTTACCC
>JBGALP010000127.1:0-13803 GCA_044223805.1 Agriterribacter sp.
GCTGGTTGCGTATTTCGACGAGGCCCTTTATTATAACCAGGATGAAATTGGCTGTCAATTCGCGCACAAATACACTTATGTAAATGACCATTATGTAATTGACTCTCCTTTTGTGTATGCCGGAGCGTTATTGAAAGACGGCAAACTTGTGAAGGTAGTTGGCAATCATGGCTACCCTGAAGCGTTGTATTTAACCCTGGATGACAAAGGCAGAATAATTAAAGAAGAGTCTGATGTTTATCCCGCCAAAATGTATACCTATGATACTAACGGGAACCTGGTTTTGCCTGGAGTTGCTTACACGAACAATAAAAATATTTACCAGACAGATGCCGTATTTAAGCTCATCACCCGCAACTATAGCGTAAACACACCTATTGGTTCTGCTTCTGAATTTAATGCAAACAAACTACCAGTAAAATTCAACTCCGGCAATTTGCCTTTTCTGGTAAGAAATACGTACTATAATGGCCAAAATGATTTCTACGATAAACAAAACATCCGCATAACCTATACAAAGCCTTAACTATACTTGTATAGCGGTTGTAGTTTCACATATATCAAAACAAGGCAGCATAAAGAAGCTACACGCCTGCAGAAAGGCAAGTGCAAAAGAGGCTGTCTCAAAAGTATGAGACGGCCTCTTTTATTTTAATTTCTCTATGCTGTTTCTTCAATACCTCAATCAACAGTTACTACATTTAGTTCAGATGTTAAATACCGCATTTAATAATTTTAAAATAATATTTGTTTATACAAATTATTGTATACTTTAGCGGCTCATTGCAGCTTACCCCCTAACTTTTAACCACTCCTTCTAATTCCAATTATCAATGCCATCTGGCAGAAAGCCTGCTATTTATTAACTTCCAAAAATGATTGCAATGCACACTTTGTTCAATTGTGTTTTGTACTATTATTGCCAGTATCCTTCGCACTTGTATATTAGGATCTAATTTTCCCTTCGACATTTTATGTTCAACCTACAGTAATTAATTCAATCCACCCGCATTATTAAACCTTTTAAAAGATCAAAAATGCAAAAGATCACAACCTCTCTCTTCGCCTTAACAGGCATTGTTTCGCTATTAGCTTTATCGTCGTGTAAGAAAGTATGGGATTACATTAAAGACCATCCCGATGGCACAGCAGACAATTGCAAAGTGGACAAAGTCGCTTTCAAATGGTTTGACATTATTAACGATGGACCTAACATTTATGATACTGCAAAAATCAGTTACAATTCAAATGGTGATCCTGTAACTGTTTTATATGCCAGTGGTGGTAAAACAACTGCAGTTTGGAAAAACAAGGCGTTTAAATATGATAGTCAGCATCGTTTGACAGGATACCTTGAGGACGCACACACCAGTTTTACTTACGGCGACTTTTGGCACAGGTATGTATATCTGAATGCTAATACCGTTATTGATTCAACATTTATAATGGTAAATGGCGACTTCTTTACCCGTGACCGGCCTATCTATATTCTTGGAGAAACGGAGTTTGCAACTGAAGTGTATAAGTATACGTTAGATAATTACGGACGGATTATCCAGGCGGAAGCTCCAGGTAATCAAATTACCACTTATACATATAACTCCAGCGGCAATCTTGTTTTACCGGGGGTTACCTATACCGATAAAACAAACATTAAACAAACACACAAAACATGGATGTTTATTGCAAAGGATTATAGTGTAAACGCACCTTCCGGGCAAGCCGCCCAATACAACAGCAATAAGCTACCGGTTAAGGCGAAAGATATTGACATATTTACTATTGGCTACTGGAACGAAGCTACTATGGGTAGCAGAGATGTAAGAATTGAGTATATATGTAAATAATTACGACTCTCATATAATAAAAGATGCCTCATAAATTTTCTCGTTGAGGCATCTTTTATTGGTTAAGTTCAATATACCTTATTCAACAGTGTACCAGGTATAACTCTCCGGCTCCAATGTAAAGGTGAGCGTAACTTCATATTCTCGGGTAAGCGGTAGCGTTACTGCCGGCTTTTCCTTTTCACTTATTTTGGCAGTTTGAGTTAAGCCTGCATAATACAATGGCACTTTAATAGTTCGTGTAATTTTTTCTTTTAACGGATTGTACAGCATCAGCAATCCTTTTGTTGGTAATTTTGGATTTACATGCAGAATGCCATCCCAGTCCCTGCCGTCTGCACGACGAAGATGTATAATATCTGAGTTAAGTATGTCTCTGTACTTTTTATACCAATTCACCACTTTTATTACCGCCTGCTTTGTGCTGGTTGTATCGTACAAACGCGGCCCGCGATAACAGGCCTGCACACCCGAGCCATAATATTGCATCATCAACTGTTCATAATCCTTGAGATGTTCACTTAACGGCTCCAACACAGCTTCGGGGCCACCACCCTGGTAGCGGGTAAGTGGCACAAAGCCCCAACTCATGGAAGGTGTTTTTTCCCACAAGCCATCATAAATATTCTGACGATTCAATATTTTTTGATTTTCTCTGGGCAGAGAAAAATTTACTTCCCTATATCCTATTGCTATCTTGTGCGTACCATCTAAAAAATACCAATCAGGCGCGTTAATATAAACGCCTCTCTCATTCAGCCAGCGATACAATTCTTTCTGAATTTCCATTTGTCGCCATTGGCTATCATCTAAACCTTTATGACCAGGATGTTCAGTTGATGCACAAACATCACCAGGATATGGGCCATCGTTCTCCCAAATATCAAAACCGGTGGCGGTAAAAAAACGTTTGATCTTATCTCTGTAGCCCAACCCCCACTTGCTACCAAAACATGGCGCGTTACCAAAAAAAGCGCCACCGGGTTTACCGGTTCTGGGGTCAACCACATCTGTTTCATCATCAATACGCCGGCTGCTGAATAAGGAATAACCGCCTATATTAATGCCCTTACTATGTGCATAATCGGCCAGCTTTTTCCATTTGCTTAAATTTTCGGCAGAAGAATCTTCCATATTCAAATGGCTGCCGAAACTTAATATCAGCGCTTCATAACCTGTGGCAGCGCATTGATCAACTGCAGCGTGTACCTGTTGATCATTCCTGCTTACCAGGTGCATGAATATAGGATTCTCCGTGGTCCATGGCGCAATAGTGCGGTACATCTGCCGGATAGTAAGCCCTCTCCTTTCTCTATCATAACTATCCATCAGCAATTCCTGAGTACGAACTGAGCGGAATGTTTCACCAGGCTGCAAATCAATGCCCGGCGCTTTATCCGGATAGATTTCCAGCAGGCAGGGCGTTCGATAATCATAATTTACCTGCGATGTGTATATACTGTCAGTTTTCCAATGCGTGGTTTGGTCGCTGATATCATAGCGCATCGCATTATTAAAAGCATAATTGGTTTCAACATAAATACCATGCTGCTTCTTCATCTCTTCAGGTGAGCCTACTACCGCGCTTTCTTCTTCAACAATAGCCAATATTTCATTCACCACACGGTTAAGCTTAACCGAAGTTTTGCCTTTATTTTCGATACTCAGCCATTTGGTAATAAGCGGAATGCCATCGTACAGTTCATAATTAACGTTTACTACAAGTCCACCCAATTCAGGCAAATTATTTTTATAGATAAAAGAAAGCGTTTTGCCTTTTGGTTGTTCTTTATTAAATGTCCACCATTTTCCGGGTTTCCAGTGTATGAAGGGTTTTATATCGGTAACTGTATACGAAACAAACTGAAAATCGTCTGGATTGCTTGTTAAGCCGTCAATCCATTCCGGTTGTATATAAGCGTTTTCTTTTTGTCCATATAATCCGCCTATATTATAAGGGTTACCATTAATTACCAATCGGCCCTCAGCTTTTACGGCACGAAGTAATTGCTGACCGTTACTCATGTTTTTATAATCAACGCATACCACGTTAGGGGCTAACCGAAAAATTCTTTTTACAAGACCATTATACAATACGAGGTTCTTATTGTCGTTGGTTTTATAAACACTTGCTTTTATATTAACTGGTTTTACAAGCCAGTCTGCAACAGTTTGCTGATCCATTGTCCTGTTCCAAACCGGTAAAGTACCTGCAGATTGAGCCTTTAGAAAATGAGCGGAAAGTAAAAAGGCAAACACAAATAACGATCGCATTATATAATTTTAGTCAGTTAAAAAATGGATTGATAATATCATTTTATGGGTCCACTATTACATTAGCCTGTAGCGCAGCATAATTACGTATTTTTCTTATCAATTTCTTCTGTCCCTTACTCCTGCCTATAACCTCCCTTCCTCCTTCCGAACGGGACGGTGCCCTGAAGCAAATCCACTTTTAGACGTCACATTTTTTCATTTCAACTACCTCCTTTCCTTCTGCGTTCCTTACTGCCCTGCCTCCTGCCTATTCTCCTACCATTCATTCAGCCTATTCCCCCTACCATTCATTCAGCTTTTTCTTCGCCTCCGCAATCATCTCGCTTGCAGGAACGGTTTTTAATTTTTGTATATCGAATGTCTGCAATAATTCATTCAACTTTTTTAAAGAAGCCGCGTCACCTTTTTTAGTAAACTCATCTTTTAATATCCTGATCTTTTCAAAATCCTGCACACCTTCAATTAACTTTTCAAAACGGATGGAACTTCTTGGACCTGGATAAACCTGGTAGGTATCACCTGCGGGCCAGGTTTTAAAACGGGAATCTTTTAAAGGATCAGCTACCCAGCTATTATAGGCCCAGCGCAGGTAACCGGTAAACCCTTTTGAGGCAGCATACCAACCAATCCACACATGCTCATCCGGGGGCGAAAAAGTAAAACCGTTAGGATACGGTTCGCTGCAGCAGGTATAATAGGTACTTGGCTTGCCTTCGTTTAGCCTTTTCTGTAACACGGCTGGTGGAAAAGAAAGATTGGAAGCAAGACAATAATCGTAAATGTATTTTTCTATCTGTGGATGATAATTTCCCGCCAGGGCCACTTTCCATTTTGCATCAATTGTTTTTAATATAGATATTACTATTTGCAAATCTTTCATAGGACGCTCATCCATTGCTATAGTACTTATCTCAAACCAGCCCTTTTCTTTTAAATGGGCGGTAAAACTTCTTAGCATATTTGTCCAGTGCAGGTTATATTCCGCTGAACCAATAGCAGCTTTAAGTACGGTATCTTTTTTAGCGGCTTCGTCATAATAGGCAAACGACAAGGCCCAGGGCACCATGCTGTAACAATTAATTCTTTTTTTGATACCGCAATCCATTACAAACGATACGTATTTATCAAACAATGCATAATCATAACTCCACGATCCATCGCTGCGTTTAATCCATTTAACAAGACCTGGAAAATCATCGTAGGTCTGATGTCCCCAGGGTTCGTTCATAATACTGGTAGTAATGCATTTTTGCCCCGCACCTGCAAGCATAGTATAATAGCCTCTCATATACTCAAAATGTTCATCACTCCACAGGGGCACATTATGTACGCGGGCTATTGCAGCAGGGTGTTGCCACAGATCAAGATCAAAGGTCCACTCAGCCGGCGGGGGTAACACTCGATCTTTTACATCTATACTGCACGAAAGAAGATAATCCTTATCTGCGTGTATGGTAATGCTTCCATTATATAAACCTGGCATTATATGTTGTGGCACCTGCACACTCAGCCATACCGGCTGCACTGTATTAGCCTGAACAGCTATCGTTGGTATAATATCAATCGCGTCTGGCACGACCGAAGAATCAAATTTATCCGGCGTGCGGTATCCGCAACCGTCAGCAAATTCATCTGTAATAACATAACGCACAAAACCTGCTTTAATACCGGCAGAAGATATTGATTCACCTTTCGCATTTTTAAATGCACCAATGGCAAAATTTACTTCCTTTAAAGGCTGTTTTGTCCATAACAGCAATTGGGTGTGTACTTTCTCCCCTTTCCATGCCGTGGTTTTCCATTGTTGCTGTACTGCAATGTCAGGTAATACGTCTTTTGCATAACGTTTACTGCTACCCGCAAAACTCACTATGGTTGCACTGCCCATTTTTGTCCATTCTGAAGCGGCACGGGGTGTTGCAATAACGGGATCCGGATATACATTTTTTCCCCGGGCACTATAGCTCGCATCCTGTGCAAACACAAAACCACCTAATTGTAAAACCATCAATACGAAAATTCTTTTCATCATATAGCTGTTGAATGAGCTTAAAACTACATGATAAAATGCTAAGGAATACAGACAAACGATTGCACGATTTGTTTTGTTAAAAAAAAATATGCTGTTACCTTTAATTATGAACGAAAAGGTACCCACCATAAAAGAAATAGCTAAAAAGCTGAACATTTCTATTTCTACGGTTTCCCGCGCCTTGCACGATCACCCCAGCATTGGATTGCGTACCAAAATGCAGGTACAAAAGCTGGCGGCGGAAATGAATTATGAGCCTAACCAAACCGCTATACAATTTAAACAAGGCAAAACTTTCACTATAGGATTAATTCTTCCCAATCTGATGGAAGAATATTTTTCGCTGGCGATAAACGGCGTGGAGGAAGTGGCTTTCCAGAATAATTATAATGTACTGATAGGACAAAGCCACGATAACCTGGAACGGGAAGAAAAGATTCTGGAAACCATGCGTAAACACAGGGTGGATGGCATATTGGTTTCTATCTCCAAACAAACCACAAGCATTGAGCATTTTGAGCAATTAGAAAAATATAAAATTCCTGTTGTGTTTTTCGACCGTGTACCTAATGTACCTAATATAAATTCGGTGTGGTGCAGTTTATATTATAGCAGTATAGAAGCGGTGGAATTGTTGTTCAGCAAAGGACACCAACGGGTGGCGTATATACAGGGACCCCATTCGCTTAATATAAAAAATGAGCGTTTAGAAGGTTATTACGAAGCACATAAAAGAAAAAAAATCCTTACACATGAGTCGCTCATTGTAACTACAGATCTTTCAAAAGAAAGCACTGAACAGGCGCTGGAGAAATTATTATCACTTAAAAATAAACCTACAGCTATCCTTGCTTTTAACGACACCGTGGCACTTGATACCATTCAATTTGCTAAAAAGAAAAAATTAAAGATAAATAAAGATATCAGCGTGGTGAGCTATGCAAACTGGCCCATTACCAGTTACCTCGATTTCCCACCTATAGCATCAGTAGAACAATTTCCTTTTGAACAAGGAACGAGAGCTACGGAATTGTTATTTAAATTACTCAACACAAAATCTCCCGAGGGAACAGTACCTTATGAAAATGTGGTATTAAAAAGTGAACTGATTGTACACTAAAATACTGCTCATGCTTCTCCGCCCGATTGATCAATATTTTTTACAACAGCAGGAACCTGCTAAAAGCTGTCTTCAGTTTTTGCGTGAACACATTTTAAGTAAAGACAAAAATATTTCCGAAGCCTGGAAATATGGAATGCCTTTTTATTGCTATGCTGGCAAAATGTGCTGTTATTTATGGATGCACAAAAAATACAAACAACCTTACATTGGTATAGTAGAAGGTGCCAGAATCAATCATCCTGATCTGCTACAGGAAAAAAGAGCAAGAATGAAAATATTGCTGATTGATGCGCAGAAAGATATTCCTGTTAAAAAGATTGATGCTATTTTAAGGGAAATGATTGGGTTGTATAAGAAGGGTTAGTCTTCTTTTCTACACACGCAACTGTTCGATAATTATCAACACTTTCCCCATCCTTGCGAGGTTTGCGTAGCTTACCGAAGCAATCTTAAAATTGCAGTGCTTATCGTATGAAATTTTTACCCAATTTTCCATCATCCACACTAATGCATTACCTTTCGCCTAAGTTTTAACACTAAATAATCCACATGTCACTTAAGCAACACGTATCCACAGAACAAGGAGACAATAATGTCAGCGCATACAGGGAGGCCTATACTGATTCACTCGACGATAATACACGGTACTGGATAAACGAAGACGCGCACTATTTTCTTCACCAGGCATTATCAACCCCGGTAATGAATGTGCTGAGCAAAACTGAAGGCGCATATATTACCGATCTCACCGGCAAAAAATACCTCGACCTGCACGGCAACGGCGTACACAACGCTGGTTTTTCAAATCCGGAAGTAATTGAAGCAGTAATAGCACAATTGCAGAACGGTTTAGCGTTTACACCACGGCGTTACACCAATATACCAGCCGTTCAACTGGCAAAAAAATTGGTAAGCGTTACACCTGATGATTTAGACCGTGTGTTGTTTTGCCCTGGCGGCTCCGAAGCTATAGAAATGGCGATATCGCTGGCGAAACATGTAACCGGCAGATGGAAAACCATATCTTACTGGGACTCTTATCATGGCAATGGCTTTCAGGCTTCTACGGTTGGCGGTGAGGAACATTTTACTAATGGACAGGGTCCGATGGTGCCTGGCGCTTTTCATGTTGAATTCCCTAACTACTACCGCAATCCATGGGGATTGACCGATCAGCAGCAAATTGATGAAGCTTATCTGCGGCAGATAAAAATTATTCTGAAAAGAAATCCAGATGTAGCAGCTATAATAGCAGAACCTATTTCTTCTACCCCTGTGGTGCCCTCTCCTTATTATTGGAATGAAGTAAGAAAGATTTGTGATGCATATGGCATCCTGCTCATATTTGACGAAATTATCGAAGGACTTGGCCGCACAGGTAAATGGTTCGCGAGCGAACATTTTGTAACGCCCGATGTGCTGGTACTAGGCAAATCGCTGGGTGGTGGTTTATTGCCACTAGCCGGAATAGTTACTAAAGAAAAATACAATGTCTTACAACATCGTTCCATAGGGCATTTCACGCACGAAAAAAACCCGCTCAGTTGTACAGCAGGGCTTGCGGCTATTGAATACATAGAAAAATACAAACTCGTTGAAAACGCGGCGAAGCTGGGAGATTATCTTATGCAATCGCTGAACGAATTAAAAAAAGAGTTCCCCATTGTTGGCAATGTAGCCGGAAAAGGGTTTCACATCGGTGTTGATCTTATAAAAGATCTTGTTACTAAGGCAAGAGCAGAAAAAGAAGCGGAACAGGTAATGTATGATTGCCTTGAACAAGGTATTGCCTTTAAAGTGATTGAAGGTAATATTATTACGATGCGCCCTTCATTGATTCTTACCAAAGCTGAATGTGACATGATTGTGCAGGCTTTGAGAAATGCGTTTCAGAAACTGTAAATTTTCACGGAGTATTATTCTTGAAAAATTGATAATATGCCGGGCATCAATCATTACCACTAATGATTGATGCCCATTCAATGGTCCGAAACAATTATGAAAAATCAACAACATAGCATCTGTATAGCTTTCTTTATTTTTTTTCTTCCTTTCATTTTATTTACAAACAGTTTCGCGCAACAGCAGTTCAGTATAAAGACAGCTTATTTTGAAATCAGAATCAATAAAAATACCGGTTATATCACCAGCATGAAAAATATAACCAGATCGCCTGCCGTTGAATTTGCTGTCGCGGATAAACCTTCTCCTTTGTTATGTCTGTACAATTATCAAAAAAAACAATACTACTTTCCTCAGTCGGCATCAGTTCATTTATCAAAGGATACACTCATCTCGCTTGCATATAAAAATGGATCAACAGCAATAGTTAAAGTAAACACCTATCGCAAATATTTTAAATTTACACTGTTGTCACTTTCTCCCCGCAATGATGTTACCGATATCCAGTGGGGTTCTTACCATACTGCCATCAAAAACCTTTTTGGCGAAATTATAGGTGTAGCGCGTGACACGGCAAGCGCTGTAAATTATGCTATAGGTGCCTTAGCACTAAATGATCAAACAACCGGTGGCTTTGCCAGTACCGTAGGCGATGCCGCACCTTTTGAATATGTTGTACATAGTCCCGATCCCTCACGATTTCCCCTACCTGCAGATTTACACGAAAGCCAGGTTTTCCCTATTGGTGGAGATGGCATAAGCGATGTGGCTTTTTATTCAAGACCAGAACTATATTTCAGAATTTTATATGGCAATACTGCCATGGTTGACAGCTCCGGCAGCATTTCTATACAATATCACGCGGTTGACAGACGCAAACCACGGGATATTCTCTTTTCATTAATACCCCATATGGAAACCAATAAGCCCAATCATCAGCATGTACAGGCTTTACCTGGTGTAGATTTTATTGGTTCATCCATTGCATTGTGGGGTAGTCCGGATAGCATAGCATTAATGCACGTTATAAAAGACATTGTTTTGCATGAACATCTTCCCTATCCTACCGTAAATGGAAAATGGATTAAAGATCCGGCGGCATATGTAAATGATGTATCTACTTCAGGAGGCTTATATGACAGCACGATTTCGTATGTAAAACAGCTCGGCTTTAAAGCCATACAACTGGAAGATCAACCTTATTTCAGACCTGATCGTGGCGACAATGGATATATTGATGGAAAAGATTTTTCTGTAAAACCGCTGCAATTATCGTCCGGCAATCTTTCTCAAAAAGCATTTTCAGATCTTTCTAACGCAAAAGGAATCTGGATTGGCAGACACACCGTAACCCAATCGCTTGCTAATGGAACCAAAGATGTAAGCCCGGTACCAAGTGATAGCCTGTTATACCTTCAGCAAAGAATACTGGAAAAAAATATTTCTGCCACCGATACTAATATTGTAGTGAATGATAATACATATCTGGAAGAGATCAGTTCGTGGGAAGGACATGCCCCATCTCTAAATATGATTAAAATCGGCAAAGAACTAATCCATTACTTGGGTGTATCTCATACGGCGCCATATACATTGCTGCATGTTACACGAGGTTATTGGAACACAAAAGCCGTTGCGCATGTGAAAGACGATGCTATATATAAACTGCAGCCTACATTGGAATATGGTTATGAAGGATTACAGCCTAATATGTATTTACAGGATGAAATAGCAAAGTACTATGCCGAAGTGAGCCGGATAAATGGAATATATTATATTGATTGGGATGGACAGGAATGGTTTTTTAACCAGGGACATGGATATTATGCAGTGAAAAGATTCCACCGCATTTTATTTGAAAAAGCAGCAGCGGCAGGCATTCCAGATGTACGGATAATGGGAGCAACATTAAGTGAAGGATCGTGGCATTACCAAAGCGTATATAACGTGGGAGGAGGAACGAATATGTATTTTACAGATAAAAGGCAATGGAATATACAGGGTAAAGATGTGAGGGCGGTTACTTTTTCTAATTATTTTCCTGCCACATTCGGAATTAATTTTGATATCAGTGCAAATTCTGATGTTCAGATGTATGAAAACATAATGGCACTTTCTGTTGGCGTGGGCGCTACATTTATGTTGAATATAAATCAGAAAAATATAGAGGCATGCCCTAAAAAATACGACATCTTTAAAGCATTAAAAACCTGGGAAAATGCACGCGCCTCGAATGCTTTTTCATTTGAAACAAAAAAGATGCTTGCTTACGGGACCTGTGATTTTTATGGCGAGATAAAAAAACTGAAAAGCTATCACCTTAAAGAAATTGATAGCAATACCTGGCAATTATTTGAAGTAACCGATACAGGTTTAGTATTGCTTGATACACTTAAAAGAGATCCTGCATATCAAAAACAATAAACAGGCAGCTTTGCTGAACATCGCATAACTGTACAAAACTCATCAGACCGTTTAGACTACTATAATCAATAAAGAATAAAGAATAAAGATAGAGGATAAAGTTGCGCCCGTTATATATCTTTATACGACATCAACAGGTAAAATGATCTACACATCGCGTTTCTCAAAAACTTTCTTTCAAGTATTATTCTTTGTATACATAAGCATACAACAAAGCTTCGCCCAAAACGATACGATATGGGCACCAAAAACAAAACCGGTTTCAAAAGTGCCATGGAAGCATCAGTATGATCAAACACTAACGATGAAATTATTTTTATCGCAGGCAGAGTTTGATGGAAAGAATAAAAGAAAAGACAATGGGAAAAGTACAGTATACCTTACCGTAACCGACGCACTGGAAGTAATAAAGAAAATAGACAACATTACATTAGGCATTCCAAAGATTATTTACCTCGTAGGCTGGCAGTATAACGGCCACGATTCAAAATATCCGGCCTTTTTTGAAGGCAATGAAAGGTTAAAACGTCCGCAGGATAAAAACGCGCTGGAAAGCATCCGCTGGCTCATGCAGGAAGCAAAACAATACCACACTATGGTAAGCCTGCATATTAATATGTTTGATGCATATGAAGATAGTCCGTTGTGGGATGAATATGTGCGACACAATATTATAGCGAAGAAAAAAGATGGCTCATTACTTGCCGGCGAATGGGGCTATCCTATCAGTTACGCACAGGAATGGAAGATGGGGTACACAAAAAAAAGGATTGACAGCCTTTGCAAATTATTGCCCATTCAACAGGCCGGCACCATTCACATTGATGCCTTTCACACCTGGCCGCCATTACCTGCGGTAGATAGTAACGGTAAAGCCTATCTTAATTTTGATAAGCGACCAACGAGCCCATACCTGAATTTTACGGTAGCAGATGAAACAGCGGCACAGGAAAAAATATTCAGATACTGGGCTTCAAAGGGCGTTGATGTAACCAGCGAAGGCGTTGACTTTTTGCGTGAAAGTGATTTTGCCGGACTACAGCCGATGGCGTGGTGGTTTATACGGAGTGCGGAAGATTATTTAAAGTATCCAGCCTCATATTATGCCGGTGGTGTTGACAATGAAGAGTGGGGAAAAATATTTGGTAGCAGTATGCACGGTGAAGACATTATTAAAGAAGATCCCAAAGAACTGGCAAAATTTCCTGAACAATTTATGATGAATACAGCCGTATGGTATTATCTCAACCGGCTGAAACGATTATATGTTGTAAAAGGAAAAGATTTTAAGAAAGCAGTATTCTCTAATGGGGTGGAATCCATGATTGAAGATGGGAAATACACCCTTACACAAAATGGAAAACTGCTGGCAGATGATAACAGTGTAAATATACCGGCTTTGTGGATGTCAGCACCTTCATATTTAATCTATAGCAAAACCGCAGTAGAAAATCAGATGTATCTATTGCCTGACAACTTTAAAAAGTATAAACAGGTGGATATTTTCTCAGTAAATCATGATGGACGAAAAGTAATGTTAACAGAATATACAAGTAACAACAGTATTCGTTTAAGTTTCAGTATGTCTATTGCTATGTTGATTGTTCCGCATAAGGAAAAATGACAGATAGCTGAGCCTTATTTGGACATAGCATTACATAGAACCGCATATTAGTTAGCGGCAATGATTCAAAGCTTAATGAGAAAGTCTTATCTTCAAATAATGAAACTATCCAATCATGAAATAAAAGCCATTCAGGATTACTTTCAGGACAAACCAGTTTTGAGAGCTTTTCTATTTGGTTCATTTTCAAGAGACGAGTCATCCAATGATAGCGACATTGACATTTTAGTTGAACTTGATTACAGTAAGCATATTGGTCTGGGCTTTGTAAATATGAAATTAGATCTTGAAGATAAACTTCATAAGAAGGTTGATCTCATTTCAAGCAATGCCGTCTCAAAGTATATACTTCCTTTTATAAATAATGATAAGATGTTGATTTATGAAAGGTAAAATTGGTGACAAACAAAGGCTTCTTCACATTTTAGAATCCATTAGTGAAATTGAACGTTATACTTCTCAAGCTAATTTCGATTCATTTCTTGAAAATTCCATGATGAGATTTGCTTCTATCAAGCAAATTGAAATTATCGGAGAAGCTGCTAATTATATCACTCAAGAAACGAAAGATAAA